>CAVAAT010000033.1:0-93193 GCA_963586925.1 Erysipelotrichaceae bacterium
AGAATAATTTACAAGAATCTAGCATCCCCTCAGCCATCTTACCATGGCTCATTAATAAAATACCTACCATATTTTTAATTATATACGCCAAAGCGTATATCCTCCTTTATCTACTACTATATTACTAAAAAACTTGTAGCGTTTTCAATTATTTTATGGTTGTTTGCGAAATATTTCGCATAGAGTATGCTGACTTTGACTTTTACTATTTAATTAACTATAATTTAGTCATGTTAAACGATATAGAACAAGATGTTTTTAAGCAAATAGTACAAGCTGAAGATTTTGTAAGTAGTGCAAACTTGAGCACTATTTGTAATACATCAATAAATACCATTAGAAAAACTGTGGAAAATATCAATGAACACCTAAAAGATAAAGGTTGTTTTATAGATTCCAAAATATCTTTTGGTTATCGTTTACAGATAACTGATCCAGATATCGCTATTAGCTTTATCAATCAAACAATAAGCGAGATAGAACGTTTTAGCTATCTTGATACAAGTAACTTGTCTAGTGCATACATTATTTTAGAAAGACTATTGTCTTCGAACAATTATATATCAGTAGAACAACTAACTAATTCTATGTATTGTTCCAAATCCACAGTACTAAGAATAATGAATAACGTAAAATTGATCGCTTCAGCATATAATATTGAACTAAAAAGTAAAAGAAATTATGGTTTCTACATAGATGGTAATGAGTGGGACATTCGCAATTGCCTTAGTTTTTTAGAAAAAGTATCTCATCATTCACGTAACAGTAATTTAAAATATGATTCTATTGAAGCCCAATTAATGAACAATGACGAGTTAAAAAAAGCCATACGTAAAATAGTTGTTTCATCAGTAAATAAGCTATCCCCAAAATATGTTTCACTACCTATACTTAATGCTCATAAAATCTTTAATTATATTATTTTGTCACATACCAGAAAAAAATACATTGATAAATTAGGATTTGATGACAACATGATTACACTGGCAAAGTCTTTACCAACATATGAGATTGCTAAAGATATTTATACAAACTTACCTGAACGTTTCAAAGAAAATGCAACTCAACTTGATTACATTTCTTTATCAGCTTTGTTAGCTTGTTGTATGGTCATTCAAGATCCCATTGCTATAGATCAAAGAGTACTGAATGACATTAAAAATGAAACAGAAGAATTGATAAAGTTTATCCAATCATATTATGATATTACAAAATGCTTTGATGATGATTTCAAAAATAAGTTTTACTGTTATTTGTATAGTTTATCAATAAAACAATCTTTTAATTATATAAGCGATGGTGAAGGGCTAATATCATCTGTGCGTTTGGGCTTACTATCAAGTGACGTATGTACCATCTTTGCGCTATTTTATAAGTTAAAACACAACGTTGTCTTAACTGAAAACAACTTAATAGAAGCCTATTACATATTTAATCAATCATTGCTCAATTCCAATGCAACTCATACTTATGATAAGATCACTGCTTTAATAATTGCTCGTAATGGCTACTATGAAGCAACAAATTTGCGTCATAGAATCTTAAAATCATTTCCTTATCATTTTGAAGATATTAAAGCCATTGAATTTGCTGAGATCTATTCCAATGAACATAAAAAAGCTGATATCCTCATCACCAACTATCAGATCAGTCCGATCAATAGTTTGACAGTCAATGCTAACGAAATCATAAAAGTTGGTAACATTCATGATCAAGATTGCTTTCAAGAATTAGAAAATTATTTAAAGAGCAAACTCATAAAGGAAGTAAAATCTTATTTATCAGAAGAAAACATCATTCGCTCTTCATTTAAAACTAAAGAAGAAGTTTATAATGCTATCTACCAAAGACACGAAAATGAAGTTGGAAGCAAAGATAGTTTTATCAAAGATTTACAATCTAAAGATAATTTTATCTCCTTTGAAAAAGGAAACAATATCGTAATGATAAGTCCATTAGCTTATAAAATGGAAAAAACAAACATTGAGATCTTTATTAATGATCAGCCGATCATATGGAAACAAAACAGAGATATTATCTTTATCTTCTATAGCAGGGGATCTGGAAATGCCCATGAGATCACTCTCATTGCTTATATACTTAAGCAATTCTTGCATCAACATCCTTTTTTCATTAATACGATGTATAGAAAAACATATCGTGAAATAATCAGATCATTCAAATTCTAAAAAAAAGATCCTACCAATTTAAGTAGGATCTTTAACTTTTATAAGATTCCGAAGAATGCTAATACAATACAAGCGCCCATGATAACAAAGATCAATTTTGTTGGGCCCCAACCTTTTTGAGTCTTAGCAAAAGCCCATCCCCATAATCCTAGTGATAATATACCAGGCATGATATTGTCTAACATACCTTGGAAATCAATTGTTGCTCCACCAATGACAGGCGCAAATCTAATATTGACCTTAACATTTTGAGCAACCAATACACCAACCATGATAGCTCCTAATATTCCAGCAGCTTCAGTGATAAGTGGTACGATACCACTCTTGAATGCTTCCGAAATGATCGTAGTTCCATAACGATAACCAGAAGTTAAGAAGTAATACTTAATGACTAATAATGATCCACCATATAGTAACATGAATAAGATTACACCTAATAGATTACCATCTTTAGCAATACCGATACATAATCCGGCAATGATAACACGGAAACAATTGAAGAAGAAACTATCTCCAATACCTGCTGTAGGTCCCATTAATGATGCTTTCAAAGTTGAAATTGTCTCAGTTATATCTTCTTCAGGATGTTCTGCCTGTTGCTTTTCCATTGCCAAACAGATACCAACTAATAATCCTAAGAATACCTGATGGGTATTAAAGAATTCTCCCGCATGACGATAGAATGCTTTTCTCTTGTCTTCAGGATCACTGTAGAACATATCAATACCTGAAGACATAGCCATAGCAAAACATTTTGATTGTTGAGAAACCTTACTACTTGCCATATTAGTTCCAAGTGAGAAGTAGTAAGCTTTATTTAACATTTTTCTTTCTTCTTTAGTGATAGCAGGTGCCTTAATCATAGAAATCGTCTCCTCCCTGTGCAACTGATTGAGCAGTAGATGCTACTGGCTTATTCTGTAAAATAGTATATCTTGTTTGGAAATGAGCAAAAGCAATAACTACACCAATTAGCGCTAATGGCAAAGTACCTAGTCCTAAATACTTAACACCAACAAATCCTAAGATAACATACATAACAGTAGTTGCACCATTCCAAATTGCTTGAGTTGTTAAACATAAACCAACTACTACTAACATATTAGCTGAAGCATTTAAGCCATTTAAGAACCATGCAGGACAAGCTGCTATTAATTTTTGTAATCCTAATTCTCCACCTAAAGCAACTAGGAATACACAAATGGTATTTAATAATTGTGAAACAAATAAAACTTGAACCCACATAGCAATACGGAATTTCTTTACATTTCCTGTTTCAGCTATTTTCATAAACCAAGGATGTAAAGCTAAAGCAATAGCGTTAGTGAATGGTTTGATCGCATTGATCAATGTTCCAACAGTAACTGCTAAAGATAATCCTACCTCTTGAGTTGCTCCAGATAATACTACGAACCCAACACACAATACAGATGCAGCTTGATAATTTGATGGTGCTTCTCCACCAATTGCAGATACACCCATATAAACTGCTTCTAATTCTGCTCCTAAAATAACTCCTGTTTTGATATCACCACACATCAAACCAGTCAATGTACATAAAACAATTGGACGAGTAAATGTCTGCCATCCAGCCCAATTATCGGCAACTTGCCACAACAAATAAGCAAATGCGATCAATAAAGCATTTCCCATAATAATTCATATTCTCCTTTTTATTTTTTTATGATAGAAAAGTTATAATTTTGCAACTATACCAACAAAATCCTCGATCGGACTTGATGGAATCAATTGCGAAAAACAATGTTTAGTAACTTGTGCCAATTCTTTAAAATAAACTAAATCTTCTGCATCTGAGTTTACACCTGCAGTGATCTTTACTTTATCTTTCGATTTTTTCTTAACGTAATTAGCAACATTTACTTCTTCAATACCTAAAGCCTTTACTAAAGTAACAGCATCCTTTGGATTATCCACGATCACTAATACTCTTACAGTATTAATCCTTGGATCTGATAATAATTTAATTGTAGCGTCAACATCTCTTACAGCTACTTTTTTACCAGCAGGTGCACTCATCAATAAAGTTTGAGTAGTTAATTCATCTTTAGCTAGCTTATCGCTCGCGACAACGATACGGCTAACATCAAGAAATCTCGACCAGGCAGTAGTTATCTGACCATGGATCAGACGTTCATCGATCCTAAGTTGTACAATCATAAACTTGATCCTCCTATTTGCTTCTAAGATCTTTAAAGCTTTTTTTACATTATCATTGTAATAAAAATGATGCCCCTTTATTTTTCAAAAAAAGATAAATAAAAAGACCATTTTGTGATACATATCAAAAAAAGAAAGAATATTTCTATTCCTTCTTCAAGTACTCATCAACGATTTTTTGAGCTTTTTCCATATATATCCCGTTTTCCTTATAAGCAAGACAAGAGAAATTAGGAATATACTTGCAATAGATCACATTTTCTGAACCATCAGCACTTTTTCTTATCTTCTTGTAGTCATAATTTGTTGGATCTTTCAAGATCTTTTCAGCAGTTTCTACAACATCAACAATGACATTACTTTCAAATTCTACACCATAATGACCACCAAAAATATAATCATATTCATCTATTCTTTCAGCAACTTTCTTCATTTGTTGATAATATGCTTCAATAGTTGAATATTTCCCATAAGGATCACCATATCTCGGCCCCATTCCTACTGAATTAGTACCAGCTATCAAGCAATCACCACTGATAAGTATTCTATTATTCTTATCTAAATACATAGCATGACCCGCTGCATGACCGGCAGTCCATAATAGTTCGACTTCATAACCTTGACCTAAATCAAATATATGACCATCTTCTAATCCAACTAATTCAAATTTTTTATAAGTTGGAAGATCTTTTTTGTCAAATTGAACATACTTGTTACCGCCATTTTCATCAAAAAGATAATCAAAACAATCTTTGCTACATTTTTTTAGGATTGAATACACCTCATATTCATGGCAATAAATCCTATCAAAGCGAAAATTGCCTAAAACATGATCTGGTCCTGTGTGAGTGTTGACCACAATATATTCTTTATCTCCAATGATCTGTTTTACTAATCCCTTTAAATCTCCTAATCCATAAGCTGTATCGATAAGCATTGCTTTTTCTGGTCCATCAATAAGATACATCCATACGTCACCAGCACCATCTAAGTTAAGAGTAAATAGACCATAAAAGTTTTCTCTAAACTTAAATACCTCAACATAGGGATTTATATCATATATCTTCTTATTGTCGTTGTGCTCACGCATCTGTTTCAACATTGCCCAAGCAATATAATTACTATAAGGGCGAGCATTTATATATGTCGCTTTATTTCCAGAATTAGGATGCCAATTTTCTTTTCTCTTTTGCATAACCACTAAAAGAAATCATCATCACAATTTGAAGATTGAACAACTTGCCAAGGCTTAATAGCCTCTTTAGCTACATCCATAAGTTTTTTTAGATCTATATCATTAGTTTCTCTACTAGATAACAGTTCCATGAATAAAGGTAAGTTCATCCCACAGATAACATCAACCTTCCCAGGCTTTACATATTTTGTAGTTTTGTGAGCTGGCGTTCCCGCAAACAAGTCACATAATACAATGACTCCATCCCCATCATCTATCCGTTCAATTGTTTCTACTATCTTCTTTTCAAACTCATCGCTGTCATCGGTCATTTGGAAATCTAAAGCCTCTACTTGTGGTAATTTCTCTCCAAAAAATATAGAAGAAGATTGTAACATTCCCTTAGCCATATCTCCATGGCTCAATAATAAAATACCCTTCATTTTTAATCCTCTATTTCATATTTCCAATCCATAATGGACTATCGATCTCTTTTAAGTGATCTTGAAATTCATTAGTACCATAAATAATATCTCTTTGATTACATAATTCTATTTTTTCATCAATTATCCACTGTTTTAATTTTGGCGAGCAACAAGCTTCTAATTCTTTGCAGCGATGTAAGTTACAAGTAGATTCCGCCATAATATGATCATCACAATATCCTGGATGCCAACCATAGAAATACGCTTCTTCTTTTTCACTCCAAGTTAAATTCATCATTTTTGAAAGTGGATCATAATCCTTAAAATAAGCTAGATCAAAGCCAATCTTCGGATCGGGTTGAATATTGACTGAAATATAATTCAAATGTTGATACTTTTCATCAGCTTGTTGATAAAAGCGATGATCCGGCGTAGTTGAATATACACCATAAGGAATATTATACTTATCCAAAACATCCTTAAATGCTTTCTCTAGAGGAATATCATTTTTTCTCAAACTTGCTACATCAGGATATTTACCCAATATTGAATAACACAACTTCATTTCTGCATCGAATTCCTTATAAGCATCTTCATAAGTAGCTTCTGCCATCAAGAAAGTCTTGCGATGTCTCCATTTAAATCTGCCTTCCTCATCAACTAAAGAAGGAACCTCGCTTGCGGGTAAAACTGGCGATTCCCATAAATGGCGGTGCCAGCCAACTGAAATCCATGGCCTTTGCTTTAACCACTTCAAAACCTCAACAGCATCTGGTGCATCAAACATAACATCTGCACTACAACCAATTCCCTCTTCAAAGGCTTTCTTTACACCTAAATCATAACAAGGAGTATAGCCTACATCATCAACTCTAAAAACCAATCTTTTACGCATTTTTACCTCTTTCTTATCTATTTTTGAAATCTTCTTCGATCTCGTTTATCTTATTTCTGAACACAAATGTCAACAAAGCTCCTACTACTATTGGTAGAGCCATAACTGTCCACATTAATGGAGTATAACCTGCAATAGAAGCTACATAGCCACAAATTGTTGGACCAATAATTGTTGAAGCATCTAAAGCAATATAATTCGTTGATGAAGCTGATCCCCTCCTTTGTGAAGGAACTGCCTTCATACATAACGATTGAAGAGATGGCTGTACTGCTCCATAACCTGCAGCATTGATCGCTGCAACAACTAGTAATTGCCACAAACTAGTTGATTGCCCAATCAAATATAGTGACAAAGCCGTGCACAAAATAGATGGGATTGCAACTACAACAAATCCATACTTATCTGACAATTTTCCAATCAATGGTTTTGTTACCAACATAGCGATCGCATATACGGTAAAGTATAAACTAGCATTTTCTATTCCTCTTTCTTCAGCATATACCAAAAAGAAAGAACTTATCGCATTAAAACCTAACCCAATAAAGAAAGTGATGATAGCTGGTACAATAGCTTCTTTTGCTACAATATTATTTAGATTTAAACTGAACTTTTCCTTTTTTCTATAAGGTGTTTTTACCACAAATCCAACTAATAGCATTGAAAAGATCATTGAACAAAAAGTAATATAATAAGTTACATTATATCCTACAGCATCTCTTAAAGCTATACCAATAGATGGTCCTATTGCTTGAGCAACAGTTGCAGCGCAAGCATAAATCCCAATGCCAGATGCAAACTTTTCTTTTGGTATACAATCAGAAACTATTGTTAATAAACAAGAATTTCCAAAAGCGTTACCTATTCCTTGTAACAATCTAAAGACTTTCATTATAGTAATGACGTCAATACCTGTTATTTCAGCAATTTTCGCGGACAAACCAAAGCCTAAATAAGCGGTAGCAAAAAAGCACATAGCCATTTGAAGCAATCTCTTTCTATCATAGGCATTCATAGCTGGCCCTGCGACAAATCTAAAGATCAAAGCAGTAACAGCAAACATACTCATCAAGGAACCAATCCTATCAGCCGCTGCTCCCATACTTTTAGCATACAAAGACAATAATGAATTACTCATTTGAGTTGAAAAGCTAAAAAATAAAGAAGCAATAAAAACGCTTATAAACATTGGATTCCATAGTGTTGTAGGTTCTACCCATTTATATTTTTCATCTTCCATGTTGTACCTCCCAATCGTACATAGTATAAGACAAACCAAAGCATTATGTTTTTCAAAAAATGGTCTATTAAAAGAACAATTTACCCATCATTTCATTAAATCTAAAATCTCAATGCTTTTTTACTTGAAAAGTATTAAAATCTCAATGCTAAACACAAGAATAAAAAAAGTGCCTGCTATTAACAGACACTTTCAAATTAATTACTTTAATCTAATTAAGCAATGATTTCAGTAACGTTACCAGCACCAACTGTTCTTCCACCTTCACGGATTGAGAACTTAGTACCTAATTCAACAGCGATTGGGTGAATCAATTCAACTGTCATTGTAACGTTATCGCCTGGCATACACATTTCAACACCCTCTGGTAATGTGATAACACCAGTTACGTCAGTAGTTCTGAAGTAGAATTGAGGACGATAGTTACTTACGAATGGAGTATGACGTCCACCTTCTTCTTTAGATAATACGTAAACTTGTGCGTTGAACTTTGTATGTGGATGAACTGAACCAGGTTTAACTAAAACTTGTCCACGTTCGATTTGATCTCTTGAGATACCTCTTAATAATGCACCGATGTTATCGCCTGCTTGACAGAAATCCAAAGTCTTTCTGAACATTTCAAGACCTGTAACAACAGTCTTTTGAGTTTCCTTAATACCAACGATTTCAACTGGTTCGTTAACTTTTAATACACCACGTTCAACACGTCCTGTAGCAACTGTACCACGTCCAGTGATAGTCATAGTATCTTCGATTGCCATTAAGAATGGCTTGTCGTCTTCTCTTGCTGGTGAAGGGATATATTCATCTACAGCATCCATTAATGCTAAGATCTGCTTTTTAGCTTCTTCGTCACCTTCCATAGCCTTTAATGCTGAACCACGGATGATTGGGCAGTTATCACCATCATAATCATACTTATTCAACAATTCACGAACTGTCATTTCAGCTAAGTCGATGAATTCTTCTTGGCCTTCCATCATATCGCACTTATTTAAGAATACAACCATAGCTGGAACACCAACCTGTTTAGCTAACAATACGTGCTCGTTAGTTTGAGGCATTGGTCCATCAGGTGCAGCAACTACTAAGATAGCTCCGTCCATTTGAGCAGCACCAGTGATCATGTTCTTGATGTAGTCAGCGTGGCCCGGGCAGTCAACGTGTGCGTAGTGACGCTTTTCTGTTTGATATTCAACGTGTGCAGTATTGATCGTTATACCACGAGCTTTTTCCTCTGGAGCTCCGTCGATTTGATCATATGCTTTTGCTTCAGCCCAACCTTTTTCAGCTAAAGTCTTTGTGATAGCAGAAGTTAATGTAGTCTTACCATGGTCGATATGTCCAATAGTACCGATGTTAACATGTTCTTTACTTCTGTCAAATTTTGCTTTTGCCATTGATATTTCCTCCTAAATTTTCTAAAAATATTTTAAAGCAAATTCTAATTTAACGCAATAACTAACCGTTATTACGTTTAATTATTTCTTGTGTAATTGAGAATGGAACTTGAGAATAGTGGTCCATCTGCATTACATAATTACCTCTACCTTGAGTACATGATCTTAAGGCTGTTGCATAACCGAACATTTCGCTTAATGGTACCATTGCTCTAACAGCAATAGCATTGTTTCTCTCTTCTTGATCAACGATCTGACCACGACGAGCAACAACATCTCCCATTACGCTTCCTAAATATTCACTTGGAGCAACTACTTCAACATTCATGATTGGTTCAAGTAGTACAGGCGCACATTTCTTTGCAGCTTCTTTCAAAGCCATACCAGCAGCAATCTTGAAGGCATTTTCACTACTATCTACTTCGTGATAACTTCCATCAAATAATGTTGCCTTGATATTGATGACTGGATAACCAGCTTGTAAACCGCCATTTAATGCAGCTTTCAAACCTTCCTCTGTAGGCTTGATGAATTCCTTTGGAACACTTCCACCTATAGTAGCATCAACAAATTCAAATCCTTTATCTTCGTTTGGTTCAAATCTAATCCAAACATCACCATATTGACCATGTCCACCTGACTGTCTTACGAACTTACCTTCGCACTCAGCAGTCTTAGTGATAGTCTCACGATAAGCAACTTGTGGTTTACCAACATTACATTCAACATTGAATTCTCTTCTCATACGATCAATGATGATATCTAAGTGTAATTCACCCATACCAGCAATGATTGTCTGACCTGTATCAGTATCGGTGTAAGTCTTGAATGTTGGATCCTCTTCAGCTAACTTAGCTAAAGCAATACCCATCTTATCTTGGTCATTTCTTGTCTTTGGTTCAACTGACATGTTGATAACTGGCTCTGGGAATTCCATTGATTCCAAAGTAAGATCCTGGCCTTCAGAACATAAAGTATCACCAGTTGTAGTGTACTTAAATCCGATAGCAGCAGCGATATCACCAGCATGAACCTCAGTAATATCTTGACGATGGTTAGCATGCATCTGCATGATTCTTCCGAATCTTTCCTTTTGTCCCTTAGAAGCATTGTAGATATATGATCCAGCTGTTGCTGTTCCTGAATATACACGGAAGTAAGTTAACTTACCAACAAATGGGTCAGTCATGATCTTGAATGCTAATGCAGTAAATGGTCCATCATCTTTTGCAGTTACATGTACTTCTTCACCATTCTTATCTGTACCCTTGATAGGTTTAACATCAAGAGGTGAAGGTAAATAATCAACAACAGCATCAAGCATCTGTACAACACCCTTGTTCTTGTATGCTGCACCAGACATTACTGGGAAGAAATCACCAGCAACTACTGCTTTACGTACTGTAGCTTTTATCTCTTCAACAGTTACTTCTTCACCCTCTAAGACTTTCATCATGAATTCTTCATCATATTCAGCAACCATGTCAATAAGTTTAGCTCTATATTCTTCAACGCTATCAACCATATCTGCTGGTATTTCGATCTCTTCATCATGTTTATGTAAATCATGAGAGAATGAGTAAGCTTTACGAGTGATGATATCAATGATACCATCATAATGATCTTCAGTTCCGATAGGTAATTGGATAGGGCAAGCCTTTGCTCCTAATCTCTTTCCTATAGACTCATAAGACATATAGAAATCTGCACCAGTAGCATCCATCTTATTAACAAAGACGATCCTTGGTACTCCATATGTTGTGGCTTGACGCCATACTGTTTCTGTCTGCGGTTCAACACCGGCTTTAGCGTCTAAGACAGTAACCGCACCATCTAAGACTCTTAGTGATCTTTCAACCTCTACTGTAAAGTCAACGTGACCTGGAGTATCGATGATATTGATCCTGTGTCCTTCCCAAGTAGCAGTAGTAGCAGCAGAAGTGATTGTGATACCTCTCTTCTGTTCTTGCTCCATCCAGTCCATTACGGCTGTGCCATCATGAGTCTCACCAATCTTGTGAGTACGACCAGTGTAATATAAGATACGTTCAGTTGTTGTTGTCTTTCCAGCATCGATGTGAGCCATTATACCAATGTTTCTGGTATGTTGTAAATCAAATTCACGTGGCATACTTCGAACCTATTAGAAACGATAGTGTGCATAAGCTTTATTAGCTTCTGCCATCTTATGAGTATCTTCACGCTTTTTAACAGATCCACCAGTGCCATTTGCAGCATCCATGATCTCGTTTGCTAAACGTAATTCCATAGTCTTTTCATTACGTAAACGTGAATAGTTAACTAACCATCTTAAACCTAAAGTAAGTTTTCTTTCTTGTGAAACTTCAACTGGAACTTGGTAGTTAGCACCACCAACTCTTCTCTGTTTTAGTTCCAAAACTGGCATGATATTATCCAATGCAGACTCGAATACTTCCATAGCTGGTTTTCCAGTCTTTTCTTCGACGATCTCAAATGCATTGTATAAAATTGACTGAGCTGTTCCTCTCTTACCATCAACCATAATACGATTGATCAAACGAGTAACGAGCTTAGAATTATAAATTGGATCAGCTAATACATCTCTTTTAGCTATATGTCCTTTTCTTGGCATTGCGTTGTCCTCCTTTCATCAACGATTATGCTTTTGGTCTTTTAGCACCATATAATGAACGTCCTTGACGGCGATCATTAACACCGGCACAGTCCATTGTACCACGAATGATGTGATATCTAACACCTGGTAAATCCTTAACACGTCCACCACGAATTAACACTACACTGTGTTCCTGTAAATTGTGTCCGATACCTGGAATATAGGCTGTAACTTCCATACCATTACTCAAACGTACACGGGCATATTTTCTTAATGCAGAGTTAGGCTTCTTAGGTGTCATAGTGCCGACACGTGTACAAACCCCACGTTTCTGAGGTGCACTGATTGAAGTAGCACGACGTTTTAATGAGTTATAACCTCTATTTAATGCAGGTGATGCAGATTTCCATTGCTTACTTTCACGTCCTTTACGAACTAACTGATTTATTGTAGGCATATGTTATCCTCCTTTCCAATGCACACGTTACCGGGTGTGCCATCCTTGCGCTTTTATTAGAGCCCACTACGGGCTCTCAATACGCTTGTATATAATACGACAATTGAGCTTTTATGTCAACAATTTTTGATAATATTTTCGAGTAATTTGTCAGTCGATTCTTATCCGATTTTTCTACAATTTTTTTATTTTATTGGAATATTTTAAACCGCTTTCAAAGACTGCACAATTCAAAATAAAAAGCAATCATCTTCAACCCAAAGATATCCTATTTTTTCTTCTTTTTTCTCTTGCTCACGCTCTCATACATATTCACCATAATCCCAATTATAAACATATTTATGTTGATGACAGCTATGACCGTCTTCGTCAATATATCCACATTGACCACTTTCGTGATTTAGGCAGAACTTTGTCATCCTACTATCTTCTTTATCTCATTTTTTTGCTTTTAAAACTTTTAGATACGGATCATTTATATTGTATTGTTTAAGCATACACAACCACCAACATAATAGCACTTATTCTTTATCAAAAAGTTCTCATCATTCTCATCTTTTTCAAAAAAAGCAGTCACTCTTAATACGACTGCTCTCAACTACAACTTGAACTCTTTTACTAGATAATCAGAATAACGCTTAGCCATCACATACCAATTATGTAACGAATCACCTAATACCCCACCACAAGATTCACGATACAATGCCCAAACAAACCAATGATAAGAAACAATAGCTACGTAAGCCAAATGATGGAACAGCATCTTATCGTTGAATTCATCTTGACAGTACTCTTTGATAAATTCAGTAGAAGTCTTAATATCATACATGGCATCCATTATATAGGTTGCTGTATCACAAGCAGGATCAGCATTACCAGCATATTCCCAATCTATTAGGATTGTTTTATCTTTAGTCATCATCCAATTTGGTGCATAAGTATCGCAATGACAGAATCTACGTGTCACACCATCATCTTGTACTGCTTTATAACATTTTTCCACTTTACTCTTAAGATCTTCAAAATCGCTGACTTCGATAGGACCTTTCTCTCTGACCAATTTCTCAATGTCAAAAGAATCTTCCCAAGGATAAAAACCCCAATCTACTTGTAAGTTCTGTTTATGTAGTTTTCTCATCACTTCAAGAACTTTCTTACTATCGTTTGGATCATTGTAATCTGGTATACGGATATCTTCAACAAAGTGAGAGATTTTCCATCCTTCTTTTTCATTCATATAGATAAATGTAGCATCAACTCCAATAGAACTTGCCAATTCAAGAGATTTCTTCTCATTTTTACGAGAAATGATACTTTCCGTACCTTCTCCTGGATGACGATAAACATACTTATCTCCTTTAACTTCAAAAACAAATGAAGTGTTTGTTAATCCTTCTTTGATCGCTTTAAAATTAGTGATATCTTCTTCTTGACATGATAAAGTTTTACAGATATTCTTCATAATCTTACTATGAGTATCATTTACATAATAAGTGTCAAATTTCCTTAATTCCTCCAAAGAATCAAACTCATAGATCGTATCATTAGGATAAGTTTTAACTTCCATTGGAGGTAATTTCTTAACATTATCCATAAATAATGCTTCCCACAATTCACTGTCATAATCACCGATATCATGATGGTGATTGATAAGATCAATAAATGCCTTTGAGAATTCCTCGTTCCAATATACATGTCCTAACATGATATCGCCTATTTCACCACAACGACTGACTTTCTTAACATTACCCTTTGAATCTTTTTCCATATACCATTCATCAGTCTTTTCTTCCACATGAATTGAAGAATAATAAGATTGATAAACATAATCCGTAAAAGGATTGACCGCAAAATAATCATCAGAAGAACAGATATAACTATTACCAATATATTTCTGAGCAAGATATAATGTCTCAATGTTGTTTTTTAAATGATATAAAGGATTGATGATGATCTTAATATTGTCATATTTCGTTTCTAAATAAAAGAATGACTCTTTCTTGTAACCTAAAACTATAACAATATCTTTGATGCCAGCATCATGTAATTGCTCGATCTGTCTTTCGATCAATACTTGATTTTTTACAGATAATAGCCCCTTTGGCTTTTCTAAAGAGATCGGTACAAACCTTGAAGACATACCAGCTGCCATGATGATCGCATTTTTAACTTTATATGGTTCTAATGCTTTTAATCCTTGCTCCGTGATGCTCTCTGAATCAATATAGCCTTTCTTACGGAATTCATTTAGCTTTCCACTAACTAGCCCTATTGAAACATTAATGTTGCTAGCAAGATCTCTAACACTTTTAACTCCTTCATTTTTTATCGCATAAAGAAGATTAAACTCATTTCTGTTCATATTATATTATTCCCCCTTAACTTTTTTTATACCCTTTGAAAAGAATATTGCTATTAATACCGCAATGATACCACTGATAGCCTTAGCACACATCATAGCTCCAATAGTATCTGGTTCATTAGCTGCCGCAAAGGCTAAATGATCACCAATGATAAATGCTGCACATACTGCAAATGCTGTATTAGCAATCTTTTCTTTTTCTTTCATTTTTGACATAGTAGCAAACATCGCCATATTATTAGCACTACTCAACAAGAAACCTGTAATGCCTGCTTCAGTTAAACCATAACGTTTAGATAGCTTCTGTAAAGGCTTCTTTAACCACTTATTCAAACAAGCTACAAACGGCAAAGCGCCAGACAAGACCAATCCAACAGAGCCCGCTACTGCTATTCCTTCACTTGTAGATCCTAAAATACCAAAAAATGGCACCTTAGCAATATCAAACAACCCATTATTGCTTAACGGGACTAAGATAAGATCATTGATCATAGCTAATGCTAAACCAACCATAGCTAAAACATTGATGATCACACTAAATACCTTGAAAACTTCAGTTGTCTGTTTTTGCCACACACTCAGACAAATGATGATGACAAGTGAAAATATTGTTGGAATGATAAGATTTGCTAGCACTGTAGACAAACTGATTCCCATGATCAATCCACCGACTGCTGTACCGAAAGGAATAGCTGCGATTCCATACAATATGCCTTTAGAAAAAGCTGAAACATCTTTTTTCTCAATAGCAGCAAGTCCTACTGGAATAGTAAAAACAATCGTTGCCCCCATCATTGAGCCATAAACAATACCAGCCCATTTGCCAACTAATGGATCTACTGCCACCGAAGTAGCTAGTTGATAGCCACCCATATCAATAGCTAATATCGAAGTGACTGCCATAGATGGATCAAGTCCTAAAGACCTGTATAATGGAGCAATAGTCTTTTCAATGATCATAGCCATTTCAGGTACTAAAGCGATTATCCCTACGATAGCCAAGCAAAGCGGTCCGATCATCTCCATGCCTCTTTGAAATTCTTGCCCTAATCCTAATCTGTTTTTCAAAAAAGTCGAATCGATTATTCCAATGACCGCGAACAATGTCATTATTCCAACTACGAAAGTTGAAAAATATTGCATAATAATTACCCCCTTTTGTTCATTCTATAGTCATATTACTTGCTGATTGAACAAAAATAAAGCGTTTTCAAATATTCTTAATCATTTCTTAATAATTGACACTAAAGTAAAAATCGCTATTTTCTTATTCCAGTTAATTTCTTAAAAACATTTCTAATTCAGTCTACTTTGCCACTTTCACCATTCGCAACTTGTCTTTTCGTGAAAAAATGTTTTTTTAATTTCACGAAATGGTTAATGTTAAAAAGGAAAATATAAAATGAGTTATTAAAGTGGAATAATAATAGTAAAGGATCTTCAGCACTAATGATAGATGGAGCCCACCGTGTTGGAAAAAGTTACATTGTAAAAAAATTGCCCAAGAGCAATATAAAAGCTATATCATTATTGATTTTGCCAATGTGCCGAAGAGCATACTGGATGTATTTGAATATGATAGCTATAATCTTGATTTATTTTTCGCTAAAATTTCAACTTTTTATTCGACTGTACTTTTTAAAAGAGAATCCATGATCATTTTTGATGAAGTTCAACAATTTCCAAAGACAAGACAACTAATAAAATATTTAGTTGCTGATGGCAGATATGACTACATAGAAACTGGCTCGTTGATCAGACTTAAAAAAATGTTCAAGATATTGTTATACCTTCCGAAGAAGATCATATTGAAATGTTTCCTTTAGATTTTGAGGAATTTTTATGGGTAATGAGAAATGAAAGTACTTATCCTCTCATTCACTTATGTTTTAAAAACGGAATAATACATTTACTATTATATATGGCTGAACTTCTTTAAAATCCTTACGGATAACAAAAATGTCTGAATTAGCAGACATTTTCTTATTCTTCAAACAGTTTATTCAAATTTATTTTTATCTTCAAAGCTCTTTGGAGCTAAAAAAGATAATAATTGTTTTTTATTATCAATGACAAAATGAGTACCTTGAACAACTTCCCCATCAATACAAAGATCCATACCCTTCTCACTGACTAACTCTACTTGTTTTGCTCTTGTATAAACTAAGTAATTCTTAAAACGTTCTTGATCTAAATGTTCACCTTTTTGATAAGCACCGATCATTGATGCCAATTTTAAAATAGACATATGTTTAGCCATGCACACTTCCATATAGCCATCATCAATAAGAGATCTTGGTGCACATTTATATGAACCGCCAACATAAGTGCCATTAGCGATCGTACATAACATAAATTCTCCAGTAGGATTTAATAGTTTACCATCAGCATAAATCTTACAATAGTTTCTTCTACCCGTAAACAATGCTCCTATTACTCCAGTAGTATAAGCATTCTTACCACCAATCAAGAATTTCCTCTTAACCTTTTCCATGATCTTAACTACATGACAATCAAAGCCAAAGTTAATGACATTCACAGAATACTTATCACTGACTACCATAGAATCAACTTTGACTATCCGTCCGTTCACTAACTCATCTAAACTCTTAAACTTATCTGCTCCTCCAAAATATTTAACATAATCATTACCACTACCACATGGATAAACACTGAAGCAACAATTATCATGACCAACAAGGCCATTGATGACCTCATTGATCGTGCCATCGCCACCACAAGCAACAAAGCAATATTCTTTAGTAGGATCTTCGCTTGCCATTTTATCTACATAACTAGTTGCATCATTTACACTTTTAGTGTAATAAACAGAATAGTCAATATCCTTCAAATTCTCTAATTGATCCAGTATTTCCTTTTTGGAATCCTCTTTACCAGCAGCTGGATTAATGATAAAAACAAAATGCATCTTAATACCTCCTTAGATAAGACTCATATATAAAGCGACTAACATCATACCGGTAAAGTAAAAGCCACTATTAAGGATGAGTATAAGGTTTTTGCTCCTATCGTGAAAATAATGCGACGCTAAGAAGAAATCTGAAATCATAAACATTGTTAGACCATTGCCCAATACACAATGTACTGGATCATATCGATTCAATGATAATAGTAATCCTAGTGAACCATGAGCTACGATCGAAGCCATATAGTAGGAAAAAGCTTTTTTCCCCTTTAAATCCAAATACCCCTTTTTAAGCATCAATATGTAAATACCATAGAAAAAACTAAACAATAATAAGAATGGCCATAACAAAAGCTTACGATCATAAAAGATCAACAATAAATAGACCGAATAACAGATATTACCAACTATAAATGCCACACCACCTTTATCAAAGCTAAACAATAATAAGACATCTCCTAAGAAAGAAAAGAATATTGCTGAAAGCAAAATATAGTTGATAGTTTGGTTACCTTTATCATGAACAATAAAACTATAAAAAGAGAACACTAAAAACAAAGAGGCTAATAAAATCTTATTTACTGCTCTTCTTTTAAAATTACCACTAGTCTCTGAAAAAAAGTAACAGATCATTGTTATAAAATAGATAACAACAAACACTTTCCTAACTTGTTCCATAAGTGATTATCAGGTGTCTACACCATTCACCATCCTAACTATTTACACTCCTATATTAACGAAAAAATCGCGACCTGACAAGATGATCTTTGTGAAAATTCTCCATTTCTTATCATTTGTTATCTATTATAATAAACATCAAAGATCGTTTTTATATGATCAAATTCGTAACACAGATCCAATATTGGAAACATCAATGTCCCATAGAGGCTGTTTGGCTCATAAATGTGCCAATGTCCATTTGATACTATAGATATTGGTCTAGCTTTTCTAAAAAAAGCAGAGATCGACAAAACTTCCTATTTTGGTAGAATGTTTGCTAAAAGTGAAAGTGCTGATGGTATCGAAATGATCAATCTTGCTATCTTACGCAAAACAGATGGTTACATTATTGAAGAAATGGCATGTACTAGTGGCCAGGACGTATCTTTCATAAAGAGCCAAGTGCCTAAAAATCAGAGTCTTTCGCTAAAGAAACACTAATACCACAATAGAAGAAGCAATCAAAAAGATGAACGAATAGCTCATCTTTTCTTTAACCTTATTTGCTTACTTCACTATCAGCATTCTTCTTAACAGATTCTACACCGTTAAGACAAGAAGCCTTAGCACTATAACCTTCAGAAACTAAGATTATCTCACCGTTTTTAGCTTTAAGTCTAAAGCGGAATTGACCAGCTTTGTCCTTATAAACTTCAAACTTCGGATGCTTCTGTTGTTCGAAATCAACAACAGTCTGATCTTCAACATTAGCAACAGGTGCATTGTTCTTAACTGATTCAATACCATTCATACAACTCTTAAGTGTACTATAAAACTCACTTGAACCAATAACTTCACCATTTCTAGCTACTAGATTAAAACTAGCACCATTTTCTTTCTCTTTAACTACGTATTTTCCCATAAAGGCTTCCTCACTTTTCTATATAAGTTATAACAAAATTTGAGTTCGTTTTCAATACAGTTTATTAATTATATCTCCACTTTATGTATTCTTCGAAATCTGTAAAAATCTCATCAAAAACTACTTTATCAATTTCTATTTATCAGGATATAGATACACATTTAATTTAACTTGCTTTTCTATTGCTTCTAGTAACAGATCACTAGCTATCCCCTTATCTTCTAGCTTCTTTTCTTAACGATCTTTTCACAACTCTCACTAATATCATCCATATCAATACTACTCTATTCAAAAATATATTTCACTTTCTTCTATCTCACTGTAAATAAATAGCATCAACTTATCCATGTCTTTTGGTAAAGATGAAATAAAATGAACGATCAGTGTTGGAAACACAATCGTAATTCTTTTCAATTATATTTTCAGCTCCATTATCATTATGTAAATACTAAACACCTGTCTTATTAACATTGGGTCAACTGCAGATTGATGTTTCTTTTTTACAAATATATTTTGCCAAATTATCATTTAACTCGCCAAGCAAAAGATTTTTAGGCTAAAAGGAAATATTTTTAATACTATTGAGAGTAATTAGAAACTATTTAACTGTTCTTAATTAAAATTCAAGTATAATCTTACGTTACAATACAATGTCAAAAAAAGCTCACCAATTAGGCGAGCCATTAATTAAACTTTAAAACTATTAAATTATTCTCCATCTCTTTCAATACAGAATTTACATTTTTCTGTTCTACCAGCATCTAATGCATCAGAGATAGGTCCATAGTATACAGTTGCAGAATTGCTTAAAGCTTGACAATCTTCATGAGTATGATACTTCTTACCAAAAGTAGTGTAGTATACATCATCAGTGATCGTTTCTTCCATAGCATTTCTTTCTTCCTCACTGATTGGGTTATAGTCAATACCAAATAAACCAGCGATAACAAGAGCAACTGCAGCACAAGCTGTAACGATCTTCTTAGTCTTCTTATCAAGATCCTTATTATTCAATAAAACAAGGATTAATGGTGCGAATGCTAATACAGATACGATAAGACCCATTTGGTTCCACAAGAAGAATTTAACTTTATTCTTTTCACTTGCAGGATCAACATCATTTGCCTTCTTCCAGAATTGTGAACCGATGATGACAAAGATCAAATCTAAACCTAACAAAACAAGTAATACTAATAATTGATTTTCAGCATACCATGGGAAGTAAATAGTCTTATTCAAGAATAAGATGAATACAACTTCCATAGCGATAGCTAGTAACCAGAATACTACAGCAGCAACACGCTTACCAGTAGCTTTTTCTCTTCTTTCAGCCTTAGTAGTTTTTGAAGGTGCCTTACCAGCATTTTCAGTAGCTACCATTTTCTTTTCTTTCTTTTGAGCCATATTTAATTTCTCCTTTTTATTTTCTATTTCTTATTGATAAGATTTGATAATACCGCACTAGCGATATCACCAACTAGATCTTCAGCATCACTTGACTTCTTACTTGAAGAAGTAGACTTCTTAGTTGTTGTGCCGCTCTTCTTTGTTGAAGTTGTACTCTTTTTAGCAGTCGAACTAGTCTTCTTTGTTGAAGAATCACTCTTACTTGAAGAACTACTTTTTTTAGCTGTAGTTGTTTTTGTACCACTACTCTTCTTTGTTGAAGAACTTTTCTTACTAGAAGAAGATGTATCAGTAGAGATCAAACTGCCAACTTTCTTTAAGATAACAGGAGCTGCAGCAACCAAGATAGCAGTTACCTGTTCAGTAGATAAACCAATCTTCTTAGATATTGAACTTAATACATTATTAGCATTACTTCCTAATAATGAAGTTAAGATGTTATTTCCCGTTTCTTCACTTTCTTCTTCCTCTTCATCATCGGAATTAGATAAGCTAGATAATAAACTTGTTAATAGGCTATTACTACTGCTTGATTTAGAAGAACTACCAGAGATTACTGATGATAATAAGGAAGGTAAAGCTTCAGAAATAACATTTGAAGTTTCTTCTTTAGTAGTCTTTGAAGATTTAGCTACCTTACTTACTGTATCAGAAGACAATAATTGACTTGACAATAAACTTAATAAATCCATTTTTCCTCACTGCTTCATCGTTTAACCACGATAAAAATATCCTTTCCATTTTTACACATAAACTATATAACAAAATATTTTTTTTCGCTATAAAATGTTAATCATTTTGTTCAATTTTTTTATGGCGCTGATAAATTTTAGTAAGCTCAGCAATCTTTTCAGCTAACTTATCGTTCATATCATCTTCATTAATTCTATAACGCCAGTTATTACCACAAGTTGAAGGAACATTTATCCTTGCCTCTTGCCCTCTTCCTAAATAATCTTGAAATTGACAAACAAATAGGTCAGCAGAGCTAGATAAGCCACCTCTGATGATCCCCCAATTATAACCTTCTTTGCGATCAAGTTTAAAATACTTTTTCGCATACTCTAGTTCCTTTTTCGAAGCAGTCTCAAACCAGCCCATCAATGGCACATTATCATGAGTACCAGGATAACAAACAACATTCTTATCATAATTACATGGTCTGTTACAACTATCCTCACTTGGGTCTAAACCAAATTCAATAACCCTCATTCCAGGAAAGCCACTATCCTTTATAAGTTTATGAACATCTTCTGTAATCTCGCCAAGATCTTCAGCAATAAATTGTACTTCATTAAACCAATCTCTTATGACCTTTACAAAAGGATAACCTGGTCCTTTTATCCACTTACCTTTTTTCGCTGTAGTCTCACTTGCATCAATAGACCAATAAGACTCAAGACCTCTGAAATGATCGATACGGATCACATCATATAGTTTGCTTGTCCCATCAACTCTTTCAATCCAATATTTATATCCATTAGTTTTCATCTTATCCCAATCATATAAAGGATTACCCCATAATTGACCATCTTCAGAGAAATAATCAGGTGGCACACCTGCTACTTTTTTCGGACATAAATTTTCATCTAATTGAAACTGGTCACTATTAGCCCAAACATCAACAGAATCAAGCGGAGAATATATAGGAAGATCACCGATAAGCAAGATACCATTATCATGAGCATATTGTTTTAATCTATTAAATTGCTCATAAAATAAGAATTGTTCATATTGATAGAATAAGATATCATCTTTTAACAAGTCTTGATAATAGTCCATTACTTCTTTTTTACGCAATTTGATATCTTCATCAGGCCAATCTTGCCAACAAGTCATACCAAAATGCTTTTTTAATGCCATGAAAAGCCCGTAATCTTTTAACCATTTATTTTCTCTATAAAACTTATCAAACTCAACTTTTCTTTCTAAAAAGCTATTCTTATAAGCTTTATATAAGATCTCATTTCTATTTATATAGATATATCCATAATCGATCAAAGAATCACTTTTAGTCTCTTTAGGAAGATCTTCTAAGGATAACATTTCCTCTTCAACTAACATTTCTAAATCAATGAAATAAGGATTACCTGCAAAAGAAGAAAAAGATTGATAAGGTGAATCACCATAACTAGTGGGAGTTAATGGTAGTAATTGCCAATAAGATTGCTTAGCTTTAACTAAAAAATCAACAAAATCATAAGCACTTTTGCCAAGAGAACCTATACCATATTTTGAAGGCAAAGAAAATAAGGGTAATAATATTCCTGCAGCTCTTTTCATAGACTTACCTCATCTTGCTTATGATCTTTATAGAAATAATACATTTTATGCTCACCAGATAAACCTGTACAGAAGCCACGATCATTGATCACCTTTAACAGATCTTCAATTACTTCTTGTTCACTATCTAACTTATTTAGTAAAGTAAATTTACTTTTTGTCTGCTCTACTGCTTGAGAAAATAATTGTTTAAAATCAGAATTACTACTGATCGACTCATCAGCTGGATAATACCACTTCTCACCACGATAATTCATCGCATCTAACTTATAGTCATAATCTGTAGGTACCATCATACTTGTACCCAATCCTTTAACATGAAACACATTCTCCAATTTTTCAATCGATCTATATCTTCTACCGTTAGTATCAGTTAAGATCTTTATAACATGAGCCATGTTATCCAAGCATTCTTTTAATTGTAGTTCACTCACATCAATATCATAAGTTTCTTTAATGACTTTATTCATCACTTGAGCAATGACATCTTTGCCTTGTTTTATCTTCATTATCCTTTTATCAATACGATATTCTTTTGTGCTCAATTTATAAGTTTGTAAGATGGCAAGATCTAATTGACTTTCATACACCTGATGAGCATAACCAATATTACCATTTACAGAATCAGTAAAGTAAAAGATCATCGGATGAGCAATAGAATCTAAAGAATGATGACATAAAAAACCTGCAGTATAAGCAGTCAATGCATCATCATTTCTTTTCTTAGTTTCATCCAATAGACTTTTAAAAAACAAATTTATTTTATGATCATGAATATCATCAGAAATGTCTCTGATCCTTTTAGCTCCCCTTTGTTTTTGCCAAGGTAATATACGATAATACATCAAAAAATCTGGACCCTGACACCCCAAAAAGAAAGCTGCTTTATTTTTATCAATGATCGCTCTCAAGCGATCATAATCTCCATTTAATGCTACTTCTCCACATAAAGCGTGGGCAACACAATTCGGCATAAAATATCAACTCTTTTCCAAAAGAATTATAACACAAAAAAAGGAACTTGTTGTAAGCTCCTATTCTTCAATATGTTCCCTGCCCATCGCAATGATCGTCTTTACATGTTCATCAGCTAGAGCATAATACACTTGTTTACCTTTTCTACTAGGCCTGACCAATTTATTTTGTTTCAAGATCTTCAATTGATGAGATACAGCCGAATCAGTCATGTTCAAAGTTTTAGCGATCTCACTTACCGACTCTTCCTTATTAAATAAAACAAATAATATGCGAATCCTTGTAGAATCCCCAAATACCTTAAACAATTCAGCTAGATCATAAAGTTCATTTTCATCAATCAATTCAATCATCTGTTTCTCCTATAGGTTTTTGACCATCAATGCTCTGATCGCATTCAATACCGCAATGACCATTACTCCAACATCAGCAAAGATTCCAACCCACATATTTGCCTTACCAAAGGCAGTCAATAATAAGCATAAAACTTTTACACCAATAGCGAAATAAATATTCTCATAAACGATACGTAAACACTTCTTACTTATTCTAACAGATTTAGCGATCTTTAACAAATCATCATCCATCAAAACAACATCAGCAGCTTCAATTGCCGCATCAGAGCCTAAACCACCCATAGCTATACCAATATCTACTCTTGATAATACTGGAGCATCATTGATACCATCACCAACAAAGGCTACCTTATCATTTTCTGACTTATTAGCTAAGATCTTCTCAACTTCGTTGACCTTGTCAGCTGGTAATAGTTGTGAATGTACTTCTTCCACATTTAACTTTTTAGCGACATCCTGAGCTACCTTATCACTATCGCCAGTGAGCATGATGACTTTCTTCATGCCTAATTGATGTAACCTATCAATAGCTTCTCGAGCATTCTCTTTGATCATATCACTGATAACGATATGACCTGCATATTGACCATTGATAGCTATATGGATGATCGTACCAACGCTATGGCAATCACAATAATCAATGTTCATCATCTTCATCAACTTATCATTACCAACAGCAATATCCATATCATCAACTTTGCAAGTTATACCATAACCACCAATTTCCTTAACATCCTTGATCCTGTTCTCATCAATAGGCTTGCCATAAGCCTTTTTAATGCTCTTAGCGATTGGATGGTTAGAAAAGTTTTCTGCGTGAGCAGCATATTCAATAAGTAGTGACTCATCAATCTTATTATGATGCACACCATTTACTTCAAATATACCTTTAGTGACCGTACCAGTCTTATCAAAGACAATATATTTAACTTGAGCTAAAGTCTCCAAATAATTAGATCCTTTGATCAAGACACCTTCCTTACTAGCTCCACCAATTCCCGCAAAGAAACTTAATGGAATAGAAATGACTAAAGCACATGGACAAGAAATGACTAAGAAAGTCAAAGCACGATATATCCATTCACTTAGTTGAGGATCTTTTCCCATGATAAGCAATACTAATGGTGGTAATATAGCTAAGGCTAATGCACTATAACAAACGATAGGTGTATAGTAATGAGCAAACTTACTAATGAAATTTTCACTTCTACTCTTTAAACTACTAGCATTTTCAACCAACTCTAGTATCTTAGAAACAGTTGACTCACCAAATTCTTTAGTAGTCTGAATTTTCAAAACGCCAGTCATATTGACACAACCACTGATGATCTCATCACCAACTTTAACTTCACGAGGTACACTCTCGCCTGTTAAAGCACTAGTATTAAGATCACTTGTACCCTCAACGACAATACCATCAATAGGTACCTTTTCTCCTGGAACAACAGTGATGACTGTACCGATCTCTACATCATCAGGATCAACTTTCTCTAGATTTCCATCAACCTCAATATTAGCATAATCTGGTCTGATGTCCATTAATGCACTGATGTTCTGTCTACTCTTTCCAACAGCATAGCTTTGGAACAACTCACCGATCTGATAGAATAACATGACTGCGACTGCTTCTTTATAATCAGCAAGACAGATAGCACCAACTGTAGCTACCGCCATCAAGAAGTTCTCATCAAAGACTTGCTTATTCTTAATACCATGAACAGCCTTCAATAAGATATCATATCCAATAACACCATAAGGTATCATATATAAGATAAAACACAATGGTTCACTTATCTCAAATAGCGATAACACCACAAGAATAATGATGGCAAGGATTATCCTTACCAACATCTTTTTTTGTTTTTTATTCATCTCTTATAGAAAGATCTCGCAGTCATCTTCAACTTTTTTACAATTTTTTAAGACATTCTGCATAACTTCATTCTTATCAACACCATCTTCGAATTCAACATTCATTTTTAGTGTCATGAAGTTCACTGTACAATCCTTAACACCCTCAGTAGCCTTAGCAGCTTCTTCCATTTTTAATGCACAATTAGCGCAATCAACATCGATCTTGTAACTTTTTTTCATAAATACTTCTCCTTATCATTTGAACAATTGTTCAAATGTAAATATATTGTAGCACTCTCCTATCACTTGTCAATACACATTATCAAATATTTTTTAGATATTTATTTTTTTCTATCTGTCACAAGCAATATCAATCTGATGTGCCATACAGATAAGTGTCTATGAAGATAAGTTATATATCAGCAATTGTGGAAAATCACCACAAAATTGGACAATAGAAGAAGGGATCATTAAAAGAGTTGGATCATATAAAGGTGGTTATTGGAAGATAAATGAATAAGCAAACAAAAAGATATCTTTGTTTAACACATTGATATCTTTTTTGTGACTATAAACTATATTTCGTAATCCTTTAGATATTGATAAACAATATCAACAGGCAATCCCATGATCGTGTAGAAGTTACCTTCAATAGCTCTGATATACTTACCAGCCCACCCCTGTATAGCATAGCCTCCTGCCTTATCATAAGGTTCTTTAGTTTCAATATATCTTTCTATTTCTTGAAGATCAATATCATTAAAATGAACAGTAGCTTTGTCACATATGACTTTTTCTTCTTTACTAGAGATAAAGCTTACAGCAGTCATGACTTGATGTTTACTATTCTTTAATAACTCCATCATCTCTTTAGCTTGAAGTTTACTATGAGGTTTACCTAAGATCTTATCATCAGCTACTACAATGGTATCTGAACCAATGACTAAAGCATCTTTATGTTTATTAAATACCGCTAAAGCTTTTTGATGAGCTAATGACTTGACTATTTCTTCAGGTTTCAAGCTTTCGTCAACTACTTCATCAACATCAGAAACAATCACTTTAAAATCAAAGCCTAACATCTCCATCAGTTCTTTTCTACGTGGTGACCCACTTGCTAAAATAATATCTTTCATATTACTCATCCTTACTTTTGATCTCTAAGATCATATCTCTTAATTCAGCAGCTCTTTCAAAGTCTAATACTCTTGCTGCTTCTTTCATTTCTTTTTCTAAACGAGCAACCAATTGGCTTCTTTCATCTTTGCTCTTTTTCTTCATCTTCTTGCCAACATATTCTACCATCATCTCATGAGTCTCTTTTGAATGGATCGCATCTCTTATTTCCTTCTTAATGGTAGTAGGAATGATGTTGTGTTCTTTGTTATATTTTTCTTGGATCGTTCTTCTTCTTTCCGTCTCTTTTATCGCTTTATCCATGGATTGAGTCATTGTATCAGCATACATGATGACCTTTCCATCAGCATTTCTCGCAGCTCTACCAATAGTCTGTATTAAGCTTCTTTCACTTCTTAAAAAGCCTTCCTTATCAGCATCAAGTATGGCTACTAAAGAAACTTCAGGAATATCTAATCCTTCCCTCAACAAGTTAATACCAACTAATACATCATATTTACCCTTACGTAAATCTCTTATGATCTCGGTCCTTTCCAAAGTCTTAGTCTCGTGATGCAAATAAGCTACTTTATACATATTGACTTGTAAATGTTTAGTCAATTCTTCAGCCATCTTAACTGTCAAAGTCGTAATGAGTACTCTCTCATTTTTAACAATTCTTTCATCGATCTCAGCACACAAGTCATCGATCTGTCCTTTTGTTGGTCTTACCTCTATCTGAGGATCTAACAAGCCTGTAGGACGAATGATCTGTTCAACAACCTCATCATTGACTTTTTCTAGTTCGTAATCACCAGGAGTAGCACTGACACAAATGATCTGATTGATCTCTTTTTCAAATTCTTCAAACTTTAAAGGCCTATTATCTAAAGCACTAGGTAACCTAAAGCCAAATTCAACCAAAGTCTCTTTACGTGACCTATCACCATTATACATACCTCTTACCTGAGGCAAAGATACATGAGACTCATCAACGATCATTAAATAATCTTTAGGGAAATAGTCAAATAACGTAAAAGGTTTAGAGCCAGGTTCCCTAAACTCTAATTGTCTTGAATAGTTTTCAATACCACTGCAGACCCCAAACTCCCTTAAAGCTTCTAAGTCATAAGTACAACGTTGTTGAAGTCTTTCTTCTTCCAAAAGCTTTCCATTATCATGAAAATACTTTAATCTCTCTTTTAATTCTTGCTCAATGTTATCGCAAGCCTTTAAGATATCATCTTTACTTTTCGCATAACCACTAGCTGGAAAGATATTATAGATCGTATAAGCATTTAAAGTCTTATTAGTCAAAGGATCTATCTCACTTATCCTATCGATCTCCTCATCAAATAATTCAATACGCACTAGATAATTATCAGTATAACCTGTTGCTATGTCGATGACATCACCTCTTACCCTAAAAGTACCTCTTTTACTTTCAACATCATTTCTAACATATTGCCTATCGACTAACATCCTGATCAGTTCATTTCTTTCGATAGTTTGACCTACCCTTAAAGTAAAGAATAAATCTTGATATTGTTTAGGATCACTAGAAGCATAAATACAAGCAACAGAAGCAACAATGATCGTATCACGATGTTGCAAGATAGAATTATATGCAGCCATACGCAACATATCTAACTCATCATTGATCATTGAATTCTTCTCTATGTAAGTATCAGTCTTAGGTAAATAAGCTTCTGGTTGATAATAATCGAAGTTAGAAACAAAATACTCCACATGATTACGAGGAAATAACTCTTTTAACTCCGAATACAATTGTCCAGCTAAGGTCTTATTGTGAACAAAAACTAAAGTTGGTCTATTGATCTGAGCAATGACATTAGCAAAAGTAAATGTCTTACCTGTACCAGTAGCTCCTAATAACACTTGAAACTTCTTATTGTTTTTAATCCCATTTACTAGCTTTTCAATCGCTTGTGGTTGATCACCTTTAGGCTTAAACTCACTGACTAACTCAAATCTTTCTTCCATAATGATCTTTCCTATTTTTTTACCAATTCAATCTGATCAACAAATTCTCTTTCAATTTTAATGAGTTTACTATACTCATCAAGTAATAATTCTCCATCAGTACACATTAGATCAAACAACAAGCCATTAACAATGACTTTTTGATCAGTCAAATGGAATCCATTACGCTCATAGAAATTACAACGAGAAACCCTTATATCATAGTCGCTAGCATCTTTTTCTGAGATAGTATCGATCTCTACAAGCTTTTGTCTATCACTATATTTCTCATTTAATATTTGCAAGAACTTACTACCATAGCCTTTACTACGCTGAGTTGGTGAAACAACAATAAAGACATAGTAAGCCATTTTTTCTGTTAACATATAAGTAACAGAACCGATCATCTCATTATCTTCATAAAATATCATACAAGATAATTTATTTTCTTTACATTTCTCTCTGATGACTTGACTATCAACCCCTTCAACTAAACCAAACGTTTGGTAGTTCAATTGAGCAAACTCTTCAAATCCTTTTTCATCAAGTTCTAATATATTTTTATACTCTATCAAAATAACACCTCTATTCCTTAACAAGAAGTAATCTTCTTATCTCTACAACTAAATGATTCCTTTACTTCTCTCTAAAGAAGAAACAAGCATCTCTCTAAACTTATCTGAATCTGTAGAATAACAAACATTAACATTTTTAATAGCTGTAGAAGCTTTACGATTATCTATCAATGTTTCACCATTAGCGATACCACCACAGATGACATCAACATGATGTAATTCTTTTCTTGTTATGACTGTTGGATCGATAAGATACATTATACATAATGCATCATGAATTGGTGCGATATCAGCTTTATATAAAGGTTGTAATAAGTTATAGGCCTTTATCCTACTTTCCGTTTCAATTGCTGCAAACTCTCCCACAGCATTATTTAACTTCCTTAATCTATCAGCATCCTCATAAGTTAAGTAAGCTTGATGAGTAGCATCTAACATCATCATTGTAACATCAACTTTACTACCTACTGACAAAGTGATAAAAGCAGCCTCAGGATCAAAGAAAATGTTAAACTCACTAGCGGAAGTAGAATTAGTCTGATTCTTTCCTCCACCCATAATAACGATCTCTTCAATATGATCTACGATCTCAGGAGCTATACGATAAGCTAAAGCAAAATTAGTCAATGGCCCAGTCAAGACTAAAGTGATCTTCTCTTTAGAAGACAATAGTGTATCAATGAGCCAAGTAGCAGCATGAACATTTTCCAATGCTTTATTTTTAGCTTCAGGCAAAGGTAGATACTCAGCATGATAAGAAATGATCTCACCATTTTCATCAGTCACTTCTAACTTTTGATTGATATGTCTAGTAAAATCTAATTTAGCGATCAATGGTCTACTAGCACCAGCTATCACAGGTATATCTTCCCTATGTAACATTTGTAGTACTCTTAAAGTATTCTCAGTAGTGTTTTCAATATCTCTATTACCACTAACACTACAAACACCGATCACTTCAAACAAGTCATCATGCAAAACAGCACTCATCAAAGCTAAAGCATCATCACTACCAGTATCCACATCTAATATCAGTTTTCTTTTACTCATTTAATAACCCTTCTTTCTTTAATCTATTTTTTAAATTTATTAATCCCTTATTTATATCAGCATATGCCTTTTCAAAATCCCTAGTCCACCAAGGATCAGAAACATCTGTATCTAAAAGCATCCCTATCTTAGCATTGTTACCAAATTTGCGGTACAAGCCATTAAGATTACTACTATCCATACAGATGATAAGATCAAAATCATCTATATCTTGTTTACTAACTTGTCTAGCTCTATGCTTTTCATACGGAACATGATGCTTATCTAAAATATCTTTAGCAGCATAATACATATCATTACCCATTTCTTCAGTTGTAACAGCGCCACTATCTACATAAACAAAACTATCTAAATCTTCATCCTTCAACATCTTTTCAAACATGAACTGTGCCATAACACTACGACAGATATTACCATGACAGACAAATAGTACCTTAACCACAGCTTTCCCTCCTTTAATAAACTCACTTACATAATTATACATTGCTAAAAGTAAAAATTGTTCAAAAGGAAATATTTTGACACAAAAAAAAGAATCCGACGCATCAGGTTCTTTTAAAGTGTAGTCCGAAGACGTCCACCGCAATTCACAATAATAGTATACACTTTTTCTATCGAATAAGTAGTGCTTCGAGCCCTCGACAACAATCTTTTTTACGTCATTTAACTTTTTATCATATTCTTGTCGCAAATGTTTTATGGTTGATACAATTATCCTCATGTAATTAAATAAAGCAGGTCAGCCTTTTAATAAAGATCACTCCCAAAAATTTCAAATCATTTAATCAAAAAAGGACTATCATCTTTTGAAGACCAATTATATGATATTACCTCAAAATGTTGGTGATAATGGTGTATTAAAAGATTGCGCTTTTGTTGGAGCTAATGCCTCAGAAAAGTCAAATATTTTGTTGTCTGTTAAATTACTATTGGATCTACTATTTTTAAGAAAAAATACTATTCTGCACAGTGGGGCTGTCAAAATACTTCTGATTAAATACCAAAACTAAATTTACAAATTTCCAAGACATGTTAGTTTCTGATAATGTAAAACATTTTGTTATTTTTGTGTGATATTATATGACATTGTATTGCATATTTCACACTTTTGATTTACAATGCAATTATAAAAAGGAGGGATTCTTATGGCAACAACAAATATAAATGTTCGTGTAGACAATGAATTAAAGAAAAAAGCTGAAGATTTATTTAATGATCTCGGATTAACTATGTCATCTGCTATAACTATGTTCTTAAAAGCATCTGTAAATCACGATGGAATACCTTTCGATTTAAGGCGGGAAATTCCTAATGAAGTTACAAAATCTGCATTAGCTGAGTATGATGAAATGATTAACAATCCTTGCAAGTACAAGCGCAATAGTTCTATTGAGGAATATGCAAACGAAATCCTTTCAAAAAATGTTCTCAACGGCTCAGACTGAAATTGTTTTTTCAAATTTGTTTGAAAAAGATTTGAAAGGCATTTACAGTAATTATCGCGAATGTCATATAGAACCGGATTGGTTACAAATATATCGTTTTGATAAGAGGGAGAATGAGCTCCTACTCTTTAGAACAGGTACGCACTCAGATTTATTCAAATAATATTTGAAGCAGAATCATAACAACCTTACTTTTTATGTAAAATTGAAAGGAGATCATTTATGCAAAGATATCTTAAAGAAACAAAAATGTTGGATTACTCTAACAGTTCAATTCAGCAACTAATAAACACAAAAGGATGGCGATCACTTAATGAATATGATCGCATCAAAGCTATTTATAACTATATTAGAGATGAAATAGACTTTGGTTATAACATTGATGATAACATCCCTGCTTCTAAAGTATTAAAAGATGGTTTTGGTCAATGCAACACTAAAGGCACGCTATTTATGGCTTTACTTAGAGCTTGTGACATACCTTGTCGAGTACATGGTTTTACCATTGATAAGAAGTTACAAAAAGGAGCAATGACTTCTATTGTCTATAAGCTTGCTCCTAAACATGTCTTCCACAGTTGGGTAGAAGTATTTTACAATGATAAATGGTTAGAACTTGAAGGTTTTATACTAGATAAATCCTATTTGACTAACCTACAAAAACTCTTTAGTGATTGCCATGATAGCTTCTGTGGTTATGGTGTAGCAGTCAAGAACTTCCAAGATCCGCCAATTGACTTTAATGGCGATAACACCTACATTCAATCAGAGGGTATCGATCAAGACTTCGGTGTCTATGATGATCCTGACTCACTACTAATAGAACACCACCAACAGATGTCAGTAGTCAAAGCCTTCAGTTATAAACACTTAGGTCGTCACTTAATGAATCACAATGTCAAAAAGATCAGAAACTCAAAGTAATATTACTTGAGTTTTTTTCCTTCACTAAAGGCATCAGCAACTCTTTCACCGATTGAATAGTAACCATTATTGATCGGATCAAAACAGATTGGTTTTAATTTCTTCATATCAATCTTACCATCAGTATAGATCTTTTCATCAACACTGACATTAACGATCTCACCTACTAAGATACCATTATCAAATGATTTAACTTTACACTCTAAAGCTAAAGGTAACTGTTCGATCAATGGTGCATCAACATATTCACTCTTAACTGCGGTAAAGCCAGCTTTAGTGAACTTATCTTTTTCTTTTCTACCAGAAACAATACCAACGTAATCACAAGCAGTGACACTATCTTCTGTTGCTAAACTAACAGTAAAAGCTTTTCTTTGAGCTATATTATCAGTTGTCTGATGTTCTGACATACTGATACTTATCTCATTAAAATCGCTGATCATACCCCAAGCAGCATTCATCGCATTAGCACTACCATCAGGATTATAAGTGGCGATGATAAGTACTGGCATTGGTTCTAAGAATGTGTGTACTCCAATATTTTTTCTCATTTTTTATATTCCTCCTACCTTTATGATACCATAGTTGTCAAGTCTAACATAATTTCACATTTTCCGTTTATAAGTAGAACACTATTATTTAACGAGTATTTGTGATAAAATGACCCTTGAGGTGTTTTACATAAATGAAGCAAAAAAAGGACATCAACAAAGAAAAAATATTCCAAATAGTCAACTCAATATTAATTGTTGCTATTTTAGGTTTTTATTTGACAAGATTATTCATGTATAAATATAAACTAGCCGTTGTGCATAGTGATTCAACATATTCCACATTATCACAAGTAGTAATTGATAGAAATAATGTACTGAGTGAAGATAGATTATACGAAAATGAAGATGGTTCTTATACTTACAAAGGTATGATCACTGATAACTATTGTTTATTCGACAATGTTCTCTATCGTATCTTATCTATAGATGCAGATGGCAATATCAAGTTAGTGAGCGAAGATTGTTTGACTTGTTTCACCATGAGTGAATCTTCTAGCTTTGAAACAACTTCATTATATAGATGGTTAAATCCTACCGAAGATGAATATAGTGGAAAGTATTATAACAGTTTAACTAATACCGTTTACCTAACAAAAAGTAATGCGAATTACAAGATAGTAGATGACATCGCTGAATATCAAACAGACAGTCATCAAAGTGTTGATGTGAGTATATTATCTCTAGAAGATTATATCAATGCTGGTAGCAGTGAATCTTTCTTAGCTAATGGACAATCATTTTGGTTAAGTAATTGTGACAGTAACTATCAATACTATTATGTTGATAAACAAGGAGCGATCGGTACTTCCTACTCTGCAAATATGTTCGTGGGAGTAAGAGCAGTCATTACTTTAAGAAGTAACCTAACAGCTTTAAGTGGACAAGGAACAAATGATGATCCTTATATCATAACAGAGAGCCATTGTGAAAGTATCTCTCAAACTAAAATTGGCGATTATATCTCTTATAGTGATCATACTTGGAGAGTTGAATCCTTTGATGAAGATGGCAATGCTAATCTGATATTAGAAGGACTGATACAAGAAAGTGGCGAAACATATACTCGTTATTTTGGCAGTGTCAACTACCTCCGTTCTAATGGTGGTATCGGTCAATATCTCAATGAAGACTTCCTAATAACCTTAAGCGATCACGAAAATTATCTAGTATACAAGACATGGAACTTTGGCACATTCACTCAGATCGATAACTATGATTATATCTATAGTTATAACCCATCATTTGAAGCTTATGTTTCAATTCCAACGATCGGTTGTTTCTATCTAAATGAATATACAGATTATTTCTTAGGAAATAATTCCTTTCAATCAGATGATCTGATCTTTACAGCCAAGGAAGATATCTTATATGCTGATCTGATCTCTCAAGAAGCCGCAATAAGACCAATGATCTGTATGAACAAAACTATCAAGATCATTTCAGGAACTGGCACAGAAAATGATCCATATCAATTGGAGGTGATTTCAAATGAGTAAAGAAATCATTCAAAAGAAAACCTCTTCTAAAAAACTAAGAAAACTGGTCAATGAAATTCAATACAATGCTGGAGTTGAGCCAAAAGAAAAAAGCGGACTTAACTGGTTTACATATCTATTACTTGTCATTGATCTATGTGCTGTTATATGTTTCTTTGTTGCTTATGGTCCATGGTCATTGTTTAGAGATTGGTTAGTTACTACAGCTCTAAGTACAGGATCGCATCAATACTTTGCATATGTATTATATACACCAGAACAAGTAAGTAAGGTCGTTTCTCAAAATACCACTACTCAAGGAGAAAAGTTCTCTAATGTTAATGATATTGAATTTATTGATCCAAGTACGATCACAACTTATTCTAACATCTACGAACAACAGGTCTTAGAGAAAGAAGAAGGCAACGATCTCTATAAGATCTTTGCGATTGATGAAGGCTCATACAATGGTTTTGTTACTGTTGTTTATGATTCAACTAGACTTGATATGGTCATCGCTACTGGTGCCTATGGTTCAGAGGTATCAGAATTTGCAAAAAAATATGATGCAGTAGTAGCAGTCAATGGCGGGGGTTACTATGTTGATGATGATTACCGTAAATGGCCTTGTAGCATCCTAATAAAAGATCATGAGATCTACTATGACACAGGTAATACCGGTGAAATAGTAGGTATGAATGATGAAGGGGTATTAATGTTAATGAACTCTACTGCCCAAGAAGCTGTCGATGCTGGTATGAAGTGGGGCTTAGAGTTTGGCCCATTTTTGATCGTCAATGGCAAAGCAGCTGAATTCACAGGAAATGGTGGTTATGGTTATCAGCCACGTACTGTCATTGGTCAAAGAAAAGATGGTGTTATCATCATCCTTACTATTGATGGTAGAGGTGGTAATGGTTCAAATGGAGCAAGCATGGTCCAGTTAACCGAACTACTATTAAGATATGGCGTATATAACGCCTGTAACTTAGACGGAGGAGGATCTACAGTACTAGTAGAAAATGGTACATTGGTCAATAATCCCGTTTCTTATCAAGGCTCAGGTGAAAGGAATGTCCTTGATGCTATCATACTTAAGTAATATGGATAAGATAAAAAGATTACAAGAAATATTTGATGATTCCAATAAGATAGTCTTCTTTACAGGAGCTGGCGTCTCTACTGAAAGTAACATACCTGATTTCAGAAGTGTTGATGGTATTTATAATCAAGAATATGACTATCCCCCAGAAAAGATCATCTCTCATTCATTTTTTGAAGAAAACCCAAAAGAATTCTACCGATTCTATAAAGATAGAATGATCTATCCTAACGCTAAGCCAAATGCTGCCCACTTAAAAATGGCTGAATTTGAACAAAAAGGAAGATCACTAGGAGTAGTAACTCAAAACATTGATGGATTACATCAAAAAGCAGGCAGTAAGAATGTCTATGAACTACATGGCACAATAGAGAGAAACTATTGTGAAAAATGTCATAAGTTCTATGATATCGATCACATCATAAGTAGTGACTCAATCCCTACTTGCGAATGTGGAAGCATCATCAAGCCAGATGTCGTATTATATGAAGAACCATTAGATGACAAGATCCTATATGGAGCAGTCAATCTGATAAGGCAGGCTGATTGTTTAGTCATCTGTGGTACTTCCTTAGTAGTATATCCAGCAGCTGGACTTGTCAATTACTTTAATGGCAAATATCTAGTAGTCATTAATCTCAGTTCAACTAACTCAGATGGTTATGCGGATCTACTCATCAAAGAAAAAGTCGGTGAAGTTTTAAGTAATATTAAGGTTCGCTAACTTGTTAAATAAGCAAAATAAAGGTAAAATGTTTAAGTAAACAGCGGAGGTATATTTATGGCAGCTAAAAAATCAATAGGTAAAGACATGATCTTAATGTTAGTAGGTCTGTTGATCATCATAGCAGCTGTAGCATCATTATTTTGGACATCTCAATCAGAAAGCCTAAAAGAACAAATGATCTCATTTGTGATAATGTTTATAGGAATATTTGTCAGTATTCTCGGCTACAATAGCTAATAGCACCAATCCAAGTGATTGGTTTTATTTTGCGAAAAAAAACAAACTCTAACATTGCGTTAAAGTTTATTTAATGATCAAATTTCTTTGCAATCACTCTTCGCAGCCATCACATACTTCTACTTTATGTTTTTTCTTCTTTTCAGTAGTTTCATTAATAGGATTAAATGTATACTCTTTGATGAGTTTTCTGATGATCGTCATATCTTTTATTACTGGTGTGAACATTAATAGATCAAGACCATAAAGATAATCTAAAGTTTCGGGTTTTAAGAACCAAATAGTGTGTTTTGTTGGCTTATTATTAAGCTTGATATATTTATCATCATAAATCTGTCCTTCCTCATCATAAGCATAGATAGGATATTCAATTAATGATAACTCATTATTCCAAATCTCTAAATTTTCTTTGTCTTCTTCATTCTCTGGATCAAATTCATAATGGATAGTCAAATTTAAGCCATTAAGTAAACCGTCACTTTTTTCCACCTTAATGAAATCTGGCAATAATTCCTTTTTATGATCAATATCGCTAAACTTTCTGATATATTGATATGAGTTATTTTCATAGTTATATACAATCGCACCATATTGACTTATTTCACTATTCATATCCATGATAAATTGACAATTAGGATCGGTTATATCAACGATCTTATCTAAGTAAACATCTTTCATTTTTTCATCACCTGCCACAATATTCTATCACATTTTTAAATAAAGTATTGTATAATAATACTACTGATGTCCTTATAGCTCAGCTGGATAGAGCGTTCGCCTCCTAAGCGAAAGGTCTCCGATTCGAATTCGGATAAGGACGCCATTGATATTAAACAAGCTATAAAGCTTGTTTTTCTTTACTTTTTAAACAATTCCTTTAGATCAGCAGCAACTAAAATACTACTGATAATGACAACTAAAGTACATATGATAGTTAATGGTTCAATGACTATTGTTTCTTTCTTGATAAGATGAATGATAATCGTAAATATCATTGCCCAGCCACTATATGAAACATTTAATGCCATTGCTTTAGATGGACCAATCCTTGTGATCGCCTTATAGTAAAACAAATAGGATATAGTCGCAAATAAGGCAGCAATCCCGATCAAAACAACTACCGAAATATCATTTTTAAATATCTCTTTAACAAGTTCATGACCATTGAATAAAGGTAATATCACTAAAGCATAAGTTAAACTAGAAGTAGCTTGTCTTATTAATAAAGCATATTCATCCTTTATATCATCACTTTTAAGGCTTTTCGCAAGTATCACAGCATCAGCTCCCCAACCAAAAGAACACATCAAAGCTCCAATTATCCCTAAAATAAAGTTAGTAGCCTCAATTTGTGAAGAATAGCTTAGTCCATATACAGCACCCATTGTGATGATCAAAAAGATCCAACGATACCAAGGTAGTCTCTCTTTCAAAAAGAAATAGGCTAAAATTGCTCCGATTGCCGGATAGATCGCACTAGCTACTGCTCCTATAGAAGCACCCATATAATTGATAGTCATGACATAGCCACTCATACCTACAGGCCCACCAAGGATAGCAGCGATCACTACAAACTTGCAGTCATCACTTTTCATGCACTCAAATATACTTTTCAGATTTCCCTTAGCACTGTTGTAAATAAAAGAGTAAAAAGTTGAAAAACTATCATGAATAAAAGTCGATACAAAACTTGCCAAGAAAATCAATTGTGGATCACTAAAAGATATTTTTGTCAAAGCCATAGATAAAATGATCGTCTCTATTGCCCAAAATACCCCTGCCAAAATACCACTTACCATAGTCTTCCTCATTTCTAAACATTATTTTACACCTATTACAACTAAAAAAGATCATAGATGATCAACCTATAATCTTTCGATCCACTTATTAATATTTTTTTGGGATGTGACTAACTTATTTTCCAAATGATCTTCTGTAAAAACAATATTCATCTCATCCTTTACATTTGAATTAGGGCATAACTTTTTGATCTCATTAAAAGTTTTACCTAGCCAACCAGCATTTGTCGCAAAAGGAATGATGACTTTATTAGATAAATCATATTCTTTTAGAAATGTTCTAACTACTGGTACAATGGAATACCACCACACAGGACTACCCAAAATGATCTCATCATATTGTTTTAGATCAACACTTATCTTCTTTATCGGATCAGTTCTATTAGAACTATCATTATCTTGATACTCATCTACTAAGTAGTCATAATCATCGCTATAAGCAACCATTGGTTCTATTTTTAAAACATCACATTCTTTCTTAGCAGTGATCATATCTACGATCATCTTAGTATGACCACCATAAGAATAATAAGCAACTAGTCTTTTCATCTAGATCCTCTCCGTAAAGTCTTTTCTTTTCCCTTGCTCGATCTCATCATAAAGAGAGATCTTATACTCCAATCTTTTTAAAGTAGCTTCAATAGCTTTCTGTTTCTCTAATAGTTTCTCTTTTTGTTCTTCCAACAATTCTTTTCTTTGCGATACAGTTGACTTACCTTGTTCAAATAAATCCATATATTTGATCAATGTTTCGATCTCTACTCCGGCATCCCTCATGCATTTAACAAATTCAATCTTTCTGCAACTTGTCTCATCATACTCTCTGATGCCATTTTTCCTAGGGATATTTTTTAAAATGCCAACCTTTTCATAATATCTTAAAGTATCACAAGAGATATCATATTTCTCACTAACTTCAGCTATCTTCATACTATTCGCTTTCCAATTCACTATATTGCTTTTCATCCACTGGCTCACACCACTCATTTGAAGTATTTTCACCAGCAACTTCTACAGCTATATGACTGAACCAACAATCGGCTTTAGCACCATGCCAATGCTTAACATTTGCTGGAATGACTACTACATCCCCTGGTTTTAAGCTCTGAGCCGGCTTACCCTCTTGTTGATACCAACCAGAACCATCCACACAGATAAGGATCTGTCCACCACCTTTAGTACTGTGATGAATATGCCAATTATTCCTGCAACCTGGTTCAAATGTGACATTTGCCATAAATATTGGTGAATCCTTTCCTGTTAAAGGATTAAGATAAGATTTACCAATAAAATACCTAGCATAATTAACATTTTCTTGACCTAAGCCAAAAACACCACCATGTTGATTTTCGTCATCGCCATAAACTTCTTTAACTAAACCAAAAGCAGACCAAGCCTTAGGCCAGCCACAATAAAAAGCTAACTGCGTAATCATCTCTACAACTTCCACTTTTGTAAGGCCATGTTTCTTTCCCAAAATAAGGTGAGACTTCAATTGTGGATATAATCCTTGAGCCATTAAAGCTGAGATTGTGATCATACTCCTATCTCTTAAAGACAATTTATCTTCTCTTGACCAAACTTCACCAAATAAAACATCATCATTTAACTGAGCAAACTTATCAGCCAATCCACTTAAGTTATCTCTTCCTGCAGTTTGTTTTTCCATAACATTTTCCTCCATTACATTACTACTAATATATAACACTTAGAGTTAACTTTAAGTCAAGATAAATAGAAAGAAAAATCTTATACCCTCTCATAACAATCAAAACCGATTGAATACGATCAGTGATGGAAGTTACAAAGTAGTTGACATAGAAACTGAAAAACTTCGTGATCTCAAATATCATCAATAGCTTAATTCTCCGATCGATCAAATAAAAAGCCATTACTATTTGGTTTTATCCTACTAGCTATGACTTATTTACTTCTTCATTTTTATTGTTTTAATTTCAATTACTTTTGTGGATGATATAACTTCTTTGTCTGATATTTAGGTTCAGAAGTAACCATTACTCCTAATTTACGGAATACATCACTATCAACTGCTGACATGATGACAGTTGAATGAAGTTGAGCATTCCTTAATTTAGGTAAGGCTTGGATCGCTTGATATGCCGCTGGATTTAGTTGAGCACTGATAGTCAAAGCAATGAGTACTTCATCGACATGTAAACGAGGGTTATTATTGCCAAGGTAATTGACCTTTAATTTTTGTACTGGTTCAATGATATTTGGTGATAATAACATTGTGCCATCAGGTAGATCACAAAGATACTTCAAAGAATTTAATACTGCTGCACTAGCTGCACCAAGTAAAGAAGAATTCTTACCTGTTTCAATATGGCCATCAGCTAATTGGATCGCTACTGCAGGTCCATTAGTCTGTGCCCCCTTATCTAAGGCCGCTTGAACTACTGGTCTATCTGCAATAGTTACACCTGCTTTGCTCATAATAGCTTGGATCTTGTTAACAGAGTTATCATCAGCGATCGATAAACGATGTTCAACAAGGGTCCTATAATAACGACGGATGATCTCATCACAACTTGCTTTCCTAGCTACATCATCATTTTTGATACAATAACCGATCATATTAACTCCCATATCAGTAGGAGAATAATAAACATCTTTACCCATGATCTGCTTTAATATTCTTGCCAGAACTGGGAAGATCTCAACATCACGGTTATAGTTAACAGCTGTAACACCATATTTTTCTAAATGGAATGGGTCGATCATATTAACATCATCTAGATCAGTTGTAGCTGCTTCATAAGCTAGATTGATCGGATGAGATAAAGGTACATTAAATATTGGGAATGTTTCAAACTTAGCATAACCAGCAGTATTATGTCTCTTATATTCATGATATAGCTGACTTAAACATACCGCCATCTTTCCTGAACCAGGACCTGGAGCAGTAACTACTACAAGTGGCCTTTCTGTAGGTATATAATCATTCTTTCCATAGCCATCATCTGAAACGATCAGATCGATGTTATTAGGATATCCTTCAATCGCATAATGTAGATAAACAGGAATACCCATCATTTCTAATTGGTTCTTAAAATTGTCTACAACAGGTAGCGAGACATATTGAGTGATGACAACTGAGCCAACAAATAAGTCAATATTTCTAAATGCATCAATAAGACGCATAACATCTTGATCATAAGTTATATCAAGATCGCCTCTTTTTTTACTTTTCTCAATGTCATGAGCATTGATCGCAATGATTATCTCAACTTTGTCTTTTAACGAAGTCAGCATCTTGACTTTCGTATCAGGAGCAAATCCTGGCAATACTCTTGAAGCATGATGGTCATCAAATAACTTACCACCAAACTCCAAATAAAGTTTGTTATTGAAATAATTCACTCTTTCCATGATCTTTTCTGATTGCATCTTGATATATTTCTCGCAATCAAATGCCAAATTGTCCATACCCTTCTTTCCCTCCGTAAACAACAATACAAAGATTTTACCACGAATTAACAATAATTTTTAGAGTATTTCAAATTTTTTAAGAGCTTTTACAATTCCATCATTACTAGCTGTATCAGTGATATAACTTGCTACTTTTTTAACGTTATCATTACCATTACCCATAGCAATCGAAATACCTGCAGCCTTTAACATATCAATGTCATTATCGCTATCACCAAAAGCCATCATCTCATCCAAAGAGATATTTAACTGCTTACCTACAGCGATAAGGCCATCTTTTTTACTCTTGCCTTTCTTATCAAGGTCATATAAAATATAGCCTCCATTAATGACGTCTAACTTATCTTTATATAACTCTTTGATCTTTAACATCTCTTCTTCAGAAGAAATAAGTGCTCCCGAAGTAGGCAAAGCAGACTTATCAGGATTTTCTCCAGCATATAATCTTGAAGTAGTAGCAGAAATAGATTCAACAGTATCAAAATCACTATAGATATAACAAGCATTGGAGAATTTCCAAAACAAACCCAATGATCTCTCTCGACAATAATTTGTTATACTATCAAAAGTTTCTTTATCTATTACTGACATATCTATGACATTACCCTTACTATCAGTAACAATCTGTCCATTAGCACCAATATAATAATCAGGTGTGATCTTACCTTCGATCGCTTTGATACCATAAGGCATCCTACCAGAAGCAATGATGACCTTTATACCTTTAGCCTGTAGCTGCTTTAACGCATCTATTGCACTTTCTACTACTGGTAAACCTACCCCGGCAGTCAAAGTGCTATCAACATCAAAAAATATCGCTTTTATCTTCATCTTAATTCTCCTAATAGATCTCTTGATACCAAACTACTTCAAAACCTTGATCATAATAATCCTTAAACTCTTGTGAATATACTATCTCACGATAATAGATCTCATCATAAACATCTGTTAAGATCATCTTATTATTATCAAAGCTAACACGATAGATTGCTTGTTCTTTATTTTCATGTACAAATAACAAGTCACCATAACTATTATCAATCTCATTAAAATCATTAGGATAGATATAAGTATAATTCGTATTATCTTCACTGATCAAAGTATAACCATTATCATTAACTAGATAAATTTGATCATCGATATGGACAAAATTTAGATAATTACTACCAGATATCCTTTCTTTTTTAATAAGAGAATAATCTTCTAAAGAATAAATATATAAGAAATTAGAATAATCTAACATATAAAAATTCTTTGAATCATAACAATAAAAACATAGATATCCTTCTAAAGGAGTCTGTACGCCAAAATAATCAACAGTATATGCCTGTCCATTTTGATAAGTGATAAAGCTATCATCATCTTGATAAACCAATAAAGAACCGACAACATTCTTTAATCCCTTAACATCTTCTAAGGTTTTGATACTGATTCCACTGTAATTGGAGCCATCACTACTATAATAAAGCACACTTTCTTGATAATAAAAATAATCCGATTGTTCGATCTTTTTCTCAGCTAAAACCACATCTTCATTATCTAAGAACAATATTAGATCTTCACTATCATTCCTTAAAATAGCGATGCGTTTTGTATCAATACTACTTACCTTATTAGTACAACCAACTAAGCTCAATAATACTATCAATAAGATCAAAAACTTTTTCATCTTTTATTCCTCCTAAATAATTGAACTAAGAAATCGGCAGTAGTCTCTATTTCATTTAGTTTAAATAATTTCTCACTATCTTTTTGACTACTTGTATGATAATAAGGCATCATCATCCACAAAGAACGAATATCTTCCTGAGTTTTTAGATCCATCTTATAAGTAACATTGGATTGTTCCACTAATTCAAAATCAGTTAATTTATAACCTTTTTCATCATTATAGTAGGGATTCTCATAAACAACTTCCTTCATTTCGAATAAATGTTGTTTACCTGGAGTAACAGCAATAAGATAACCATCATCCTTGATGATCCTACTAAATTCTTCACTACTATAAGGGCAAAATATGCTCATAGCTGCATCAATGCTGGCTGTTTCTAATGGTAAATTAAAGACACTTGAAACAAAACAAGTAGCCTCTTTACATAAACTCTTAGTCATCTGTACACCCTTTTTAGAGATATCAGTTGCTAGATAATCACGTTTAACTTCACTATTTTCCATTAGATAATGCAGATAATAACCAGTACCACAACCAGCATCCAAGATAACCTTATCTTCCCCTACATGACTATTAAATAATTCCGTAACTCTGCTTGCTAAATTTTGATAGTAACCTTTATCTAAAAAAGCCTTCCTTGATAATAAGGAATTTTTATCATCACCAGGATCACTACTATGTTTCTGATTAGCTAAGATCAGATTAACATAACCTTTAGAAGCTATATCATAACTATGTCCTTCACTACAACGATAGGCATTATCTATCTTTTCCAACTTTTTTTGACATTTAGGACAACATAACATAAGATCAACTCCAATCATCAACTATTATATAAAAAAAGATGGAGATATTTCCATCTTAAAGTGCTTTTTCTAAGTTGATATACTCAACTTCTGTCGGTGTTTCACGTCCGAACATGATAGCTAATACTGTTGCACTACCAGCTGCATCATCCATGCTTTCAACTGTTCCTTCAACATTCGCAAATGGACCACTAAGTATCTTAACACGATCGCCAACCTTAAAGTCAACAATGACTTTCTTTTCACTTTGACCAATACGTTGTAAGACAGCTTCCATTTCATCTTCTGGAACACTATATGGCTTTCCACCACCACCAGCTGAACCGATCAAACCAGTAACTCCTGTTGTATTACGAACAACATACCATGCTTCATCAGTCATATTCATCTTGACGAATAGATATCCAGGGAATATGTTTTTGATCTTCTTAACTTCCTTGCCGTTCTTATAATCTACTTCTTCTTCTTCAGCAACAACAATCCTATCAAGACAATCGCCTAAACCCATAGCGACCATTCTTTTTTCCAAGCTTTCTTTTACTCTATTTTCATGACCAGCATAGGTATTAACGACATACCATTCTTTATTCTCTTCCATTATGCTCCTACTCCGATCATAACTAAGAATCCAGAAACAATAAAGTCACATAACACAAAGAAGATCGCAAAACAAATACAGAAGAATAATACCTTACCAGTATTAGTCATCAATTGGCTGAACTTCGGCCATCTGATCCTCTTGGCTTCACTAACGATACCACTGAAAAAATCTTTAATAACATTCTTTTTAGTAACATTCTTTTCTTTACTCATGACTATATGTTCCTCCTACTTAGTCTCCTTATGCAACGTGTGCTTACCGCACTTCTTACAATACTTTAATAACTCAAGACGTTCACCGGCATTTTTTCGATTACGAGTTGTCGTATAATTTCTTGATAAGCACTCACTGCAAGTCAAAATCACTTTATCGCTCATAATAAAAAAACTCCTTTACAGTGTACTGTTTAACTTTACCACAATAGAGGTATTTTAGTCAAATAATACATGAATTTTTCTTTTAATTCTTTGTAAACTATTGTCAATCGTCTTATCTGAGCAACCTAAGTAAGCAGCCATCTCTTTATAACTATAGCCAATCAAACGTAATCTCAATACTTCCTTATCAATCTTTTCATCTAAAAGTTCATAAGCTTTTTCTTCCAAAGCAGTAGCTTTGATCATTTCTAAAGGATCACTATTTGGCACCGCTAAAACATCACCTAAAAACAAGTCATCATTATCACAAAGATGATTATCTAAAGAAGAAGCATAACAGAATACACTATCTTTATGACTACTCTCCTTACGTATCACTGCTTTTATCTCTCTTGTCGTACAAAGATAGACAAAATTACTGAATTTAGTCTGTTTATCTTCCCTGTAATAATAAAGAGCATTATGTAAAGCGATCAAAAAAGCTTGATAACAGTCATCAATATCTAAAAATGACCACGAAGCTTTATATTGATAGTATGTCTTATAGGCAAATGGTCGAAACTGATCGATCAACATATTCAAGGCTATTTCATCTTTTTGCCTAGCCATATAAATCAATTCATACTCATTAAAGCTTGTAGTCATTTTCTCTTTACCCTATAGTGGGAATCTTTGACTATAGATCTGATATAACATTATCGAACAAGCAACCGAAGCGTTCAACGATCCGATATCACTTTCCATCGGTAACTTGATCAAGATATCACAATTTTTCTTGATCAAAGGTCGCATTCCTTTGCCCTCTGAACCGATCACTAGTACTAATGGCATATTGTAATCAACACTACGATAATCACTAGCTTCATTACAATCGCTGCCCACTATCCAATATCCTTTCTTTTTGAGGTCATTCAACGTTTGACTAAGATTAGTAACTTTAGCTACTTTAACAACGTCAATTGCCCCTACGGAAACTTTTGCGACAGTCGCATTTAGTGAAACACTACGGTTCTTTTCAATGATGATCCCATCAACACCAACACATGCAGCTGTCCTTAGGATCGCTCCAAGATTATGAGGATCTTCCAAACTATCTAAAGCTACTAATAGTGGTGTCTTATTAGCATCGATCGAATCTAACACTTCTTCAATGCTGTAAGTAGGATAATCATCGATCAAAGCGATATAGCCTTGATGATTGCCATCAACAAGCTTATCAAGAAATTTTCTATCAACAGTCTGAACATTTACCCCTTGTTTTGAGGCTAACTGTTCAATACTCTTATCTTGACGGTTCTGTTGAACATATAGTTGTTTTATCGGTTTCTGTTTCACTAATAGACCATAAACAACATTTTTTCCATATATATATTGTGCCATACTATTACTCCATGATTGTCTCAATTATGTCCCAAGTTTTTCCCAAACGGTCCTCTTGTTCATTTAAATACCAACTCCCCCATAATGCTTCAAAGCCAGTTGATACTTTATAAGTCACAACATCCGTGTTTTTCGGAGCACCATGACTCTTGTGATTACGAGCTCTTTTAAAAGTCTCAATTTCTTCTTCACTCAACAAGTCATTATCTAAAAGATATTTCATTACTTTAGCTTGAAACCGACCACTACACAATTGACTCACTGCTTTCTGCAAGTCATTAACTTGTTGATAACGATCGATGAGCTTTCTCTTAACATAGAGATTGTAATGTGCATCTCCGATAAAGGCCATTACTAAAGGTTTATATTTTTCCATGACTATAATACGTTATCTGCGATAAGCTTAGCTCTATACTTATCTGCACTTTCAAAGTCCTTAGCTGCCTTAGCTTCATTCCACTTTTGATATGTTTCTTTATTTTCTTCAGTTAGGACTTTCTTTTCTAACTTGATGCCTAATACATCTAACATCTTGTTAATGGCGTTGTAATACTTGCCAACTTGACTATAATCAATCTCTCTTACTCTCATTGATTGATTCAATAATTTAACAGTATCAAAAATGACTTTATAAGCATTAGGAGTATTTAGATCATCACTCATAGCATCTAAGAATTCTTGATACTTTCCTTCATCATATTCTTCAGTTAAAGATGCATCAGCTAATTGACTCTTGACTTCTGCTTGTTTCATAGCCATTTCAATCTTACTTAACTCAGTTCTGCAGCTATCAAATGTTTCGGGTGAATAAATAAGAGCATCACGATATTTTGCACTTAATAACAACCATCTTGTTAAGTTAGCACCATTTTCCTCAATGACGTCCTTAGCCCATTGAGTATTGCCTAAAGACTTACTCATCTTTCCACCAGTAGTCTCTAACATGCCGTTGTGTACCCAATAATTAGCCAAATGATGATGATGAACACACTCTGATTGAGCCATTTCATTTTCATGATGTGGGAACTTTAGATCTTTTCCACCACCATGGATATCGATCATACCCTCACCAAATTCTTTACCGATCATTACTACACACTCTGTATGCCAACCAGGTCTTCCTTCTCCCCAAGGAGAATTCCATTTGATGCCTTTATCTGTCTTCTTCCACAAAGCAAAATCCAAAGGATTTCTCTTTTGATCATTTTCCTCAACACGAGCACCAGAGATCAGATCATTTATCTGCTGATGAGATAACTCACCATATTTATCATCAGAATCAACGCTAAAATAAACATCGCCATTGACTTCATAAGCTGAACCATTATCAACTAACTCTTTGATAAAAGCAATGATATCATCCATAGTTTCTGTAACTCTTGGCGTAGCATCTAGTGGAACAACATTCAACTGTTTTCTGACACCGTTATAAGCATCGATATATCTTTGAGCAATGACTTTCTCACTAACTCCCTCTTCAATAGCCTTATTGATGATCTTATCATCAACATCAGTAAAGTTAGAAACCATCTTAACTTTATAACCTAAAGCTTCCAAAGTCCTTCTTAAAGTATCAAAAACAACTATTGGTCTAGCATTACCAATATGAGCATGATTATATACTGTAGGTCCACAGACATACATACTTACCTGACCCTCTTTAATAGGTTTAAATTCTTCAACTTTTAATGAATATGAATTATAGATCTTCATAATAAAACACCTCACTCAAACAGTAAAATTATAACACAATATGACTATTATCGTGTGTTATAATGATTAAAAAGAAAGACAAAGAAAGGATCCTATATTATGAAAATATTAGTTTTTGGTTCATTGAACATCGATCATAACTATCAAATGGACCATATCGCCAAAGAAAAAGAGACAACATTCGCCGATGAATACTCTGTAGCTGCTGGTGGCAAAGGTCTAAATGCTTCAATCGCCATCAGTAAAAGTGGCCAACATGTCTATCTTGCTGGTAATATCGGTAATGATGCTAAAGTATTACAAGATACATTAGATGAATATCATGTTGATACGACTTACTTAAACCATGTAAATGAGCCTAATGGTCATGCTATCATCCAAATCGATAAGAATGGTGAAAATTCTATCTTTATCTATGGTGGTTCTAACCAGTCAGTTAAGAGAGACTATATCGATGAAGTATTGACTCATTTCACTAAAGGTGACCTATTAGTAATGCAAAATGAGATCAATGATGAGGGTTATATCATGAATAAAGCTAAAGAGCAAGGCTTATCTATCTTATTAAATCCATCACCATTTAATGAAACAGTACTCACATACCCATTAGATAAAGTTGATTACATATTCATCAATGAAGTAGAAGGTGAAGGATTCACTAATGAAAAAGAGCCTCAAAAGATCTTAACTAAATTAAAAGAAATGTATCCTAATACAAAAGTCATCTTAACATTAGGCTCAACTGGTGCCTACTATCAAGACAAAGATAACTTATTATTCCAACCATCTTTCAAAGTAAAAGCAATCGATACAGTAGGTGCGGGTGACACATTCATGGGTTATTTCTGTAGTGGACTAGCCAACAATACCGATATCAAGAAATGCATGGAACTTGCTGCTAAAGCTTCAAGTATCACTTGTACTAGAAAAGGAGCTGCTAAATCCATACCAACGATCGAAGAGATCAAAGAAAAATATGCAGATTAAAGGAAGCAAATTTGCTTCCTTTTAAATTACTCAATTGTAACTATTTGACCATTCAATACTTGTTGAATGTATTGTTTAGCTTGGTTGACCATATCACTATATAAGATCAAGACACTATAAGTGTTACCTGTACTTTGACCCATTGCATAACTTGTCTCATATGATCCATAGCCACTCAAACTATATTGTGAGATATTCCAAGTAGCCATATCATCAAGTTGCATCTGTACTAAAGCATAGATCTGATCAGTAGAGATATTAGTAACAAATGTACCTTCAATAGCTTTAAACAAATCTTCAATATGAGTGATCGTCTCAACTGTTGTAAGTTTTTTGATCATAGCTTTTAAAACAATAGCCTGATGTTGATTTCTTCCAACATCACCGATATTTGTGCCATCTTCTTTAATGTAATATCTCTCTCTTACATAGCCTAAAGCACCTGGACCATCCAAATGGATAAGACCTTCTTGGAACTCTTGTGTCTCAGTATAAGCAGTCTGTTTTTCCTCATTCCAACGCAAACAATAAGAACTCTTGAAATAATATGGATTATCAACATCTACCCCACCGATCGCATCAACAATATTTACAAGCGAAGCAAAATTGATCCTAACAAAATAGTTGATGTCAACATTAAAGTATGAGCTAACTGTTTCTACCCAAGAATCATAACCATAAATTGAAGCATGGGTAAGCTTATCCATCTTATTACTGTTACCAAATAATGGCACATAAGAATCTCTAGGGATCGTAATGATCAAAACTTGTTTAGTAGTTGGATTGACTACAACCAACATTTGAACATCGGTACGACCAACATAGCCAGTAGTACTTTCAGCCATCTTATTTTCCCACTCATCATTACCACCAACTAAAACAACAAATGGTTCAGTTGTGATATTACCAACATCTGTAGTATTAAAATCAAGTTTGATCTTTTGTACACAAGAATATAAAACGCTTGTATCAGTAGCAAACCCTAAGAAATCATCATTTTGACTAACGATAGTCGCATATGTTTCATTGAACATGATCGCATCAACTTCTTTATTATATAAAGCTTCAGTCAATGTATAAATATCTTCATATTCTTTAGTAACGACTTCTTCTCCTTCAAACTCACGATTAATGACTTTGATCGCATAATCTTGATATTCTTGATCTAAATCCGATTGAATGCCAATAGTCTTACCTTCAAGATCAACGATATCTGTATAACCACTGTCATTTAAAACATAAACATTGATAAGAAGATCGCCTTCCTCAGGAATAGCTGTAAAGGTCCTTTCAAGTTGACCTTTGATAGTCGGCAAATATGTATTGACCATGATAAGACCAGCTGACAACAATGCACAAATAACACTTTGAAGTATCTTATTTAAGTTATTGACATTTGGCAAGAATGCGATGATGCTGAAAAAACCACAAAATCCGATCAACACATACAAACAGATCTTGATATATTTTTCAGGCAAGAATGTATAACTACTAACTAGCGTATATGTACGATAAGCAAGATAAATAGTGACTAACATAATGATAGCTGAGATTATATAAACAAAAATATTAGGTTTCTTGCTAGTATTCTTGTTCTTTTTCTTCGGCTTTCTTTCAGGTTGTTCTTCAACACTAAATTGAATCTCTTCGGTTTTTTTCTTCATTTGTCAAACCTCCACAACTTTTATTATACTCTAAATGAGCCAATAAATAATAGATATTATTCTTCACATATTAATTTCACTTGCTTTTTATGGAATGCAACGCCAATTTTAAAGAACTTCGCAATGCCGTTTTGCCTCATTTGTTGTTCATAATGCATGTCATCAATTTGTTTTAAAGCTCTCTTTGCTAATGATTCTTATTTTTCTTTTGTGCAATCTGAATCGTATGACAATTTGATTTCAATAATTAAGAAATCTGCTAATTATTCACATTTAGTATTCTTAATTCGAATTAGAATACTAACATGCAAGGACATAATGTCAAGATACAAGGGTGCAATGTCAAGTTATATGTCAAGATATGCATCCATATATCCAGTTTAATTGCACATCATCTTGACATCATAATAAAAGATAGAAACTTTAGATCGTTTCTACCTTACAGATAATCTTTGTTTTATCCTTGAAATTCCGATAATGCTTTATCAGCTCTTTCAATCAATTTGCTTCTATCGCCTTCAACAATATTGCCTACAGAATCAACAGCTTTCATTGTCCTTTCTGCTAAATCATCTTCTTTTTTTAATGCTGAAGATAATGCCGAACCAATATCTTTAATTGCTTTTGTTTGATTTTTAAATTGACTAACTTTATCCTTCAACGAGTCAGTCAAACCAAACAATTTATCAAAATATCTAATGGCATCAACACAAGTTGAGTATGATGTTTCCATCTTAAAATCATATAAGCCACTAGTATTTCTAAAACTACAACATAAGTAATATTTAGTCTCCGTTTTATCATTAACAGTTTTCTCTTCGCTCTCTAATTCATACATAACTAAATCAGCGATTCTATAAACACAAGCAATAGTACTCTTACCAAACATCAAAGCTTTATAACGATCTTCTATTAATGCCAATAAACCAATATCCTCAGCAACATACATTGGATAGAAATCTTTTAATTTTTCTTCTTTAACTTTTGTTTTCTTTCTTGGTTCAAAATAATGATTCCATAATTTTGTCCCTTTTTCTACTTGCTCTAAATGTTGATTAACATCACCAATAGTAGCATGCATAAAATCAAATTCTTTCATCCCTTTACTGCGACAATTCTTGCGACAGATATAATTTCCATCAATAAGTTTTTGCCCCGTTATCAAGTTAACATCACATCCACAGATCGCACATTTGTTTGCCATATATTCATCTCCTTTTCTAAACTGTTTCAACAGTGTCTTCCCTTTTGCTTATAAGATTTTCTACTATTCTATTAGCCTCACTTAGATACTTACTATATTCTTTATTAACAAGTGGATCCTTGCTTTCAACAAAGGTCATTTCAATACTTTCTTTATTCAAACATACTGATATATCACTTTGATAAGGATGTTTTTTTAATGTAATATCCAAATAGAAATCACAATAACATCCCTGACTAATTTCCTTTTTGTTTGACTTTTTACAGGTCTTCTTACGATATTGAATATCCAATTGACAATCTTCCACCATATCAAAATCAATGATCTCATATTCATTTAACTCAGTTAATACAGCTAATTTACGATGTGACTCATCTAAACAGATACTCTTATTATCTAATGCAAAAGACACCATAAAATCAAATGGTAAATAACTAGCAACATTAGCTAATTCTGTTCTTCTTATCGTCATAATTGCCTCTTTCTAAAGGATATCCTAGATCTTTACGATATTCTCTAATCATTGAATCAATCTATAAGGAGAACAAAAACTTTAATGTTAATATTTCCCCTTACTCTAACTGGATTATAAGATAAGCACACAATTTAGTAACCATACTTTTAGACAGTGCTAACACAAAAAAATGACTGTCAACCAGTCATTCTCTATTTATCATTTATCTCCACCACTAATTTAGTTTCACTAGCTGCTAATGCTAATTGCAGTTTATTCTTCAAATTAGTTTTCTGTAACATATTAGTTATGTGATATTTAACAGTAGTCACTTCAATACCTAATTGCTCAGCGATCGCCGAATAAGACATTCCTTTGACCAAACAACGCAATACTCGCATCTCTCCTTTAGTGAACTCATCACTTTTAGCCGTACCGATCTGTACCACAGGTGGATCATCAGGAAAGATCCTTTTACCAGCTAATGTCTGTTTAATGATTGACATTAGCTTTTCCTCATCACTATCTTTATACCATAAACTATTAGCGCCATATTTCTTTGCTAACTGTAAGATTTCATGATCAACTAAGGAAGTAACAACGATGATATTGATATAAGGTTTCATCTCTTTGATCTTTTTAACAGCTAATAAACCATTCTCACGATATTGTGTCTGTACATCCATCAAGATAATATCAACACTATCCTTCTCTAGGATATCTATGGCTTGATTAGCTCCCGCTAAAGAATAAACGATCTGATATTGGGGATCAGAATTGATATAGGATTCTAATAAACAACGGATCATCTTTTGATCTTCAACAATCATTACTTTATACATAATCTTCCCTTTCACTTACTGGTAATAATATTTCTAATTTAAACTGTGGTTGATTGAATATTATCATTTTCCCGTTTACTTTTTCAATAGCTTTTCTTAAATTCGTAAGTCCCCCACCTTCACAAACTTCTTTTGTCTCCGCTTTTCCATCATCTGTGATAGCTAACAAGTACTTATCATCATTTTTACAACAATCAACATACAACTTACTTGCTGAAGCATGTTTAATGCTATTATTTGTGCACTCTCTAAGGATCATACCAACATAATATCTAGCAATATCTTCTTTCGGTAATTCCCCTATTAAATCAATTTCTATACCTAATTGCTTAGCTCTTTGATAAGCAAAAGCTATCGGTTCATTGTCATCAGTCTCACTATTATACTTATACAAAGCCTCGATCGTCTTTTCCCAAGAAAAGATAGCATCCTTGATCCTTTGAGCACTATCTGCTTTTCTTAACAAGCTTCTAGCCTGAGCAATATTATAACCGATCGAGTCATGCACTTTTATCTTCAAAGACAAAATCTCTTCTTGCTTAGCAATCTCACTACTATTTTCACACAGCCTGCGCATCTTTGCGTTTGCCACTTCTAATTGTTTATTTTTTTCTTTCAATTGATCATGAACACTCATTAGATCATTAACATTAAAAGCCGTTAATTCTGTATAATGTCTATCATAATGATCAACTATATTTCTAAAATTAAATTGCACATAATAACCTTTGAAAAGATAGATACTCTTCTTTTTATCTATCAGAGTTATATTTTCTTGTTCTTCTAAAGCTTGTCTCACCTCATCCACATGTTGAAACTCACTACCAATAAGAGCTACGCTTAAACGCATCATCTCTCTATTGACCATAGTGACAATGCCCTTATCATCAAAGATAGCCATAGCAAGTGATAAAGTATCAAATCCTTCTTTAATCTTTTTCATAAGAGTGCTCCTTTACAGATAAATAGTACAAGTCATCATCATCTTTATCGATCAATAACTCCGAATATTTTTCTTTCAACACAAGTAAATCATCTTCACAAGAAATAGACATATTCATCTCAATACATCCTTCCTTACTACCAACATAGACTAATATTGAATTAATAGTATCTATACAAGCTTCCACACTGTCCTCAAAAATATCATAAAGTTTAAAGATAATATCAGCTGGTAAACTTCCATCCAAAAAGAAATTAGATCGACATTGCACATTACTTAACTCTAAATTAGCTAAAGACTCATTGAAACACAACTGTAATTCTAATGCTTCGACATTTTCCTTTTGGGCTCTAATAAACAATAGATTGCTTTTTCTTTTAATATAGGTGCCAATAAAAACAATATTTCCTAATATCTTTTTAGCCTTCCCAAGATCATCAGTTTCCTTTAAGAGTTCAATATAGTGATTTAACCTACTAACTTGATCTTTTGTTTCTTTTTCAATCAATTCATATAGTCTCTTCTCTTCTTCTATCTTCGCTAATAAACTTTTTTGTCTATTTTCTTCTGCAATAAGATCTCCCATATCTTCCAATTCAGCTTGAGTCTGTTTCAATTGTTCAAGTTCTTTAACAATCTCGGTCACATCCTCTTGCCAAAAGACAAAGCCATTCCTAATACGATGACTCTTTAACAAAGTATTATCATCAATAAAATACAACTCATTTTCAATTGATGAACGCAAATCTTGAATAGATAATTCAGGCGCATTATCTGACTTAACTTCAATCTTTAGATCATCATCACAGATCATTGTCTTTAAAGAATTAGCTTGAAAGAATTCACCATAGCCAATATTTGAAGGAATGAGTCTACTTTGAATACAAGCCTCCCCGATTAACATGATCAAAACGCAAAATACGATTGTCATATCCCCAAAATATAATTGAAACCATTTAAGATCAAACCAATATAAGGCACAATAAATGACGCACAACACTAAAGGTATCATTGGTAAAATGATCATCTGCTTACTATAAGTGACTCTACATTTTTTAACCAGCAAAACAAATACAACACTTAACAAAGAAAAGATCCAAACTAATATCAAATAATATCCCCAACAACGAACATAAATATCATTAGAAGCATCACCATAGTTAGGAAAATTAAAAACATAGTGATGTTGATCATTAGTCAACACTAATATCAACAAGAAAATAGCTGGAATAAGCAAAAGATCATAACTACTTTCAAGCCTATAACTTTCTCCCTTCCCTAAAGATATCGTCATATATAAAGTCAATAAAGGGATAAAGATCATAGGGAAATAATAACAATACCATAATATCCTATCTAGTCTAGGATCATTACTAAACATATATTTATAACTTCTTAAAGATATCCACAAAAACATCAAAACACAGATAAAGATCAGATAAGTTTGAATGTTCTTTTGGATCACTCTTTCTTTAACAGAGATCATCCAAATAAGTATCAACAAAAGATAAATGCAACTACCTACTAAGCCAAAAAATAAAGAGTGAATTCCCTTAGTGCTCATCACATGACAGATAAATGCGACAAATATCAAAAAAATCATAGCCATAGCCACAAACAATCTCTTATCTTTTTTTCGCCCAATCAACTCTTTCATCAAGTTGATTATATCATAAACATAATACTTTCCTATGAATAAACCCAGTACTTTGGTCATCGCAAACACATTTTCATTAAAAACAAAACATTTTCATAATCTTTTTCATAATTCAATAAATATTTATCTTGAAAATTATATTTAGAAATGCTATTATAATTGAGCAATTCGGTTTGATAGCTCAGATGGTAGAGCAACTGACTCTTAATCAGTGGGTCCAGGGTTCGAGTCCCTGTCAGACCACCAGTTTTTAAAGTAAAGTTAAGCAAGTCTTAACTTTTTTTGTATCTCATAAAAAAAAGAGAGCTTTCGCTCTCATAATAATGTGCTGATAAACGCCAAGACTAAAGCTATAAAAGGAAACAAGATGATCTGACTTAATTGTTCTTTACGATTAAAGCCAAATTGATTGTAACCTGCACAGCCTTCTGTCTCAGGAAAATAATGTTGAAAGAAATGCGATTTTGATAAGATATAATAATCAATAAAGATAATATCAAATGCCTTCATCAACCACAACATCATTAAAAATCTAACAAAGAATTGTAAGAAACTATAACCATTCTTTAAACCATCATAAATTCCATAAATAAAAGCTAAAGGATAAATTGCTACACATATCACCATTAGTAGCCATCCTAGCAAATGTGCCCCTTTAAACCTTTCTGGATGATCTAATGCTGTTTTTTGAATATCAATAGGTGCTGTAGTCATCAATTTCTTAGATTGGATAAGAGCAGCGATTGCGTAGATCATGCCGAATAAAGCAGCCATAAGTAAAACTGATAATATAATCGTTACTAACATATATACTCTCCTAAAAAAGTTCCTCATCAATTGACAAGGAACTTTATAATTTAAATTAAACTATTTAACAGCGTTGATGATAGCAGTAAATGAATCAACTTTTAATGAAGCTCCACCGATCAAAGCACCATCGATATCTTCTTCAGCTAAATAATCAGCGATATTTTCAGGCTTAACACTTCCACCGTATTGGATCCTTACCTTTTCAGATACTTCTTCACCATACATCTTCTTAACTTGGTCTCTTACGATAGCACAAGTATTCTCAGCGATTTCCTTAGTAGCACTCTTACCAGTACCGATAGCCCAGATTGGTTCATAAGCAATTACCATGCTAGCAACATCTTTGCCATCAACACCATCAAGACCCTTAGAGATTTGGTTTCTAACCCATTCTTCAGTCTTTCCAGCTTCAAATGTTTCTAAAGTTTCACCACAACACATGATAGGTGTAATACCTTCAGAGATCAACTTTTTAACTTTCTTGTTAACAGTCTCATCAGTATCACCGAACATTTGTCTTCTTTCACTATGACCAACGATACACCACTTTAAACCGATTTCTTTTAACATTGGTACAGATACTTCACCAGTAAATGCGCCCTTGTCTTCAAAATGACAGTTTTCAGCAGCAACGATCAAATTCTTAGCATTCTTGATACTAGTCTGTAAAGCTAAGAATGATGTTGCAACACCGAAATCAGCCTTATCATGACAGATTGGATCGATTGCAGCGATAAATTCTTCTGCTTCAGCAATTGTCTTGTTCATCTTCCAGTTGCCGACAATGATTGGTTTTCTCATAATATATAAAATCTCCTATTACTTTTCGTTGATAGCATCAACACCAGGTAAACCATTACCCTCTAAGAACTCTAGTGAAGCTCCTCCACCAGTAGAAACGTGGCTTACTTTATCAGCATAACCTAATTGTTTGATAGCTGCAGCACTGTCACCACCACCGATGATAGTAGTACCCTTGCATTCAGATAATGCTTTAGCAACAGCATTTGTACCCTTAGCTAATGTAGGATTTTCGAATACTCCCATAGGTCCATTCCAAACAACTGTATTAGCATTTCTAACTTCTTCGCCGAATAATTCAGCAGTCTTAGGTCCGATATCTAATCCTTCCTTATCTGCAGGAATGTTATTAACTTCAACTACTTCTGTAGCAATCTCACCATCGATCGGATCAGGGAAACTCTCAGCTACAACTGTATCAACTGGCAATAATAATTTCTTGCCTAACTTCTCAGCCTTAGCCATCATTTCAGAACAATAATCAACTTGTTCTAAGTCAACTAATGACTTACCAACTTCTAAGCCTTTAGCCTTTAAGAATGTATAAGCCATACCACCACCGATGATCAAAGTATCGCACTTTTCAAGTAAGTTATTGATAACTTTTAACTTATCAGCAACCTTAGCACCACCTAAGATAGCTACAAATGGTCTAACTGGATTTTCAACAGCATCGCCTAAGAACTTTAATTCCTTTTCAATTAAGAAACCAACAGCACTTGGTAAATGTTGAGCAATACCAACAGTAGAAGCATGAGCTCTATGAACTGAACCGAATGCATCTGATACAAAGATATCAGCTAAAGAAGCCCAATAAGCAGCTAGCTCTGGATCATTCTTGCTTTCGCCTTTTTCATAACGAGTATTTTGCATCAATACAACGTTACCTTCTGTTAATTCATTAACAGCTTTTTCTAATTCTTCGCCTCTAGTAGCATTAACGAATGTAACCTTTGAATCAGGTAAATATTCCTGTAATTTCTTAGCAACAGGTGCCATATCATTCTTTGCCTTATCAGCAGCACATTTTTCTGGATCCTTATGATCTACTTTTCCTAAATGTGATAATAAGATAACTTTTGCGCCATTTTCCAATAAATATTTAATAGTTGGTAAAGCAGCAACGATTCTGTTGTCATCAGTGATAACATCTCCCTTATGTGGAACGTTGAAATCTACTCTGACGATAACCTTTTTTCCTTTAACATCAAGATCTCTGATTGTACGTTTTGACATAAATCTTCCTCCTATTTAACCACAAAAATTATAACACTTTTTTGAAATAAATAAACATAAGCAATAAAGCTTGTTATTTTTTTAACTTAATTTTCACACATTTATCCACATAATAGTTCATTTGTCAAAAAAAGATGACCGCATTACACGATCATCTCTTAAATCAATCTAAACTATTTAACGTTAGCTAAATACTTGATAGTTCTAACCATCTGGCTAGTGTAGCTGTTCTCGTTATCATACCAAGAAACAACTTGTACTTGATAAGTATCTTCATCGATCTTAGCAACCATTGTCTGGTTAGCATCGAACAATGAACCGAACTTCATACCGATGATATCAGAAGAAACTAACTTTTCAGTAGTATAACCGAATGATTCGTTAGAAGCGTTCTTCATAGCTTCGTTGATTGAATCAACAGTAACATCTTTAGCCTTAACAACTGCATGTAAAATTGTAGTTGAACCTGTAGGAGTAGGAACACGTTGAGCAGCACCGATCAATTTACCATTTAATTCTGGGATAACTAGACCGATAGCCTTAGCAGCACCAGTAGAGTTAGGTACGATATTAGCAGCACCAGCTCTAGCTCTTTGTAAATCGCCTTTTCTGTGTGGTCCATCAAGGATCATTTGGTCACCAGTGTAAGCATGAACAGTAGTCATGATACCTGAAACGATTGGAGCATAGTCATTTAATGCTTTAGTCATTGGTGCTAAGCAGTTAGTAGTACAACTTGCTGCAGAAATGATTGTATCTTCTGGTTTTAAGATAGTGTGGTTTACATTGTAAACGATAGTTGGAAGATCGTTTCCAGCAGGAGCTGAGATAACGACTTTCTTAGCACCAGCATCGATATGAGCTTGTGCTTTAGCCTTTGAAGTATAGAAACCTGTACATTCAAGAACTACATCAACATCTAATTCTTTCCAAGGTAAATCTTGTGCCTTTGGCATAGAATAAATAGTAATTTCTTTTCCATCAACAGTGATAGAACCTGGAGTCTTTACAGTCTTGCCGTCTTCTTCCAATTCAGGTTCCTTAGAACTAACAGTGTGTAAATTTTCTCCGATATGTCCGCAATAACCACCTTGAGCAGTATCATACTTTAAAAGGTGAGCCAACATCTTAGGGCTTGTTAAATCATTGATAGCTACGATTTCATAACCTTCAGCATTGAACATCTGTCTGAAAGCTAAACGTCCAATACGACCGAAACCGTTAATAGCAACTTTAACTGACATTTTTAAAATCCTCCTATGTTTTTGTTACGTTTAAATTATATGAGTTTGTTACTAGATTGTCAATTTTATGATACTTTTTTATACAACTTTTTTACTAAAAAATAACTTGAAAATCATAGTCATTTTTCTAACAAATATCTATCTCATTTAATCTTTTTAACCATGTACTGTACTTTTCTTGTGAAGTAGTATATTCACTTCCAATAACAAAAATATACATCCTCTTATTGAAAAATAGTTCATAATTGATAAAATAAAGATAAAGAAATCAAAATAGTGATAAGGAGTAACGACTATGGATAGTTTTGAACCAAAAAAGCTTGCCTTACTTAGAATTTGGCAGATCTTAAAGGAATATAGTGATGAAAACCATCCTTTAAAACAAGAAGATATCGCAAGACACCTAGAAAACGAATATGGCATTACCATTGAAAGAAAAGCAATCGGTAGAAATATCAGTCTGTTAAAAGAAGTAGGGGTAGAGATCGCCTCAAAAAGAGCTGGTAGCTATATAGCTGTACGTGATTTTGAAGATGCTGAACTGCGTATGTTGATCGATGCTGTCCTTAGCAGTAGATACATACCAGCTTCTTACACCAAAGATCTGATCAATCGTATCTGTTCTCTTTCTAACAAATATTTTAAATCGAACATTAAACACATCCATACAGTCAATGATTGGAGCAAAGGTGAAAACCATGAATTATTCCTAAGTATTGATAGTATCGAACAGGCCATCAGTCAAAAGCATCAGATCAAATTTGACTATAACAAGTATGACATCGAAAAAAAATTAAAGAAGACTTCAGAACAAACAGTAAGTCCTTATCAAATGTTACTACATAACCAGAGATATTATCTAATGGCTTATGATGAACGTCATCGAGATATCATCTATTATCGTGTAGATAAGATCACCAATCTACAGGTAACAAAATTACCCCTAACACCTCTAAAGAGTTTACCAGGATATGAAAATGGCATTAACTATAAACAATTCTCAACATGCATGCCTTATATGTTCTCCGATACTCCCGAATCAGTTGAAATGATCATTGATAAATCGATCATCGATCAAGTCATTGATTGGTTTGGAACTTCCGTCAAAGTTAAAGAATCACCAGACAATGAGGACAAAGTATATGTCTCTCTTACTGCAAGTCCAAAAGCCATGCAATATTGGGCTATGCAATATATTGATCATGTTGAAGTAGTCCAGCCAATTTCTTTAAGAGATAACATTAAAAGATCAATAGAAAATGCTTCAAAAAAGTATGGCTTATAATAGCCCAAAACATTATATATTCATCAAAAAAAACATAATTATGATGTACCACTAACGGTACATCTTTTTTGTTATACTTTCCTTACCAAAAGGAGGCAAAACTGATGAGTGAATTCTTACAAAAAACTAATCCTACTAACTTTTTCGAACAATTACTTACTAAAGATGACTACGACTTAAACTACCTACAAAAAGAAAATAAGTATGTATTACAAGATGATTTCTCATCAATGGACTTGTCTAATGATTGGGATGCTCTTTTTGAAGAGGAAACTCCCGTTAGTACAGCACAAGTAGATAACACTTCTGATGCTCTTATCTTATGTTTAAATAACTTAGGCAAAGTGGACATTGAATATATTTCCTCCATCTGTAATAAAGATAAAAAAACTGTCACAAAAGAATTAAAGGGCTCTATTTATCAAGATCCCGAAACTTGGCAAGAGGAAGACTATAAAGGTTGGAAGATGGCTGATGAATACTTATCTGGTAACCTAAGGAAAAAGTATCAGATCGCAAAAGAAGCCAATGATAAATACCATGGACAATTTAAGGAAAATCTAAAGGCTTTAGAAAGAATGTTACCTCAATCTATCGACTATAAAGATATCTATGTGACTTTAGGCTCACCATGGGTTCCAACTGATATCATTGATGATTTCATCACTCACTTATTAGGAGAAGCTTATAGTAGTTACTATATCAGTGCAGATATAAAGAAAAAGCTCATTGAGGAAAGTAAAACAATCCATGACACAAAAAGGGGAACATGGGAAATACCTCATAAAGACAGATATTACTACTCTATCGCTTCAAGAAAAACTTATGGTACCGATAGGATGGAAGCATTACATATTTTAGAAAAAACACTAAATATGCGAACAGTTGCTATCTATAACACTTCTTATGATCCCATCAACAACAAAGATATCAAGACCATCAATAAAGCAGAGACTACCGCTGCCTTAGAAAAGCAGCAATTGATCATCAAAGAATTTCAAGATTGGATTTGGCTTGATACAACACGCAAAAAAAGATTAGAAAAGATCTATGAAGAACAATACAGTTGTGTAAGAGTACGTAAGTATGATGGCTCATTCTTACAATTTCCTGATATGGCTAAAGACATCTACCTTTATCCTTATCAAAAAGATGCCGTTGCTAGGATCATCTTTGGTGACAATACTCTATTAGCTCATGATGTTGGTTCAGGCAAAACATTTATCATGATCGCAGCAGGTCAACAACTAAGAAGAATGAAACTATCTCAAAAAAATATGTATGTTGTTCCTAATAACATTATTGGTCAATGGAAAGATATCTTCTTACGTCTTTACCCAAATGCTAACGTGTTATGTGTTGAACCAAAAACATTTACGCCAAGTAAGAGAAAAGAGATCCTAACAAAAATGCGTGATGAAGATCACGATGGCATCATCATCGCTTATAGTTGTTTTAGTCTCATCCCACTATCAAAAGACTATCAGATTGAAAATCTCAAAAAAGAGAAAGAAGCTATCAATGATCTATTAAAAACAAACCGTTACTCAAGATCATTTAAGACTAAAAGAGATAAGATCGATTCAAAGATCGCTACCCTTACTTTAGAAAAATTAGAAAACCCTGATCAAATATACTTTGATGATCTAAATATAACTAGACTATTTGTTGATGAAGCTCATAACTTCAAAAACCTTCCTATCGAAACACAGACTAGTTCTGTCTTAGGCATCAATGCGAAAGGTTCTAAGAAATGCAAAGATATGTTAGATAAAGTAAGACATATACAAAAAAATAATGATGGCAAAGGAGTCATCATGGCAACAGGAACCCCTATCACCAATTCCATCACTGATGCTTACATCATGCAGTTATACCTGCAGCCTGGTGAATTAGCAATGCTAGAATTAGAAAATTTTGATAGTTGGATAGGAATGTTTGCTCAAAAGGTAACAGAATTTGAAATAGATGTCGACACTAACTCTTATAGACTAGCTACAAGATTTTCTAAATTTCATAACTTACCAGAGTTGACTTCTCTTTTATCTTCAATAGCTGATTTTCATCAACTAGATGTAACAAATGAGATACCTCAATTTGATGGCTATGAAGATAACTTGATCGGTAAAAGCGATAAGTTAGATGACTATCTCAAAGAGATCTCCAAAAGAGCTGATAAGATAAGGCAAAAAAAAGTCAAAAAAAAAGATGACAATATGTTAAAGATCACCACTGATGGTAGAAAAGCAGCTCTAGATCTAAGACTAGTCGATAAAAAAGCTAAATTTGATTACCAATCAAAAGTCGCAAGATGTGCTGAAAACGTTGCTGATATCTACTTCAAAACAGAACAAGACAAACTTACGCAATTGATCTTCTGCGACACTTCTACCCCAAAAGTAGGTTTTAACATCTATGATGAGTTAAAAAGATTACTTATCGCTTATAACATACCGCAACAAGAGATCGCTTATATCCATGACGCTGATACAGATGTCAAAAGAAATAAGCTATTTGAAAAAGTCAGAAATGGAGATGTTAGGATCTTAATTGGTTCAACTTTCAAATTAGGGATCGGTGTCAATGTTCAAGATAAACTATACGGCATACATCATATTGATATACCTTGGCGACCAGCTGATATGACTCAAAGAGAAGGAAGAATACTAAGACCTGGTAATACCAATAAAAAAGTGCATATCTATCGCTACATCACTGAAGGTAGCTTCGATGCCTACTCTTGGCAATTATTAGAGACAAAACAAAGATTTATCTGTGATCTTCTTTCTGGTTGTCTTACTGTCAGAAGTGGAGCAGATATCGAAGGATCGGTATTAGATTATGCAGAAGTCAAAGCTTTAGCTATCGGTAATCCATTAGTCAAAGAAAGAGTTGAAGCAGCAAATCAACTAACTCGCTATCTAACACTACAAAGAAAGTTATTAGAAACAAGATTCAGCTTAGAAAAAGAGCTAAAAGAGTTACCAGAAAGGATTGATCACAATCAAATAAAGATCATTAACTGTCAAAAAGATCTAACTTTTTATCAAGATTGGTCAAAAGATCATCCCCAGGCTATTGAAAAAGAAGATAAAAAGAAAGAAGCAGAAAAAAGAAAGATGCTAAGAGAAGAGATCTCTAAAGCACTAGATAGTCACTTCTTACAAAATGAAGAAAAACTATTAATGAACTACCATGGTTTTGATATCATCTTACCTGATCATATGACAAATGAAAAACCATTTGTATGGTTAGAAAGATCAACTAGATATTATGTAGAATTAGCCAATAAAGAATTAGGTAATCTAGTACGTATCGATAACTTCTTAGATAACTTACAACAATATTTGACTAATTTAATGCAAGCTCAAGAAAAACTTATAACTCGTAAAAAAGATATTCAAGATGAATTAGCTATACAAGAAAGTTATGGCGATCAAATTGAGTATTACAAAAATAAAGTAGAACAATTAGATAAAAAATTACAGGAGGAAGACAAAAAATGAGTGATCTAAAATTTTCTAACATCCCTACTCTTACAGTGGATAAATTAGTCGATAAATTATCTACAGCTTATAGTAGCATCATCAACAAAAACTTACCACTTCAGAGTATGCCATCAGTAATGTTGTGGGGTGCTCCTGGTGTAGGTAAATCACAAGCCATCAGACAGATCGGTCAAAAGATCCAGAAAGAGACAAGTAAAAAAGTAAATATCACCGATGTCCGTTTACTCTTGTTTAACCCTATCGATCTTAGAGGTATACCAACAGCTAATGCTGATAAAACCCTAGCCATTTGGTTAAAACCCCAGATCTTTCAAATGGATGATAGCGACGATATCATCAACATCCTATTCTTAGATGAGATCTCAGCAGCCCCTCAATCAGTACAAGCTGCAGCTTATCAGATCACTCTCGATCGAACAGTAGGCGAACACAAATTACCAGATAACTGCATCATCTTAGCAGCAGGCAATAGAGTAACTGATAAATCAGTTGCCTACAAAATGCCTAAAGCTTTAGCTAATAGATTAATGCACTTTAATATTGAAGCTAACTTCTCTTCTTGGAAGAAATGGGCAATATCTAAAGGCATAAACGAAAAAGTCATTGGTTTCTTATCCTTCCGTCAATCTTACTTAATGGGTTTCGATGCAACAAATGATGATCTAGCCTTTGCGACTCCGCGTTGTTGGGAAATGGTAAGTAACATCCTTAATAACATTGATAGCGACATTAATCATATGTACCCACTCATCTGTGGACTTGTTGGTAATGGTGTAGCCATTGAGTTTAGAACTTGGGATAAGATTTACAAAGGGCTACCAAAGATTGAAGACATATTTAATGGCAAAGAAGTAGCAGTACCAAAAAACACCGACAGTTTATACGCACTTATCTCATCAATGACAATTTATGCTTCAGCTCATAAAGATGACTTAGAGCAGATCGCCAATTCAATAAGATTTGCGGAGAAACTACCACCAGATTTTTCAACGATCTTATTAAAAGACTACTTATACATTGAAGATGATTACAAGAAAAAACTATTAAGCATACCAGAATTTAGCTATTGGCTAAAAAGTAAAGGAAGATTACTAAATGGAACTATCTAGTGAAAAAATAAAGCATTATCAAAAAAGATTAATGTTATCACGCATGCGGATTTTGATGAAAAATGGTTTCTATGGCTTACTATTAAGTCATCTAACTTTCACTCTTGAAAGTAAATGTAAGACTGCTTCAACAGATGGCACAAGGCTCTACATCAGTCCCGACTTTCTTGAAGAGATAAGTGATGATGAATTAGATTTCATATTGATGCATGAAATACTACATGTCGTTTTACAGCACTGCATAAGAAAAAATGATCGAGATCATTTTAGATTTAATATTGCTTGTGATATAGTGGTCAACTCTAACATCCTACTATCCAACAACATGGATTTAACGACTATCACCTTAAGCAAATATGGCCCATCTATGCATACTACCCCCAATGGTGAAGAAGGGTTCAATTTCACTGCTGAACAAGTCTACGAAATGTTACCCAATGATCTTAAATCCGACTCTTGGGATGACCATTCATTTTGGCAAGTTGATGAAGATAATGATGAGCTAGAAGATATCTGGACAAAAAGATTTATTGACACTTGCCAAACCATCTCAATCAAAGATCCAACTAATTCTCGAGGAACTTTACCAGCCTTTGCGGCAAGAAAGATCAAAGAGATCTTAAAACCCCAAACAGATTGGCGAATGATCCTTAATGACTTTGTCCAAGAAGAGATCACCGATTATTCCTTTTATCCCCCAGACAAAAGATATGATGATACAGGCTTCTTCTTACCTGACTACAATGACACTAGTGAAAATGTTAAAGATATCTTATTTATGATCGATACTTCTGGATCAATGAGTGATAAAATGATCACTCAAGCCTATAGCGAAGTAAAAGGAGCAATAGATCAATATGATGGCAAACTACAAGGATGGTTAGGCTTCTTTGATGCAGCAGTCATTGAGCCAAAACGCTTTACAGATGAACAAGAATTCAAAAGGATCCAACCAGCAGGGGGAGGGGGAACAGACTTTACGATCATCTTCAAATATGTCAACAAATATATGCAAGATAATCTTCCTTCTTGCATCATCATCTTAACTGATGGCTACGCCCCTTTCCCTAAAGAAAGCATATCAATGAAAATACCAGTATTATGGTTAATAAATAATAATGAAGTCACTCCTCCTTGGGGGAAGATAGCTAGACTCGAAGAGTAAAATGCACCAATTAGTGCATTTTTTATTGATTATTGCTATCAATTATAGTATCATACTTACGCGGAAAAGAAATGAACCCAAATTATTTGCAAAACTACACTAAAAAGGATATTAAGGAAGTGCTATCTAAAATACATGAATGTATTCGTAAAGGTAGATATACTGTCTCTACCAATAACAACAGAAAGGAAAATATCAACTTTATCATTGATTACAACTTACGGGACAAAAAAATAAAAGAAATTATACTTAACATTAAAGTTGAAGATTTCTGTCATGCATTGCATAACTCTCATCCTGATTATGACAATGAAATATTGTGGGTGTTTGTTCCTCAAGTTGAATTGAGCGATGTAGATGGAAATTCAATCACAGCTGATATCTACACAAAGTTCAACATCATAAGTTCTCAATCATCAGATTATGCTATCGTTATTTCGTTTCACAAGCGAAATAAACCCATTACTTATTTATTTAGGAAATAAAAGAGAAAGGAGTTAAGATGACTAATACAACTTTTTGTGAAAATTGTCGAAAATTAGTAAATTACACGGAAAAAAGTGTGGAAACTAGTGGAACGATCAAATCAATCAATTATCATTATATAGCAACAGAAGCTCATTGCACTGAATGTGGAGCTCTTGTTTATGTCCCAGAAATCAACGACAGTAATCTATCTGCCCTCTATGATGAATATAGGAAATCAAATAACCTCATTTCTTTAGAGCATATTTTGGAAATTCCCCAAAAATATGCCATAGGCAAAAGGCCACTTTCTTTACTACTTGGATGGGGAGAGCAAACATTTTCTCGTTTCTGTGAAGGTGATATACCATCAAAACAATACTCAGATATCTTAATTAAGATCTACGATGATCCTAGTTTCTACTTAGAAATATTGGAAAGTAACAAAAACAATCTAAGATCAGAAACTACATACATCAAAAGTAAAAAAGCTGTAGAAAAAATACTTAATGATAAATTGGATGCTGATGACATAATGTCTTCAACAATCAATTATCTACTTAAGCAATGTGGTGATATTACCCCTCTAGCTTTACAAAAAGCACTCTACTATATTCAGGGATTCTATAGTGCATTCTATGATTCTTTCCTATTTGAGCAAGACTGTGAAGCATGGATCCATGGTCCAGTTTATCGAGAAGTATACAAACGATATCGCGACTATCACTATGATCCAATAGACCGTAATATTGAAACTAACGATAACTCAATTACTGATCAACAAAAAGCTATTTATGATGCCATCATCAAGTATTTCTGTTGCTACAGTGGCAAAATTCTTGAACAATTCACTCATAATGAGACCCCATGGAAGATCGCTAGAAGTTGCTTACCTGCAGCAGCTCCTTCAGGACAGATAATAACCCGTGAATCGATCCATAAATACTTTTCAAATGTAAAGGAAAAATATAAGATGATTTCGCCAGATGATATTCAATTATATTCGAAAGATATGTTTCAAAAGCTTTAAAGATATAACACATTTATTTATTCTGACATCATTTTAATCCTTTAACATTGATATGTCCTTCTATCCATTAACTACTTATATATCAATGATCCTACGATTTAATTTGCGACAACATCTGCCTTGCAAATAGAGTTTCTCAACATCAAAATAATAGATCCTAATGAGCTATAAAGTAAAAGTGCATCGCTGCACTTTTTATTTTAGATTAAATGACCAACTATGTTCTTTACTTAAAACTTCTTTTAATTGACCCATGTCATCGATGATCTCATTAGGCTCAGATGCCTTTAGATCGTCTATTTTTAATTTATTTGAAGTAAATCCTACTGAATATACACCAGCATTTTTAGCACATTCAATATCACTTGCACTATCACCAACATATACTGCATTAGTAAATGGAGCCTTTAACTCTTTTAAAGTTTTGATCAGGATCTCTTTATCAGGCTTAGGATTATAAACTTGTTCTACTCCCACGATAGTTTGGAAATAATCCGTTAATCCACTCACCTCTAAACCTAACTCGATAGTCTTACTAACTTTACTAGAAGCAATAGCTACTTTGTAGCCATTTTCTTTTAACCAATCCAACACCTCTTTAACATTAGGCATAGCTTTGACTAAGTCTTTATGTACTTTATTGTTATGCTCTTTGTAAGTAGCAACCATCTCATCAATCTGCTCTTCAGAAGCATCTGGACAATACTTTTGGAATGATTGCTTCAAAGTAGGTCCTAAGAAACTAGCATAATCTTCATCACTAAGCTGTAAATCTGGACAATAGATATCAAAAGTATGTTTAAACGACGCGAAGATAGCAGGTTGAGTATCTAATAATGTGCCATCAAGATCAAAGATGATGACTGGTTTATTCTTATTGACGAGTTTACTAAATACACCTAATAAGCCAGGAACACCAATAAGCATGAATACGACTGAAACGATCATCGCCATTTTCAAATTGCCTAACATCAATGAATCACTTCTTTGAGTCTCGATCCAAAAACGTATCGCACCATACCATGCTAGATAAGCAAATAAGCCACTACCTCTTTTCGCATTGGCGCTCTTACGATAGATCTTGATCAAGATAAATCCTGCCAAACACAAAACACTCTCATAAAAGAACATTGGTTGTCTATATTCATAATTGATATACATTCCTTGTTTCAAGAAAGATAATATACCATCAAAATAACTTTCTTTGACTACATTACCAAAAGCTTCTTGATTAAAGTAGTTACCCCAACGTCCACAAGCTTGAGCTAATAGAACATTAGGCATAACGATATCAGCTAAATGCCAAAATTGATAATGTTCAATCTTACAGTAGATGACAGCGAACAATATACCAGTGATAAGACCTCCTTGGATCGCTAATCCACCATCCCATATCTCTATAATAGAAATAGGATTAGAGATATAACCACTCCAATTGTAGAACAAGCAATACCATAGTCTTGCTCCCAAAATACCAAAGAACATACAACCAATGAAGATATCATCTAATACTCCAGAGTCATACTTATCTTTTTTTGCTTCCCTATCACTTAAATAATAAGCCAATAAGGCTCCTGTTAGTATGCATACTGCATACCATCTTATTTCTATCGAACCTATCTTCAAAAATACAGCCATACTCGGAAAAAATTCCATTTTTATGCTTCCTCCTTTTGTTTGTTGATATAATCGATTACCCTTTCTTCCATGATCGTTGCCGAATTTATTCCCCTACTACGCAAGATGAAATTATTAACGGCTGACTCAACAAGAACCGCAATAGATCTACCATCAGAAACTGGAATAGTGATCATCGGTATCTTTAGGCCAAATACTGTTAAGAATTCCTCATCTGTTCCCATACGATCAAATTGCTCATTTTCTCTCCACTTCTTCAAATGGATGGCATAATCGATCTGCGTTTTTTCGCTAGTTGAGGCAACACCAAACATCCTTGTGACATCAATGATACCAATACCTCTGATCTCTAGCATGTTCTTTAATACCTCAGGTGCTTCGCCATTGATATGATTGTGGGTCCTATAAACATCAACGCGATCATCAGCGATCAATATATGCCCTTTTTTAACTAATTCTAGAGCGATCTCACTTTTACCTACGCCAGATTCACCAGTAATGAGTACTCCTCTACCATAAATCTGTAAAAGTACACCATGTAATGAATCAACCTGAGCAAAGTATTCTTCCAAAAAAGAGACGATCTCTACGATCAGTGAAGATGTTGGAGCAAATGATGAGAATATAGGAAAATTCTTTTCTTGAGCTATCTCCAGTAATAACTCAGGACAAGGAAGATCACGTGAGATCAAGATCATTGGAATGTTCTCATTAGTTAGATAATCAAAAGCCTCTCTTTGAGCTTGTTGACTCATCTTGTCAATATAAACGATCTCTTTTTGACCCAACAATACTATCCTACGATAAATATGTTCGGTAAAATAACCACACAATTCCATTCCAGGTCTATTGATATCAGCATCAAAAATTTCACGTTCTAATGACTTATCATCTCCACAGATCCTTCGGTATTGAAAATAATTCCAAACGTCTTTGACAAATACTCTCTTCATCTTTTATCCTCCTGTAATAGCTTCTTTAGGTATTGACCAGTATAGCTTTCGCTAGTAGCCATTACATCATCTATTGTACCACAAGCAACAACTCTTCCACCATCATCTCCACCATTAGGGCCAAGATCAATGATATAATCTGCATTTTTAATGACATCCAAGTTATGCTCAATGACAATGACAGTATCACCATGATCAACTATCCTCTGCAAAACATCGATCAGTTTCTGTACATCATAACTATGTAAACCAGTAGTAGGCTCATCTAAGATATACAATGTCTTACCAGTAGCTTTCTTTTGTAATTCACTAGCCAATTTTACTCTTTGGGCTTCTCCACCACTTAAAGTGGTAGCAGCTTGGCCTAACTTGATATAACTTAAACCAACATCCATTAAAGCTTGTAATTTCGTCTTGATCTTTGGCACAGCAGAGAAAAATTCACATGCCTCTTCTACAGTCATCTCTAATACTTCATAGATATTTTTACCTCTATAATGTACTTGCAAAGTTTCTTCATTGTATCTTTGGCCATGACAATTATCACAAGTGACATAAATATCTGGTAAAAAGTTCATTGATATCCTTTTTACACCATCACCATTACAGCTTTCACATCTTCCTCCAGGCACATTAAATGAGAATCTTGACTTATCATAGCCTCTCATCTTAGCTTCCACACTTTGTGCAAACAAAGCTCTAATATCATCAAATACGGAAGTATAAGTTGCAGGGTTACTTCTTGGCGTACGACCGATCGCATTTTGATCGATAATGATGATCTTATCGATATTTTCCATGCCTTTGACACTTTTTACTTCACCAACCCTTACTCTACTTCTACCCAAATATTTCATCACTGACTTACTGATGACTTCATTGACTAAAGTACTCTTACCTGAGCCTGAAACACCACTTACGACCACAAATGTGCCTAATGGAATACTGACATTTATATTCTTTAAGTTGTTTTCGCTAGCCCCTTTGATGAGTAATTTATGACCATTACCTTTTCTGATTTTTTCTGGTATAGTGATCTTTCTTTTGCCAGACAAGAATTGACCTGTGATGCTTTCTTGACAATTAACGATATCAGATGAAGGACCATTATAGACAATATTACCACCATGAATGCCAGCTTTTGGGCCTACATCTACGATCCAATCACAAGCTCTCATCGTATCTTCATCATGCTCGACAACGATCAAAGTATTACCTAGATCACGCATATTCTTTAATGTCTGGATCAATTTATCATTATCTTTTTGATGCAAACCAATAGAAGGCTCATCTAAAACATATAATACACCTGTCAATTGCGAACCGATCTGAGTAGCAAGCCTTATTCTTTGGGCCTCGCCACCACTTAAAGTACCAGCAAGTCTATCTAATGTAAGATATTCTAAGCCAACATCTTGTAAAAATTTCAATCTATCCCTGATCTCTTTCAAACAGATATCAGCGATCTTATGTTGCATATCAGTTAGTTGTAAAGAATCAATAAATACTAAAGCTTGCTTAATGCTCATTTGAGTCCATTCAATGATATTCTTATTACCAACTCTTACAGATAAAGCCACTTCATTTAATCTCTTACCATGACAAGTAGGGCATTCAAAATCTGCCATAAATGTGCCATACCACTCTCTAGAAGAATTACTAGTGGTCTCTGCATATCTTCTCTCTATCAAAGACACAACTCCTTCAACAAAGCCTGTAGTAGTCTTAGTTGTACCACCACGAGAAGTGATGGAATAAGTTATCGGTTGTTCTGAGCCATAAAGGATGATATCCATTTCTCTATCAGTAAAATCCTTTAAAGGTTTATCTTTATCTATATGATAATGGTCTAACAAAACTTGAAAGTTCAACCACTCAAGGTTCAATGTATTGACGATATTTTTATAGTAACGGATGCCTCCTTGATTGATACTGAGATTATCATCTGGTATCAACAGATCAAGATCCACTTTTTGTTTAAAACCTAAGCCATGACAATCAGGGCAAGCACCAAGTGGTGAATTAAACGAAAATAAACGAGGTTCAAGCTTAGGAACACTAAAGCCACAATATTTACAAGCATAATGAGAAGAAAATAACATTTCTTTATCATCATATTTAATGAGTACAAGCCCATCACTTAAAGCAATAGCTGTTTCCAATGAATCATGGATCCTACTTCTATTTTCTTCCTTCTTGACCATCCTATCGATCACAACATTGATATCATGCTTGATATTCTTTTCCAAGATGATCTCATCTTCTAAAAGTTTTATCTCACCATCTACTTCAGCTCTGATATAACCATCTTTTAGTAGCTTAGCTAATAGATCTTTATGAGTGCCCTTTTTCTGATGAACAACAGGGGCCATGATATACATTCTTTGACCTTCATCTAAAGCCATGATCGCATCTAACATCTCGCTGATAGTTTGAGAGGTTATTGGTTCATTATGATTAGGACAATAAGGTACACCAATACGAGCAAATAACAATCTGAGATAATCATAGATCTCTGTGATCGTACCTACTGTACTTCTTGGATTATTATTAGTCGATTTTTGATCGATTGCGATAGCTGGTGATAATCCCTCGATCACTTCAACATTAGGTTTATCAACCCCACCTAAAAATTGTCTAGCATAAGTAGACAATGATTCAATATATCTTCTTTGCCCTTCAGCATAGATCGTATCAAAAGCTAAAGAAGTCTTACCCGATCCACTTAAACCGGTCATAACAATGAACTTGTCACGAGGTATCTCCAGCGAAACATTCTTTAGATTATTTTCTTTAGCTCCCCTTATAACTATCTTATCTTTCATAAAACATCACACCCTTAGATAACTGCTTTATTATACCATTTATGTAGAGCTATATTTGTGAATAATATCGGAAAAAATAGCGAATAAATGCTATAATTAAAATATTGACAGGAGGTTTTATTATGAGAAGATACGATCGCCATCGAACAAATATTTCATTAGTAGGATTGATTTTTTTACTAATCTTCTTTTTAAATATATTAGATCTTTTCGGTAGCTTGTTCTTCGATCTTATAGATTTTGTTTTGATCTTAGCACCACTAGTGATGGGAGGCATATTTGTTGCTTTCTTGGTCAAGTTGATCTCAGATGCGATCAAAAAGAAAAAAGGCGAAACCACAACAGCTTATACTTCAGTTAATACTTATCAAAAGACTTTAATGAAGAAGATGAGTAAATATTTTGAAAACAACCAACAGATCAATATCGATGATGAAACTTGTTTAAAAGTAACAGATGTAAATAATGTAGATCTTGATACAGTTGATATCTACATGCGTGATGAATATATCGGTACCCTAAAAGATTATTACAGTGCTTATCCTTATGCATTTAATGCTCTAGCTAATGAATTGACTAAATATCTCAATAAGAAGAACTCCTCGGCTAAAGCTGAAACTACAACCGTGGCTAAAGAAGAGGAAAAAGCTAAGGAAAAAGAAAAGACAGAAGTTAAAAAGGATAGTGCTTATTACATCAAACAATTTAGTGAACTACAAACTAGCATCTCCAATCAGCAGATCAATGATGGCTTAAATGAAACTATCGAATATTTACGTCAGATCAAAAAGACCGAAGATGAGTTTAATGATAGCAAATCAAAGACAGTTAAACTATACCAATACTATATGCCAATGTTAAATGATATCTTAGCTAACTACATCCGTTTAAAAAAGAATGGTTCCGATTCAGCTGAAGCTAAAACCAGTGAAGATCGTTTACTAAAGACTATCGTTCTTATCAATGGTGCTTTAAAGACAATATCATCTTCACTTGTCGAAGATTACTATACGGAGATGAATGTAGACATGCGTACTTTAGAATCTATCTTAAAGAAAGATGGATTAGTAGATGAAATGAAAAAGGAGAGTACAAATGAGTAACAAAACTTGGAGTGAATCACTTGATGAAATGTTAGCAAAACTCAATAGTGGTGAATTTGTCGATCAATCACTCAATGAGTTTGAAAAAACGATCAATGATACTGTTTTAGGTAGAAAGACTACTAATAGATCAACTAATAGTTATTCATCTTTTTCTACAACAAATTATCGCACAGTAGTACCTCATATCAATCGTTCTATAGAAAATGCTTCTTATTCATCACGTTATGATCAGATACTGACTTGTTTAGAAAATATTGTTTACGATAATTATCCTAATGAAAAACAAGATGGCTATAAGCAAGCTATCAACTACTATATTGAAGAAGTAAAAAAGAATAAAGACTCTTTAAAAGACTTAGAAAAGAAGATCAATACTGACTTAAATACTTATAAGTCAAAAGTAAGGAGCACTAATGTTGATTCCTTCCTAATAGGTTACTATGATGCTTTATTAATGGTCAAAAAGATAATGAACAATTCTCGTTTAGCTCGTCTATCAGAATTGAACTCAAAGATTGGAAAATAAATATATGACAGATAGAAAAAAAGAAAGAGAAGAATTATATCGTAAAGTCTTAGGAAAAGATGCTCCCAAAAGAACACTTTCTTCTGAAGATATCGCTACACTAAAGAATGACCCATTTACTGGTGTTGATCTAAGCCCAGAATTAAAAAGATTAAAAGAGAATAGTGATAAGATCAAAGCACAGACTGATTCCCTTTATGATCAGATCTATAATGTTGATACCAATATCGATCAGCTAAGAGAAAGTTTAAAAAATGATTTCAAAGAGGATTTCCCTCAGATTGAAAATGAAGCAACCCTAAATATTGTAGAAGACTCTAAAACTCTTGATGAAAAATTTGATAACATACTAGATAGGTTAAAGATCAATATCTTAAAACAAGATGATTATCTCATTAATCTTTCGAAGGGTTTCAAAAGGCCATTTGTCAGTGGTCAACAAACAAGTGGCTTATCTTGTGCGATCTTAGTAAGTGGTGCTAGTTATACTGGTAGACACACATCTATTGAAAATATCACTAGTTATTTAACAGAAGAACAATTGTTGAGCAATTCTAAGATCTCAACAGTAGATGTATCTAAATATTCGTCAAAAGAAGATGAAAATAACTTTATCAGTGACCTATATGGAGCTATCAACAATAGTCAAATCATCATCTTTGACAATATTGATCAGATCTCTGCTTCCTATCTCAACTATATTGAAGAGATCTTAACAAACGGTTCTTTGTCTCTAACAAAACGCTATATCTTAAATAAGGGACAACTTACAGAAGCAACAAACACTTTAGTAAAAAACAGTGTTTCATCTCTTTCTTTTAAAGGTAAATATCTTGTTTTCATCACTACCTATAAGACATCTAAATTACTAAATGTCGTTGGTTCAAGATTCATCAACGCGATAAGTGATTCTTTAACAACTAGCTCTCTTACTCGTGAAGATATAAAAGAGATCTATCCTGTTAAACTATCTAACTTCCAAAAGGATTGTTCAACTAAGTTAAATGCTACAGTAAAGACAACTGTTAGCTATGATGAACATATCATTGAGAAATACGATTCTACTAACTTACTCTATTTGATAAATGTCTTTAATGACTTATATAAAGGCTTGACCGAATATAAATTAGCTGGTAATCCAATAAGTGATATCACTATTGACTATCATGATGAACAAGTTTATTTCAATGAATTAGAAATGGCACAATTCTTACCAAAGGTTGTCAACAATGCTATTGAAGAAGTTCAAAAAGAACTAGATGAGATCGTTGGCCTAGATAGTATTAAAGAATATATCTACTCTCTACAAGATTTCTATCAAGCTCAGAAGCTCAAGCAACAACAAGGCTTAGGCACTTATGATGTAAGCAAGCATATGATCTTTACAGGTAATCCTGGAACAGGAAAGACCACTATAGCTAGATTACTTGCTAAATACTTAAAAGCTATCGGGGTATTAAGTAATGGTCAATTAGTGGAAGTCAGCCGTAGTGATCTAGTTGGTAAATATGTTGGTCATACTGCCCCATTAACTATGCAAGTCATCAAATCTGCAATGGGTGGCATCTTATTCATCGATGAAGCTTATTCACTTTATCGAGGCGAAAATGATTCGTTTGGTCTAGAATGTATCGACACCTTGGTAAAAGCTATGGAAGATAATCGTGATGATCTGATCGTCATCTTAGCAGGTTATACTAAAGAAATGACTGAGTTCTTATCTTCAAATAGTGGTTTACAATCAAGATTCCCTAATCAAATTGAATTCCCAGATTATACCGGTGAAGAACTCTATAAGATAGCTGTCATCAACGCTAAAAAAGCTGGTTATAAACTTGCTGAAGAAGTTACTCAACCACTAACAGATTACTTTACAAAAGTACAAGAAAATGATTCAGTTAGAAGTGGTAACGGTCGTTTGTCAAGAAATGTCATTGAAAAAGCTATACTTAACCAATCAAAACGGGTAATCAAAGATTCAAATGCTACTATAGATTTATTAACTTTAGATGACTTTCAATCAATGATCGAACAAAGTGAAAAGGAGAATTGATCTCCTTTTTTTATTGATTCATCGTTTTTCAACAGAAAGCCATAACTCGCAATAATAATCATCATTTTGTGAGTCTGACATGCTAAATTTTTCCAATTCGTATTCCCCAGTAGGTTTATAGATTGATGTTGGCAAGACATCAGTCAAAATTGTGTTCCAAAGATTATAAATAGAATCAGGCAATTTTCCAACGCAAGGAATAACAATCCAAGTCCTTTTAGGAATCAATATCTTACTATATCCTTCTATAGATGAACAATCTCTATCGCAAATCGCTCCAATCAGATAATCAACATCTCTAACGCTATTTAGCCGATCATCATATCTAATACCATAAATATTTGATTTGTCTGAAGATAATCCTATAAGTTTGTCTATTTCACCACTTTTATACATCCTTTTCCAAAAATCAATGACACTAAAATATTTTGATTTTTCAACAATTGGCTGAGTTTCGATCTTACCTATAACATAAAACTCATCCTTTTCTACCATCTTATAGTTAACACAAGAGCCACCTTTAACTGTAATTTTTAGGTGTAATGGTGAGTATGTTTTAAGAAGAGCACGAGTTTCTCTTGCCTCGGTTGGGCTAACACCATGAAACGCCGTAAAAGTTCTAGTAAAACTATTAGGATTATCATAACCGTAATCAGTTGCGATTTCTATTATTTTTTTATTTGAAAATAAAACATCATTACCAGCAAGTGTCATCCTTCTTCTTCTAATATATTCTCCAACAGAAATACCACATATCACGCTAAATATTTTTTGAAAATATTGAGGAGTATAAGATACAAACTTAGCTAACTCTCTGTAATCTATTATCTCAGTAATATGTTCTTCAATATAATCAATCGCATCTTGTAATCCAACTATCCAATCCAAAGTTCCACCTCCTTTTACACTACATTAAAAGCCTGAATACTCTAGCTTTTTACTTATTACTTATCCCAATCCGTAACAACTGCCATATCAATGTAATTGATATCATCCTCACCAGTATTTATATCTAGATTATGTTGAATTCTATTTACTGTCCCATAATTAGCTTTGATAACTTTTCTAATGATCTGAGACATCTCAGAGTCATAATAAAGATCTGTAAATAGATCATTATTGTAAACGTAATCCTTATCAACTGTCATATACTGTGACAAAACAGAGTAAATCAATGCCTTATCATCGTTATATTTATTCAATAACTCAATGTATTCTGAATTGTCCGTAAAGAAAGTAATATGATCACTATCACTTGGAACACCTATTTTAACATATTCATAACGATCATCATCAATCGCAAATTCCTTATGATCTAAACTAGGAAGATAAACAGTGTGGATCACTGTCTTTTCTGTTGTTAAATTTTGTCCTACAAAGAATAACGTTCTCTGATCAACGATAACTGAAGTTATATACAAATACGTAGCATCATCTGGCTGAGAAATAACAGTCTGCATTTCACCATTCACACTGACTCTGCATAAATCTTTATTGTCTTTAACATAATAAACCCAATAGCCATCAAACAAGCCATCATTTCCGACGAGTGCACCTGATTTCAGATTGCCATAAATGGCATATTGTTGAGAATTTACTGAACCATCACTATTTAATGTATAAACGATCATGCCAAAATCATCAAATAATACCGAAACTTGATTACCAGCCTTGTCAACACATTTATTTAAATCATCATTAGTATAAACATGAACTGTAGAATGATATTGATCGTATGTTTCAAACGATTGATCTGGTACATTCCAAATATATTCGCCATTTGATGTCATCTCTAATGAAGATTTTAATAATTCATAACAATTTTCAGTTTTTATATATTCTTCATTATGTACCAACAATTGATAAACTGCTTTAGCTTGAGCATCACTTACAGACATCTTCGCAAATAAATAAGACTTGATCTCCATAAATACTCTTGATGCCAATGTTTCATCATCAATATTGATAGCTAATAAATCATCATCAACCGTTTCATTTTGCATACAATAAGCATACCATTTGATCAATGTTGAATTGGCATTTGAATTATCTGAATCTTTTAAATATAACTCATAAGCACTCTTATAATCATTTTCAATTAGATAATCTTCAGCTGTCTTAGTAGTTGTACGACAACCAAATAATGATAGTAATAGCGCTAGTGCAACTAGTATTGATACTTTTCTTTTCATATTTTTTTCCTTTCACAAATAGAAATATTTATATTTTTAACTTTTCTTAACTAAATCATATCATCTCTAATCCTTCTTTTGAAGGAAAATGATAAAATAACTTTTTTAATATCCGTGAGAATAAATTATATTACCTACATAACCACACGCTTCACAAGTAGCATTGGAACCTGTTGTTTGACTATAATGAGGTTCTAATCTATAGCCTCCACAGCTACTAGTAGCGCAATATTGTTTGTGATATCCCAAATTATAGGAAATATATGTACTGTTGGAATTAAACTTATGCGTAACATAATATGAAGAAGCAGGAGCGAAACTTCTAAAAGCCGCAAAAGTTCTTGTTGGATAAGTAACCTTACAATCCAATGTCAAATTACATTCTAATGATTGAACACTAGTTGAAGTTAATTTTACAAATAACATTGCGTGGAAGCCATTATCATCACTTGCACTTTTTGACAACAGTACATATGTCCCCGTTGAACAATTAGCAAAATATAAAGCAACTGCACTATCAGAACCAAAGCCAACATTAGTGTCATTTTGATCTCCACTCACAGGCGACCAAGAACTCTTATGCATATATTGATCTGCAGCCCATTTAGCATATCCAACACATTGAATAGCACCACTGTAACTCTTACACTTTGGTTCAGATCCACTAACAACACAATTATTATAATATCTGCAATTACTATTACTATTTAAATGATGTGTACATCTCGCACCTGTAGTTGAAAAATAGCTGCCTGAAGGATAAGTGCTTTTAATATTTTGTAAATTAGTATCAACTGGATCAGCAGGGCTAGCTGTTATTAGTCATCAATCTCCATTGATAAACAACTGATTAATCTCCGCTTCTTCCTCAATTATCATATTATAGTTATTTTTATTATTTACATAATGTATTTCTCCATTTGAAGAATACACTATTTCATCTTCAGATCTAACATACAACATATCTACTTCTGTTACTTCTGCAAGTACATTTTTTTCTTCATTATATACATTATATTTGATTATTTTTTCTGCTTCTACAAAATACAGTTCTTCATTATACTTTTCTAAAATGTTCTGTTGTAAACTATTAGCACACTGATAAACTATTTTTATCTCTTCGCCATTATAATCAGTAAAATATATCGCATCTCCATGTATAAAATATACCCCATTTTCAACTTCCCTAAATACATCCACCGGAACAGATGCAAGTTGTTTGATCACCCCTGTATTTAAATTTTTGGAATATAAATAACCTTCTTGACAATCAGCAGGACCAATGACATTTTCATTAAACCATTCATTATCTTTTTGATAGATAAATGGATAATATGTCAAACTTGCTTTATCAATTGTCAACTCAAATTCTTCAAGATAATCTACCGTATTATCTTGAACATGAAGATTATCAACTGCTTCATTATGAGCAAAGACACTAGTGGTAAGCATCATAACTATACATATTATAGTAATCATTAATTTCTTCATCTTAACCTTCCTTTCTTTCTATGAATATAAATAAATGATTATTGAAGGAATTTCATACCCCTCAGAATACAAAATCCATTAGGACACTGTCAATTTTCCATGTTTTTTATTAATCGACATATCTCTACCTGGTATAATCATTTTAGCATATCTAATTATATGACTACCCTACTTTTTATAAACTCATTTGAATAGTCGTTTCCAGCAAAAGGGAGAACAACTCTCCTACTAAGACTTCCTTACCATATGTTTCTGAACCATTAAGTTTTTTAAATAGCTTCCCACTAACAATTACAATGAATGCTGCAACTACTAAAATAAACTATTTCGTTTTTCCATAATAAAAGGGAGATCGCTCTCCCTTAACTTTTAACTATTTATTTAATAATTTAGCAGCAGTCTTTTCAGCATCATCCAATATCTGAGCAAATTTCTTAAATGCTCTTTCAATTGGCTCACAAGTAGTAAGATCAACACCACCATGTTTTAATTCATTTAATGGATATTCGCTGCTTCCCATTGATAAGAATTCAAGATATTTCTTAACAGCACTCTCTCCTTCTTGTAAGATACCTTCCTTTAAAGCAACAGCACTTGTATAACCAGTAGCATAAACATAAACATAGAAAGGTCTAAAGAAGTGAGGGATCCTTGCCCATTCATACTTAACTTCTTCATCAATGATCAGATCTTCACCAAAATACAACTTGATCAATTCATTGTACATTTCAGACAAGCTATCACAATCAATAGATTGACCATTTTCAACCATTTGATGAGCATTCTTTTCAAATTCAGCAAACATTGTCTGACGGTAAACTGTACCCTTAAATCCTTCAAGATATTCATTTAGTAAAGCTAATCTTTCTTTTGGATCATCACAATCAGCTAAAAGTTGATCGATTAGTAAGTTTTCATTTACAGTAGAGGCAACTTCAGCAACAAACAGAGAATAATCACCATATTGAACAGGTTGATGATGATTAGTCAACCAGCTATGTTGTGAGTGACCCATTTCATGAGCTAAAGTCGAAACACTATCTAATGTGCCATTGAAGTTCATCATGATAAATGGATTTGAATCATAAGTACCTGATGAATAAGCACCACCTGATTTACCTTTATTTGGATAAACATCGATCCAACCATCTTTATATGCTTGTTTTACTCTATTGACATATTCTTCACCCAATGGCTTAACAGCATCAACTACCATCTGTTGAGCTTGTTCATAAGTATATGACTTACTGCTACCACTTGATAAAGGAGCATAAACATCATAATAATGTAAGTCTTCAATACCTAAAATTTCTTTTCTTAACTTAATATAACGATACATTAAGTCCATATTGTTATGAACAGTCTTGATAAGATTATCATAAACCTCTACTGGAATATTGTCAGCAGACATTGACATCTCTCTTGAAGAGTTATAACCTCTAGCTTTTGCTTCAGCAACAGCAGTCTTAACACATCCACCATAAGCAGAAGCAAATGTATGGATATGCTGCTTATAGCACTTATAGTAAGCTTTAAAAGCATTCTGCCTTAATACTCTATCATTACTCATTTGATAAGGAATATATGACGACTCACTTAATGGTAAAGTATTTCCTTGACCATCAACAACATCATCAAATACAAGATCAGAATCACGCAAACTAGAAGCGATCTCACCACTAGCCGCAAAGCTTTCACCAAAAGCACTCAATAACATTTCTTCTTTAGCAGTTAATGTGTGAGCTTTTTCTCTTAATAAATCATTTAAGATGAACTTATAATCAGCAAGTTTTTCATCTTCAATGATACCTTTTAGAGTTTCTTCATCTAAAGATAAGATCTCAGGTTTAGCAAAAGCCATAGCTGAAGCAATAGCCACATATCTACCATAGATACGAGAATACATACTAGTAGCTTTACTATCTCTTGTATCTTCACTATGTCTTAAAGAAGCATAATTAAAGATATTGTTGATCTTTCTTTCTAATTCGTACTTCCATTTCAAGAAGTTCAAAATGTTTTCTGCATTGTTCAAAGTCCCTTGGAACTTAGCTGCATTGTTTTCTTCATCGTTTAATGAAGCAAGTGCTTCTTCCCACTTTTCATCAGTTTCAAAAAGAGTGGTCAGATTCCATTTATATTCATTAGCGATCTCATTTCTTTCTTTTAATACCGTCATTGCAATGTAATCCTCCAGTAACGATTATACAATAAATAAGTTATTTTTTCATTTATCACGCATTTTTTTATTCATCCAACATTTTAGAACGGTGTACCACTTTCGTAACAATGCGATAAATTAATACTCACGCATAAAAGCAAAGTAAACAATATTTTCTCACTATCTAACGATACTTTCTCAAATAAAAGTAAGTTATGTTATAATGTGACTAGTAAAAAACGGAGGTTTACATATTATATGGAAGAAGAAAAAATCGTTCTAACTCTTGACTCAAAAGCTAGCGAAAATACAACAGCTCAGACAGTTGAAGAAACAACTACTACTGAAACACCAGCAGCAACTGAACCAGCTAAAGTAGATATGTCAGTATTCTCAGAAGAAGAATTAAAAATGATCAATGATTTCTCAGAAAAGATCGATATCACAGATACTGATGTTATCATGAGCTATGGTTCTACATCACAAAATAAGATTGCTGATTTTTCAGACAAAGCCTTAGAAAATGTTAGATCAAAAGATCTTGGTTCTGTAGGAACAATGATCTCAGATCTAGTAGTTGAATTAAAAGGTTTTGATGTTGAGGAAGAAAGCAAAGGCTTTTTAGGTCTTTTTAAGAAATCAGGTAATAAATTAGAAAGCTTAAAAGCAAAATATGACAAAGTAAATGTTAATGTTGAAAAGATTTCATCAATGTTAGAAGAACAACAGATCCAATTATTAAAAGACATTGCTGTTTTAGACGAATTATACGCTAAAAACGAATCAAACAAAAAAGAATTATCAATGTATATCGCAGCTGGCAAGAAGAAGTTAGAGGAAGCAACTAATATTGAATTGCCTAAATTACAACAGATTGCTAGAGAGAGTGGCACAACAGAAGATGCTCAAAAAGCTAACGACTACGCTCAACTCATCAATCGTTTTGAAAAGAAATTACACGATCTAGAAATGACAAGAATGGTTTCAGTTCAAATGACTCCACAGATCAGACTCATTCAAAACAACGATACGATCATGGCAGAAAAGATCCAGTCAACTCTTGTTAATACTATTCCATTATGGAAATCACAAATGGTCATTGCTCTAGGCTTATCTCATTCTCAAGAAGCTATCGATGCTGAAGCTGCTGTTGATAAGATGACTAATGAGTTATTAAAGAAGAATGCTGAAGCTCTAAAACAAGGTACAATCGCTACTGCTGAAGCTAGTGAGCGCAGTATTGTTGAGATCGAGACACTACAATATACTAATAAGTCACTTATTGATACATTAGATGAAGTACTAAAGATCCAAACTGAAGGTCGTCAAAAGAGAAATGCTGCAGAAGTTGAATTACGTAAATTAGAAAACGAATTAAAGGATAAACTTTTAGAAATTAAAGGGGATAGCGCTAATTAATGATAAAAGCATTCTTAATCACCATAGTAATCTTACTAGTGATCAGTATCATCTTTAAGATATCTCGCTACAGAAGAATAGATCATACTCATACCACTTATAATGATTCACCATTAAGAAATAAATTCAGAAGAGGAAAGCATTATCAAAATAATCGTCCTAACATCAATGATCAAAGACGACCAATGAATTCAACTTTTGAAAGGCCAAGAGAAGCTATGGCAGGTAGGCCTAATGAACCAATGTTTGAAAGAAACGACCATCAAAGGCCAAATCAACCAATGAATAACAGGCCAAATGGTTCAATGGGACAAGCTCCTAGAAATGATATGAGTAAATCTCCAATGTCTAATGGAGGTCAAAGAGGTTCAAATCCTGCACCTAACCAAAATCCTAATGGACACAGAGGAAATTTCTAACAACTTAAACTGTTGATCAATAGATCAGCAGTTTTTTTAACAAATCATGTGCAAAAATGCCAATAATTTATTCTTTTGGCAAAACTACACATGTTTTATAAAAAAACCGGTTTAACCGGTTTTTACTTTTCATAACTTCTATAAGAATCATCTGTTGGTGTAACAGTCAATTCCTTAGTCTTTAGATTATAATCATAATAACAATAAGCTCTAATGCCATACTCTTGTTTGATACTATATTCTAATAAAGTATGCCAAGACAAAATCTCTTCAATACTAGTTTGATCATAATAATCTTTTCTGATATTCTCGTATTTACTGATCAATCCATACAATGCTTCTTTATCATTATTAAACTCTGATAATTTTGCTACATACTCTGGATTCTCATGATAATATCTTAGATGTTCACTATCTTTTGGTACAAAGATTTCAAAGAAATAATCAGCACTTGATTCAGTTGTATAAGAATCAATTGTTTTGTCAGGCATATAAACTCTATAGATAGTTACGCTATCACCATCTTGTACATAAGTATATAGGATATCACTAGCAACTACTATCGCACTATAAGGAGATTTGCCATTTAACTCTTCGCTTGTTAAGATCACTTGTGTTTCTCCATAAATATTCATACGACATACTTCTGGTACAGTAGTATTAATATAATAGAACCAATAACCATCAAAGCCATAATCATTACCAATAGCTCTATATGTATTACTATTAGAGAAATCGCCATATACACAATATTGATTATCGATTAGTTCATAATCTTCATCATAGATATAAATAGTAGCATTTAAGAATAATTGGCCATGTACTTTACTTCCTGTACCATTGATATCCTCATCACTATAATAATGAATAGTTGAATAATATTGTTCGTAAGATACTGTTGATTGTTTTGGTATATCCCAAATACATTCACCTTTAGCACTATGTTGTAATGATCTTCTAACAAATAAATACTCTGTTTCATAATTATTCATATAATCATAGATCTTGTCCATTATCACTAACAAATTCTTACTTTGTTCTTCATTGACCACTCTAATAGAATACAAATAATTCACTACTGATTGATAGATATATTCAGCAGTCTTCTTTGAATTAATGTCTATTTCTAATAATTCATTGTCAATGATATTATTCTTAATACAATAGTCATACCATTTTAACAATGCCTTATTTGCTCTGCCATCATCAAGATCTATATCGCAAGCATATTCATAAGCTTGTTTGTATTGGCCATTCTGCTGATATCTACTAATGACATCGTTATCTTGTTCATATTTTAATGATGTATAAATTGTACTCTTAAATTGTAAATATTCCGTGTCACCTTCATAGAGATCCTCCATTAAAGGCATAAGAGCTACGATCATCTCACATTGTTTAAGAGTAGGATTATAACCTTCAGCACTATAAGTCTTTAATCTCTTAAATAGCTTATCAGCATATTCCTTATTAATGAATTTGACACCGGTCATTTGATCATCAACTTCTTTCGCATTAACACACTTTAATGCCCAACAAAGTAAGCAATCATCAGCCTTTAAGTGATCTTCATCAAGCTCATATAATAGATCATATGCTTCCTTATATTGCCCATTACTAGCGTATTCTTTAGCTTTATCTTCTTTTGATTTACAGCCAATCATGGTTACTAGTAGAGTAATCACTATTGTCAAACATAGTATCTTTTTCATATTCATTACCTATCATCTAACTTTAAGCAAGTATTTTTAATTGTTTAAGTAGATAACCCCTTTTCTTTAACTCAATGATAACACATAGAAAAATAACTATCAATAAAGAAAAAAGAGGCATGAAAATTCACACCTCTAATATTCTAATACTTATAATGGATAGAATCCTTATACTCTTCAAATAGTTGGCGATTCAATTGATCTCCACCATCAATGTTTGCACTATAGAAGATTGGTGGATGGCTCATGCCACTTTCAACTAATTTTTCTGCTAAGGCAGCAACGATGGAATTGACTAATATAGCTCCGATCACTGTTGAGGAAGGGGCAACTTTTTGTTCTAATCCATCAATCTTAACGCAGCCATCACCCACATCACCATGATTATCTAAAACGATATCTGCCATTTCAAATAATCTTTTACCAGATGGATGTCTTGATGTTACAGTTTTAGAATAAGCTACATTGGTGATCGCAATAATTGTGACACCAGCATTTTTTGCTTCCTGAGCAATCTCCAAAGTAACAGGATTTCTGCCTGATACTGAGTGGATGATGATAGCATCACCTTTCTTAAAGTCTGCCTTGCTTTTCGCCAATACTGTGCCATATCCAACCAAACGTTCCATTGAACTAGTCAAAGTGATCGGGGAAGCATCTAGCATTATCTCTCTACCAAATATTGGATTAAACAGCATCAAACCACCAGCACGATAATATAATTCTTCGCTCAATATTCCAGCATGGCTAGCACCGAAAGTATAGATCGTACTCTTGTTTTGAACACAGTCAAATAATACGTTCACGCATTTTTCCATGTTCTCACTTTCAGCTTTGATGACAGTATCGATCAATTCATTGATACGAGAAACATATTTAAATTCCATATTGATTAAGCTAAGATCCTTGCAATCAATCCTTCAATGATGCCCCACAATGAGAAGTCTTGTCCACCATAAACAAGCATCCAATCATTGATAGTGTTCATGAAGAAGTAAGAACCAAATCCTACTAATAATACAGCTAAAACACCACAAACTGCTGCGCCAACGATACATCCACGTAATCCACCAGTAGCATTACCAACAATAGCAGCACAACCAATTTCAAAGAAACAAGTTGATACTAAAGGAACAATAACTGTAGGGAATACACCCATAGCATTAACGATAACGATAGTAATTGTTGAAGTGATCAAAGCAACAATGAAACCGATAGTCAATGAATTTGGAGCATAACCAAATAATACTGGGCAATCCAAAGCTGGAATAGCATTAGGTACAACCTTTTCAGCAATACCCTTAAATGCTGGAACGATCTCAGAAATCAACATACGAACACCTTGTAACATGATAGTCATACCTACACCAAAGTATACTGCATGTGTAAAGATATAAGTAAACATTGAAGAAGTGTTCCAAACAGTGTAAGGATCAAGACCTTTACTCTTTAATACAAAGAACATTACGCCATAAGTGATAGCTACTGCCAATGAACCTGTGATAGAGATCTCTTTTAAGAAACCTAATGAAGCTGGGACTTCAATATCTTCAGCTGATTTACTCTTATCACCAATAGCTCTACCTAATAGACCAGAGATAACTGATAAACAAGTAGTTGGGTGACCAATAGAGAAAGTAGCTTCATCTTCACCAGTAACTTCCTTAACAAATGGTTTCATCAAAGCTGGAGATACAACCATGTAAACTGCTGTAAAGATACCTGCTAAGATGATAAGTGGTGCTCCACTTAAACCAGCATCAACACCAGCAGCAATGAATACATATGGGAACCAATACAACATATGTCCTGTTAAGAACACTGTCTTAAACTTAGTAAAACGAGCAACTAATAAGTTAACACCAAAACCGATCAACATAACGATACCGATCTGAGTACCATATTGACCCATATCGATCTTAGCACCAGCAGAAGCTGAGCCCATCATCGTAGCGAAAGCACCAGTGATACCATCAATTGATGAACCAGTGATCAAACCTGTACCTGTATTCAATACAAAGTAACCAACAGCTGTCATTACTGTTCCACGTAATACTTCTGAGAATTTCTTCTTTTGAAGAATCAAACCAACACAAGCGATCAAAGCCAAGAATATAGCGCCCTGACCAAAGACATTAGTAATAATCCAATTTAAAACGTTCATAATTTCTCCTTTTTATTTCTTTCTTTTTTACTTTACAGAATTTAAGTATTCCATAACTTTTTCTTCAACTTCTTTTTTGTTCATGAAGTTTTTCAAAACAATTACTGGAACTTTTGCTCTATCTGTTATCCTTGGTGCTAATTCCTTAGAAATAAAGATAACATCACAAGGATTACTCAAACAAGTTCCAACATCACCACAAAATGCTTCAATCTCAATGTTATTCTTCTTTGCGATATCTTCAATGTTCATTCTTAACATCAAAGAAGAACCACATCCGAAGCCACAAACTGTTTGAATTTTTGGTACCATTGACTCACCTCCCTTTTTCTACTATAAATAACTTCTATCCATTAAGAAGTTCATAGACTTTTTCAACGCTGTCCGCCTTGATCAATTTAGAAATGATATCAGCCTCGCTATCTAATAATTTTTGAGCAATCTTCGATAGTTTCTCTATATGACTTTTACCGTCAGTACAAACTAAACACATAACTATTCTTACCGGATCATTTTCACTACCAAAATTTATGTCATCATCAAATATCGCAATAGAGATATCATCCTTTAAAACATCTTCACTAGGAGCGGCATGTGCTAAAGCAAAGTAAGGCATTAACACAATATATGGTCCTAGATCAATGACTGATTGAATCATTTTTTCAATCTGGTTAGCTCTTACCGAACCACAATCGATCAAAGTTTTGCCAGCTATTCTAATGGCTTGTTGCCAATCAGTAGCCTTTTGATGAATTTGAATATTACTTTTTGAAACTATCTCTTCCATATATACCTTTCTAAGCGTGCATATTTAGCACATCTTCAACTGTTAGATCTTCTTCTTTTAACAACTTTTGATTATTAACATCTTCTAATATGTAGACATTATTAAGTAAAGCTGTACTATTCTTATCTTTTATCCCCATGACCACGATCGCTCTAATTGTTTTAGGATTCTTTTCTCCAAAACTGAACGGTTTCTTAGATATCAAAATTGAAGAACACTCTTTATTGATACCGTTATCTACCCCAGCATGAACGAAAGCCACTTCAGGCACTAAGACCATATAAGTACCATACTCAATTACCGCATTTATCATCGCATCAACATATCTTGATTCTAAACACCCTTCTTTGATAAGAGGTTCACTCGCTAAGGCGATCGCATGTTGCCAACCATCAACTTTATCAACAATATTGATCTTGTCTTTATCTACCGTATCTGATATGTATTGAACTGTTGGTTCCTTGATCTCTTTATAAGAATTCAAGAACTTTGAACACATATCATCATAAGAAGTCTGCAACAGATATTCTTTGATCGAACTGATATCCTCTATTGATAATAGTGCACCAACTACGATCGTCTTTATTCCATCATATTGAAAATCTACTGTAGAAACGATCAGATCTACCTTATTATCTTTAAGATATTCTCGAGCATCTTTAATATTTAATGGGCCAATAACGCTATATTCAGGCATACTTTGAGTGATCCTAGAGCGTAATATCGCACTAGTGGTCACGCCAAATGAACAAACAAGTAAGACTTTGAAATTAAACTCTTCTCTTAAGGAATCCTCAAAAGCGCTTGTTAAGTAAATAGCAATATAAGCAATCTCACTCTCATTAAACTCAAGATCATACTTACTTTCACATTTCAATAGTTGCTTCTTAGTAAACTCATACATTAATGGTATACGATATTTGATCTGATCTAATAGTTCATTGTTTACTTTAATACCGCTTCTTAACCTACAGATAGCACTTGATAAGTGTGTCTTTAATCCCTGTACAAATCCTTGCTTTTCACTCATATCAATAGATCTTATCTGCAACAATTTTTCTAATAGATATTCTGTTATCTCACCAGCATCTTCAACATCCTTTAAGGAAGCTATAGCGTTTGCTGAACTATCGAACATGCCATCAGAAATGATCACTCCTGTAAGGTATAATTTATCATTATCACTTAGTTGGCTTAGATCTTCTCTTTCTTTTAGATATTGATAGATAGTTGAATTTGAAAACTTTAACAAGTGTTTTCTGTTTTCTGAATGATGTTTATTTTCACTACGATAGATGATAAAAGCTACTAATATCGCTGTCTTCTCTTCTTGAGTGAACTTGACACCCTTATCTTGTTTAAGATCACTTATAATCTGTTTGACACTATTTTGATATATCATCAACTTATCGTTATTTTTTATCTTATTTAAGACTTCTTGACTTAAAGTAGTAGAGTATAAACTCGAACGGAAACAATTACGAATACTACTTTCACTGCCACTAAAAGTTATACCCTTTCCAGGTGTTTTGATCACATCGATACTATTACTCTCTAAAACATCAATAACAGAAGAAAATTGGCTAATAACAGTCTGTTTACTAACATTTAACTCTTCCGCTAACAAACCATAAGTAAGATCAAAGCTGATAAGACAACGTAGCAGCATATAAAAGAATCTATCTTGATAATCCAATTGATCATTACTATCAAGATTTAAAGCACTTATCAACTTCTCACTATCATCATTAAAGATGATTCTTATTCCATTATTAGTCTTACTCTGCAGATCACACCCATTATCCCATAAGAAAACTTCCAACTTAAGCAAATCATTACGAATAGTCCTAGAAGAAACATTAAACTTATTTGCGATAGTCTGCACAGTAACAAATTCTTCTTTATTCAACAAAAACTTAATAATATCCTTTTGCCTTTTGGTAATATCAGTCATCTGCTCTACCTCTAATCTTAATTTACAACATATTTTTCCAAACTTCTATAATAATGAATTTCCACAATTGTGACATATTTTAATACAATTGCTCATT
>CAVAAT010000034.1:0-27716 GCA_963586925.1 Erysipelotrichaceae bacterium
TATTTCTAAGGCAGTCTTTTTTGTAGGATATTTAGTCAACTATTTTCTTAAAAAACTCGATGAATTGAGGGAAATTATTTATTTAGATGCTATTGGTGTAAATGAGACAATAGTATTGGTATCTACTCTAATGACTGCAATGCCTTGTGGAGCAATGTGTCCAGTACTAGCCAAAAAGTATGACTGTGATTATGAATTTGCGGCAAAACTTATTCTTTTGTCGTCTATTTTTTCAGTGGTTACAATACCTTGTTTGTGTTTGTTATTTTAGAAGTGATCTTTTTAAAATAATACTTGCATAGTGATCAGCTGTTGTGTTAACGTTTTCATAGATAGAGATCATATGGGAGGAATAAGAATATGAGTGAAGATGTAACGATGCTTACCTATATTAGAAAGACACCAGAAGTTGTCTTAAAGAATATAGAGGATCGTAAAAGTATCACTAAGCAATTAGTTGATGAGTATGTTAATGGTGGCTATAAGGGTATTACTTTTGTGGCTTGTGGTTCATCTTATAATAGTTGTGTTACCGCAAGATATTTCTTAAGAAAATATCTTAAGGCTGAAGTAAAGGTAGTTACTCCATTTACTTTTATTTACCATGAACATGACTATAGAGATGGTATGCTTACAGTAAATGTTTCACAATCCGGTTGTTCAACAAATATCATTGATTGTGTTTTGTTTGAAAAACATTTAGGTGAGAAAACTATCTCACTAGTAGGAAGAAAAGATTGTGATGTTAAAAAATATTCAGATCTATTGATCGATTGGTGTGTTGGAGAAGAAAAGATCGGTTATGCAACTATCGGTGTAGTCACTTTAGTGGGTTATCTAATGTTATTTGCCCTAGAGGCTTCTTTAATAAAAGGATATATTGATGAAGATGAATATGATAAAACTCTTTCTGAAATGAGAAAAGCACTTGAAATTCATTCGCAGGTTGTTGATGAAACTATTGAAAAGTATAATGAGAATAAAGAAAAGATCACTAGTTGTAATTGTGTATATCTTGTTTCTTCAGGAGCAAATCTTGGTACTGCTATTGAAGGTTCACTAAAGATGGCTGAGACTAATTGTATTCCTTGTTTAGCTTATGAAGTAGAAGAGTATTTACATGGACCTTTATATCCGGTAAATCCTAATACATTTCTTATCTTTATTGATAATAATGAAGATGAGTCATCTAAGAAGATAATTGATATCGCAAAAAGAAGTGAAATAGCTACTGATAAAGTCATTGCGGTCTCTAATAGTGATATCATTAGTGATGATAAAGCGATAAGGACTAATAGTGAAACAGATCATCTTGTATCTCCTTTATACAAATTGGCAATAGTAGAAACTTTAGCTTATTTAAGAAGTGAAGATACTAATAAATATAAGCCTGATGAAAGGATGTTAGAGTTTAAAAGGCAAAATAAGAATCTAACTAAGTCAAGAAGTGATCTTTATAAAGATTTACAAGGGAAAAATATTTGATATAAACAAAAAAGCACTTGCATGCTTTTTAAATTGGAAATGTTACAGGACACACTACTTCTAATCTTTCATTAGTAATAGGATGAGTCAAGGCAATTGAGCAAGAATGTAACATTAGTCTTTCTGCGGGTTGATTGCCATAGATAGTATCTCCTACTATTGGATGAGAGATTGATGCTAAGTGTACTCTTATTTGATGAGTCCTACCAGTCTTTAGTTTGCATTTTACAAGTGTTTTATCGTTAAATCTTTTTAGTGGTTCTATTTGAGTGATTGCTTCTTTGCCAGTAGAAGAGATGACATAACGATTGTTGTGATGACGATCAGAGCCTATTGGTTTATTGATGGTCATCTTTTTGCTTATGTTACCACTAGCTAAAGCAAGATAAGTTCTTTGGATCTTTTTCTCTTGTAACATCTTATCTAATAGCGGTAATAGGTAAGCTTGTTTACAATAGAGTATGGCTCCTGAGGTGTCTTTATCTAATCTATGGACATGATATACTTTGTGTCTTTGATTAGTAGTTTTATAGTAATAAGCTACATAGTTATCTAGGGTATCTGTTGAATCATCATCATGGATGATGACTCCTATTGGCTTATTAACGATAAGTAAGTAATCATCTTCATATAAGATATCTAAGTTGTAGTATGTTTCTTCTATATCATTAGTTTCATCTTTGATTATATCGATATCTACTATATCATTTTCATTTAATAGGATGTTCTCTTTTGTGAGTTTGTTATTTACTTTGATCCTATTTTCTTGTTTTAAAAGATAGACTGTTTTTTTAGAACAGAATAGGTTGTTTAATAGTTCATCTAAATATATCTCTTCTTTAATGTATCTACGCATAAATATAGTATACATCACATAATATAACAAAATCTAAATACTTTTATTATGTTTAAAAAAATATTATAATTATTTTTAGAAAGGCGGTGCGAGTCATGGTAAGTAAAAAACAGATCGCATTTAAATATAACCTTATTATTGGCTTATTGGTAGCTATCTTTTTGATCAGCGGTTCCTTTGTGGCTTATTATTTTATTCAATCAGGCAAAGCTCAAAATGATATTAAGATTTTGCGTAATCAAATTGAAAGGGATCTTGATGGTGATTCTAGTAGTGATTCAGAATTGAATGAACAATCTGATGAAAAGAAATTAGCTTCATATCAGAAATTATATGAACAAAATAACGATATGGTCGGTTGGATCCATATTGATGATACAAGTATTGATTATCCTGTAATGCAGACTAAGACAGTTAAAGACTATTATCTTTATAAGAACTTTAATGAAGAGTATTCTGTAGGAGGTTTACCTTATGTACAAGAGAATTGTGATGTATTTAATCCAACAGATAATGTCATCATCCATGGTCACCATCGTGCTGATGGAACAATGTTTGCAGCATTAACTAAATATAAGGATAAATCTTTCTTTGAGAAGCATCAAATCATTGAATTTGATACGATTAAAGAATGTCATAAGTATCAGATCATTGCGGTATTTGTTGTACAAGTAAATACTGGAAATGATGTATTCCCTTATTATGAGTTTGCTAGTGCTAATAGTAGCAGTGAGTTCAATGATTATGTAAGTAATTGTAAGTATTATTCTTTATACGATACAGGATATACTGCTTCTTATGGTGATAAGTTACTAACTTTATCTACTTGTGATTATTCAACAGATGAAGGTAGATTTGTTGTAGTAGCTAAAAGAATTAAATAGAAAAAAAGACCTCATTATTTAGTCTTTAGTAGGATGATGGTTATTATTGTTAGAATAATGATAACGATCGATAGTAGAGACAAATATAATGAGGTTTTCTTTTGGCTTTGATCAGTATCGAGTAATGACTTCTTTAGACGGATATTGATGAAAGTAGTGAGAATAAATAAGGTAATGCATACTATTAGTAATGTTAATTTTAATCTTTTATCCATAGTTGCCTCCTATAAATCATTATATCATAATTATGATATTTATCGTGCTTAGAGATACTGTACTATTGGAGGGGAAAGGTAAAAATTAAAGTAAAAAGATTTGTAAATAATTGATAGTTAAAAATAAATAAACTATAATAATAGCGAAAGCGAGGAAATGCTCTTATATGAAAAAATTATTAGTTGTTCTATTAAGTGCAATGATGGTCTTATCAATGGTTGGCTGTTCTTCTAACAATGAAACTGATGACACTACTATTGATAAATTGGTCGTTTCTTTTGTTCCTTCAAAAGATTCAGACGTTATTTTACAAGCTGCTAATGGCGATCCTGAAAAAGGATATCGTTCATTATCTCAAATCATCATCGATGGTTTAGCTGAAAGAGGCTTTACTGTTAATGAAGTTGAGGTTAGTGTTGGTACTAGCTATGCAGCAGTAGGTGAAGGTATGGTTTCAGGAACTATCGATATCGGATTAATTCCTGCATCAACTTACATCTTATATTCTGATGGTGTTCAATTATTAGTTGAAGCTTTACGTTATGGTGTTGCTGGTGAAGACGGTAACGTTATCGATCCAAAAGATGGTATCGAACCTTGGAACGCAGGCAAGACTCAAGATGCTGAAGGTATGGCTACTGGTTATGCTTCATTGATCTATGTAAATATCGAAACTGAGAAGGGTAAAGATCTTTACGACAAGGCTTGCAATGGTACATTAACTTGGGAAGATGTTGATAGCGCTACTTGGTATGTATGTTCTTCAACTTCAAGTGCTGGTTATGTTTACCCTAGCTTATGGTTAAACAACAACTTCGGTTCTGAAGGAAATAAGAAGACTGTTGCTTCATTATCTAACGTTATTCCTGATGGAAGCTACGCTAATATGATGGAATCATTATTAACTGGTGCTTGTGATATCACTGTTGGTTACGCTGATGTTCGTAAAGATGCTGCATCTACTACAGCATTCGAAGCTGCTTATCCTGAGTTAGCTGCAGAAGGCAAGAATGTTTGGGATATCGTTAAGGTTATCGCAGTTTCTGATTACATCATGAACGATACTGTATCAGTTGCTAAACAAGAAGTTGATGAAAAGATGACTCCTGAATTAGTTGCTGCTTTACAAGAAGTATTCATCGAAATGGGTAATACAGAAGAAGGTAGAGCTGCTGTTAAGCCATATAGCCATATGGGTTACCAAGTAGGTTCTGACTCTGATTACGATTCAACTCGTGAAGCTAACGCTTTATTCAACTAATTTATAGTTAGTTAAAAAAATCAATGAGAGTGCATTTGGTGCATTTGCACAAAACAAATGTGCTCTCTTTTTTAAAATGAAATGGTAGGATCCCAATTATGATTAAATTTGAACACGTAGATAAAGTGTATTCGAACGGAACAAAAGCTTTGGATGATGTTTGTTTACAGATTGAACAAGGTGAGTTTGTGGCAGTTATCGGATTATCTGGTGCAGGTAAGTCAACTCTTATCAGAACTGTAAATAAGATGATCGATATTACTAATGGAAAATTAACTGTAAACGATATTGACGTCTCTAAATTGGAAGGAAAGAAGTTGAGAAACTTCAGAAGAAAGATCGGCATGGTATTCCAGTCTTTCAACTTGGTCATGAGGACCACAGTTATTAATAACGTATTGTCAGCAAGAGTTGCTGATATGTCATTCATTAGAACATTACTTGGCTTATATTCTAAGCAAGATAAGATAAAAGCTTTGGAGGCTCTTGATAAAGTAGGCATTTTAGATAAAGCTTACAGCAGAGCTGACCAATTATCAGGAGGACAACAGCAACGTGTTGCCTTAGCTCGTACATTAGCTCAAGATCCAGAGATCATTTTAGCTGATGAACCAGTTGCTGCTCTTGACCCAGTCATGGCAGATGTAGTCATGGAGGACTTTAAGAGGATCAATCGTGATATGAACATCACTGTTGTCATCAATATCCACCACGTTGACTTAGCATTACAATATGCTGATAGGATCGTTGGTATCAATGCTGGTAAGATCGTTTATGATGGACCAAAAGAAAATGTTACTAACGATGTATTAAAGATGATCTATGGTCGTGAATTGACTGATGATGATCTGATGAAGGAGAACAAGAATGCTTAAGGATATTCTGAGTATTTTTTATCCTCAAACTTATGAATTATCAAATGGTAAGACGATAAAAGAAAAGTTTAATCCTGCTCCATATATCACGATAGTGGTGATCATCTTTGTGATCATCTGTGCAAAAGTAACGAATGTCAATATTTCTAGTCTTATTGCTCGTAACAAGCAATTCTGGAAGTTAGTTCAAGACATGTTCCCACCTAATTGGAGTTTCTGGGCAGATATGAAAAAGCCTATGCTTGATACTATCGTTATGTCTATCATTGGTACAGTATTAGGTTGTGTTATTGCTTTACCTATGAGTTTCTATTTGTCAGCTAACTTTAAGTTAAATAAGACTTATCTAGCAATTCATAGAGGTTTACTAAGCTTACTTAGAACTTTACCTACATTAGTTTATGCACAATTATTATCAATTGTTATTGGAACAGGAACATTAGCTGGTACAATTTCAATCGTCATATTTACTTATACGATCTGTGTTAAGATGCTTTATGAACAGATCGAAACTATCGATATGGGACCTTATGAAGCTTTAGAGTCTACAGGTGCTAGTAGAGTTAAGTGTATGATGAAAGCCGCTTATCCACAAGTTAGAGGTTATTTCTGGAGTACTGTCTTGTATTGCTTTGAGACAAATGTTAGAAGTGCTGCTATCTTAGGTTATGTTGGTGCCGGAGGAATTGGTGTACAGATCAACGAACAGTTGACTTGGAGAAGATATGGTAATACAGGTTTGATGGTACTTGTATTAGTGATAACAGTTGTTGTTATCGAGACTATCTCTCGTAGATTAAGAAGAAAGTTGGTTCAAGGATGACAAATAAGAATTTAACTATTGATGAACAATTAAAGAAATATCCTCATGTTTGGCCAAAACTTGTCATTACAGTTGTAGCTATCGTTGCTTTATATCTGTTAATGACCATCACCATCACATTTAAAGGAGTCAATCCTAAAGGTGTATCAATTGCGATCAATGCTTTTAAAGGATTATTTACTCCTTCTATCAGTTTGATCACTAACTTGACTGAATATGGTTTGTTATATATGCTCTTTGAAACATTGGCTATCGCTTTCTTAGGTACAGTATTTGGACTTATCATCTCTTTACCTTTAGCTTTCTTAGCTAGTCGTAATGTTTGTCCTAAATGGGTCAATTCGATCGTACTTACGATCATTAGTATCATTAGAGCTTTCCCATCATTCATGTTAGGTATCATGTTCGTTAAATCTATCGGACCTGGTGCTTTCGCGGGTGTATTATCAATGACTGTTGGTTCAGTTGGTATGTTATCAAAACTGATGATCGAAGCTATTGAAGATTTAAATCCTGGTATCACTGAAGCACTTGATGCTGCTGGTTGTTCTACTTTTGAAAAGATCAGATATGGTATCATCCCACAATTAAGTTCTAATATTGTTTCTATCGTTTTGTATAGACTTGATATCAACGTTAAGAATGCTACTATCTTAGGTATCGTTCAAGCTGGCGGTATTGGTGCTCAATTGATCTTTGCGATCAATGCTCGTAGATGGAACGATTGTGGTGCTATGTTATTAGGTATCATTATCATGACTTTAATATTAGAGTGGTTTTCTACTAGTGTGAGAAGAAAATTGACAGGAAGTAAAAACTAAGGACGTGTATCGTCCTTTTTTATAGAAAGGTTTTATGGCAAAATTATATTTTAAGTTTGGGGCAATGGGCTCAAGTAAGACCGCTAATGCTTTGATGACTAAATTTAATTACGAAGAAAAGGGTAAGAAAGTATGGCTGATTAAGCCTGCTTTAGATGATCGTGATGGGCAAGATATCTTGCGTAGTAGGATTGGTTTAGAAGCTAAAGCGGTTGTTATTCAACAAAATGATGATATTTTAGAAAAGATACCAGAATTGGTAGATGTAGTCATTTGTGATGAATGTCAATTCTTAACAGAGGATCAAGTTGACCAGTTAAGGAAAGTCGTTTCGGAAAAGAATATACCAGTCTTGTGTTTTGGTTTAAGAGCGGACTTCATGACTCGTTTATTTCCGGGAAGCAAAAGATTATTTGAATTAGCTGATAGCATCACCGAGATCAAATCAATCTGTAAATGTGGGGCTAAAGCGATCGTTAATGCAAGATTTGATTCTACAGGACATGTTTGTACGGGTGGACAGCAAGTTGTCATTGGTGGCAATGATGTTTATGAAGGAATGTGCTATAGTTGTTGGCATAAGATGATCGTTGAAAATAAAACAAGAGATGAAATGTAAAAAAAGAAAGAGCGTATTATTATGTTACGCTCTTCTTTTTATAAAGGGGGATAAATATTCGAAATAGAAAGGAGAATATTTGCAAGCATCTTTCTTTATCTGCTTGCACTTATATGATACAAAATAACCTACGTGTAATTATGTAATGCTTGTGTGAAATAATGTGATTATTAAACAAAGAAAAATGTATCTTAATATGGTAAAATTGTATTGGTGATCAAACGATGAATGTTTATGATTGGGACAAAACGATAGTTCCTTTTGATAGTACAGCGAGATTTTATTTTTATTGTTTAAAGAAAGATCTAAGTTTATTAAAGCATTTGCCTCATCAATTAAAAGGCTTTATTCTTTATTTCTTTAAGAAGATCGATAAGACGGAAATGAAAAGTTACTTGTATGTTTTTGTACCTACCATCAAGGATATTGATGAGCAAGTTAGCAAGTTTTGGCAAGAAAATATCAAATATGTCAATGAATGGTATAAGAAGCAACAAAAAGAAGATGATATCGTCATCAGTGCTTCTCCTTATTTCTTGATAAGACCTGCTTGCGATCTATTAGGTATCAAAACATTATTTGCTTCGCAAGTTGATAAGAATACTGGAAAGGTATTATCAAAGAATTGTTCTTCTCAAGAAAAAGTCAATGTCTTTTTACAAGAAGGCTATAAAAAGGATGAGGTGGAAGAGTTCTATTCTGATTCCTATAACGATCGATATTTTGCTTCTATCGCTAAGCAAGCCTATTTGGTAAAAGGGCAAGAGCTAAAAAAGTGGGACAAGTTTTAGGAGTTTTATCTTTTGAGAAGTAATATATAGTATGGAAATAAATAAGATTGAAGTTAAAGAGAAATATGTCAAGATAGTGTGTGTTGATGAGAGTGATAAGATCACTTTTAAGATCTCAATTGATGATTATCTAAAAGAAAGATATGATATTGACCAACAGTTAAGTGATGAGCAATTAGATTTATTGCAACATTATCATCGTTATTACTATTGTTTCACTAGATGTTTAAATAAGCTAAATAGTCGTGACTATACTGTTAAAGAGATTGAAACTTATCTGAAGAAATATGGCGATCTTTCTCAAAGTGAGAAACAACAGATCATAAATGATTTGAGTGACTATGGTTATCTGCAAGATGAAGCGGTTGCTGAAAGTCAGTTATATATTGATCAATATCATCTTGTTGGTAAGAAAAATAGTGCAAGACAACTAAAGAAAAGAGGAGTAGATAAAGAGGTCATTGAAGAAGTATTATCGCAAGTTGATGAAAGCGAAGAAAAACAAAGAGCTATTCAAAAAGGTCAACAGTTATTAAAAAGTTGTAAAGATAAGTCTTATAGAGAGACCATCTATTATATTAAGAGTAAGTTATCATTAGCAGGTTTTAGTGATGTTAATGATGTCATTGAACAACTAGCAATTGAGTTTGATCAAGAAAAAGAAGAAAACTTATTAAACGAGCAGTTTAACAAGATCAAAAAGAAATATGAAAAGAAATATAGTGGTAAAGCATTGTATAATGCTTACTACCAATATTTAGCCAATAAAGGATTTGAAAGTAGCATGATAACTTCTAAGTTATCAAAGGAGGAAGAACAGTATGAAGATAAGTGAGTTTACTAGTCCACTAAGCATTAATATGCCATTATTAATTTCGCAAGTTAAGGCAGGGGTAACAAATTCGGGAGCGCCTTATCTCTCAATCAATTTTAGAGATAACTCTGGTTCTATTGAAGGTAAGATGTGGGATGTTAAAGAAAAAGACAATCAAGTAATTAAACAAGGTAAAGTTGTAAATGTTAAAGCTGATGTCATTAATTATCGTGGCTCTTTACAACTAAAAGTCATGGATTGTAGTGAAGTTTTGACTGAGATAGATATCAAGGATTTTGTTATGACTGGCCCTTATAGTGAAAATACTTTAAGAAAATATATTTCTGAAGAGATCGATAAGATTGAAAATAGAGATATCTTTAGGATTGTCAGCGATATCTATCGTACTTATGATAAAGAGATCTATTATAGTTCTGCAGCAGTTAGGAATCATCATGAATATATTGGTGGCTTAGCTACTCATGTTTATAGTATGTTGCATTTAGCAGAGATGGTCTGTATCAATTATCCTTACTTAAACCATGATCTTCTTGTTGGTGGAGTATTATTACATGATATTGGTAAAATCGTTGAATTAAAGACAGGTCCAGTAAGTGAATATACTGTTGAGGGTAATCTTATCGGTCACATTTCTATCTCTCAGACTTTGATCAAAGAAAGTGCTGATAGGTTAAATATTGATTCGGAAGAAGTATTATTATTAAGACATATGGTCTTAGCTCATCATGGTCAACATGAGTATGGCTCACCAGTCTTACCAATGACCATTGAAGCAGAGGCTTTACATTTTATTGATGACATTGATGCTAAGATGTCAATGATCGAAAGAGAGCTAAAGAATATCCCAGCTAAGAGTTTTACAAGTAGGTTATTTGCTTTAGACAATCGTAGTTTTTATAAGCATGATATTTAATTGTCAATTACCCACCACCTAAAGGTAGTGATTTTCCGCCTAAAAAAACGAAAGGTTGATTTTATGAAATTAGTTAATAGAGAACAGTTTTTAGATCTAGTAGAAAAAGATAGTCAAAAGAATCATTACGATAAAGCCAACTTATTATTGTCAGCTGCTTTAGGCATGTTTGAAAAGATAACTAGAAATAAGATCGATGAAGTTGTTATCATTTGTGGTAATAATGTCAATGGTGATATTGGCTTGCTTTTGGCTGACCTTTTAGTTAAAAAGAGCTCTGTAAGAGTAGAGATTGCTCATTTCGCTTTTGAAAATAGTAAATATCAAAAAATGATCGAAGAGGATAATATCTTTGTATATTCTTCTTTAAGAGATATCAAAAGAGTAGTACAAAAGGCTCGCTATATTGTTGATTGTATTGCTGGTAGTGAACAAAAAGAAAAAATTGCTTATCCTTATGACTTATTTATAGAGTGGATCAATGCTAGTAGGGCCTTTGTTTTAAGTTGTGATGTAGCTTCAGGACTAGATTGTGATAATGGTTCAGTACTTGGAGCATGTGTGCAAGCCGATGAGACTTTTTGTTTACAACTACCTAAATTAGGTATGTATCTTTACCCGGGAAATACTTATGGTGGAAAGATCACTTTAGAAAATATCGGTATAAGTCAAGAAAGCATTGAAACTTTATTATGTCAACATTATATAAGTGAATATAATGATGTTAAGAAAATGTTACCAGTAAGAGTAGCTCATTCTCATAAGGGCACTTATGGCAAAGTATTATTGATCGCAGGACATGAAAATACTGTTGGAGCTAGTGTCTTGTGTGGTAAGACTATCATGAAAACTGGAGCAGGACTATTAACAGTATTATCTTACAAAGAAGTCATAGATGTCTTTAAAGTAAGTTTACCTGAAGCTATGACGATAACTTTAGAAGATAATATCATTTATCAATTGGAGCACTTTGATTTTACAAGATTTGATCTTATCGTTATTGGTCCAGGGTTGTCGCGAGATAAGAAGACAGAGATCTTACTTCAATATGTTTTAAGAACAGATAAGAATGTACTGATCGATGCTGATGGCTTGTATTATTTAAAAAATAACTTAGAGCTATTAAAAAGAGATAAATTAACTGTCATTACACCACATTTGATGGAATATCAAAGGATATTTGATTATGATGAAAGTAGGATCTTAACTGACTTGTCAGCGATATTAAAGATCTATCAGAACTTAGTGATAGTCTTAAAATCAGAAAATACTATTGTAGCTTATCGGGATAAAGTAACTATCAATACTTGTGGTAATAATTCTTTAGCTAAAGGTGGCTCAGGTGATGTCTTAGCAGGTTGTATTTCAGGCTTTTTGGCTCAAAGAGCTGATTATGAGTCAGTTGTAGCTGGTGTATTTGTTCACTCTACAGCAGCTGATCATTGGGTCAAAGATCATAGTCATTATTCATTACTAGCTAGTGATCTGATCGATAGTATTGATAAAGTCTTATTTGAAATGACTAAGGAAGAAAAGAGGTAGTAAGATGAAAATAGCAGTTTCACAAAAAAGTGATAAGTATCTTTCAAAGCTAAAAAACTACGATGTAACAGATATCATCATTTCCGATGATCACTTTTCTTCAGCAGTTAAAGGCTTAGATAATGAAGGATTAAAAGAAATGACTAGTAAGATCCATGATAATGATCTTAATTGTATTGTAAGAGTTGATAGATTATATCAAGAATCAGAATTAGAAGGTTTAAAAGAATATTTAAAATATCTTGAATCTATTTCAGTAGATGCCATTTTATTTAGTGATATAGCACTTGATACGATCATTAAAGAGGATAAGTTAAATTTAAAAGCTATCTATGCTCCTGAAACATTACTTACTAATAGTTATGACATCGAAGAGTTAAAAAATGATGGTATTGATAATTGTGTCATTTCTAAAGATATACCTTTTGATAATATGCTTGATATCGCTCATAAAGTTAAAGATTATTGTTTCTTAAGAGTATTTGGTGAAATATTGATATCATATGGTCGTAGAAGATTCATTTCAGCTTATTTAAGAAAATTAGAAGAATATCGTGAAGATTATTTCTTACAAGAAGAAACAAGGACTCAACTACTTCCGATCGTAGAAAAAGAAGATGGTACTTGGCTTTATGGCTATTGTTTACAATCTTTTAAGGAGTTAGATAAGATCAGTGATAGTGATCTAACAGGTATCATCATTGATGAAGTGTTTAAAGAAGATGATTTTACTTTAGAGATAGTAAGATTACATCATGACTTATTAAATAAGAAGATCACAGTTGAGACAGCTTTAGAAAGATTAAAAGAAATAGACAATAGAGAATATTGTTCATTAAGTGAAGTAAAACAGACGATATTGGAGAAAGAGTAAGATGGCAGTAGAGTTATTAGCCCCAGCAGGGGATCTTAATAGATTAAAGACAGCATTTGAATATGGCGCTGATGCTGTATATTTTGGTGGCAAGAAGTTTTCTTTAAGAGCTAGAGCCTCTAACTTTTCTATGGATGATATAAAAGAGGCTGTAGATTATGCTCATGATCGTCATAAGAAGGTTTATGTCACAGTCAATATGATTCCTCATGATTCCGATTTTATCGGACTTAAAGAATATTTAATGGAATTAGAAAGTATGGGAGTGGATGCGATCATCTGTGCATCTCGTGCAATTCTTTCCTTGGCGAAAAAAGTAGCTCCTAAAATGGAAGTGCATGTTTCAACTCAACAGACTACTACTAATTCTGAAGCAATAAAGTATTGGCAAAAAGCAAACTGTGATAGGTTAGTTCTAGCAAGAGAAGTACAATATTCCGATTTAGTAGAGATCTGTAAGAAGAGTGATCTACCACTAGAAGTCTTTATTCATGGTGGTATGTGTGCTAATTACTCAGGAAGATGTGTCATTTCAAACTTATTGACCAATAGGGATGCTAATAGAGGAGGATGTGCCCAATCTTGTAGGTGGAATTATCATTTATACCATAATGATGAGCTTATCGATCAAGATGATTTCTTATTCTCTTTTGGTTCTAAAGATCTTTGTGTAGTTGACTGTTTGGAAGATATCTTGAAAACTAATGTTGCTTCTTTGAAGATCGAAGGAAGGATGAAGACAGCTTATTATATCGCTACAGTAGTAAAAGGCTATAGACAACTTATTGATGAGTTTGAAAAAAAAGGAAAGATAAGTCAAGAATGTCTAGAAGAAAATAAGAAATTGATCAAGCGTTCTTCTAATAGGGAAGCATTTAATGGCTTTTATCCTGGTTTGCCTAATAGAGATGGTCAGATTTATAATAATATTGTTACAGCAAATCAAAGTTATGTAGCTAATGTGTTGGATTATTCTAGTGGAGTAGCCACTATTGAAGTACGTAATTACTTCAAAACTGGTGATAAGTTAAGAATCTTTAACCCAAAGGGAAAAGATGAGTATTTCGTATTGGAAGAAATGAAAGACATTGATGGGGAAACTGTTGAGATAGCTAATAAGCCAATGCAGAAGTTAAAGATAAAGGTACCAGTAGAAGTAAGCAAGTTTACTTTTATTACTACAGGAGATGAGTAAGATGGGCATGGTTGAAGGAAAGATCGCTGTTAAAGCAGTCTTAGATAGTAAATATCGTAAAGTAAATAAAATCATATTAGATAAAGATAAGCATAATAGTGATGTAGCTTTTATTGTGCAACAAGCTAAGAAAAAGAACATTCCTATCAAATTATATGATAGTACTTCGATCGATATATTAGCTAGTGGTAAGACTCATGGGGGAATCTTGGCTGATGTCACGGAAAGAAAAACTCAGACGATCACTGCTTGTTTAAAAAATGAGAAGCCTTTTATTGCTTTACTTGAAGGAATAGAAGATAGTTATAATCTTGGTTATATCTTTAGGACCTTATATGCTTTTGGTTGTGATGCTGTGATCATGAAAGAGCATTATGTAGATTATGATGATGGTAATTTACTAAAAAGTAGTGCAGGAGCTAGTGAGCTATTGCCGATCATCTATAGTGATGATCTTGGTAGTTGCTTGACTATCTTAAGGAATAAATCAATTAAAGTCATATCGATGTATAGAGGAAATAAGGCTACTTCTTTGTATGAAAGTGATCTTCATTCTGATGGGATCGTAGTAGCTATTGGTGGCCCATTGCGAGGACTATCTAATGATGTTTTAAATAATACTGATGAGTATGTTTATATTCCTTATGCTAATGATTTTAGGAACGCTTTAAATGCAGCAAGTGCGACAAGTGTAGTTGCTAGTGAAGTGTTTAGACAAAGAAGTGGAGGGAAATAGTTATGCGTGATGGATTTTATATGGGTAAAAATGTCGTGATCATGGATTTCTCTAGTGAGTATTATCAATCTTTGGAAGAGTTAGTCTCTTCAAAAGCTTTTAAAACTTTTATTGCTAGATATATCACTGATCTAGCTATGAAAGATATCGAGATGTTTAATTGGATCACTAATTCTAGGGATCTAGATGAGATGGTCAAAGATATCGTTAGATTGACTAAGCAATTACTAGTTTTAGATATTGAGGATATCTTTAATCCTCGTATTGATAAGATCAATCGGGCTAAAGCTTTATATATAGTTGAGAATGCTTATAATTTTTGGCGTAATAGACAGAGATTTTCTGTTATCAATGCTAGTACTAATAATCTGTCATTCATGTCTTTTATTGAAGCTGATAGTAAATATAATCAATTAGTATTGGACTTGTATCGTACTTGTGAAGAGAAACTTCAAGGTAAACGTAATAAAGTATATAGACAGATCCAAGCTGGTACTAATGCTTCTTTTGTGGTTAAAAAATATAAGTGGGAAGTCCCTAGTAGTTATAGTGTCTTAAAGAACATCTTATTTGTTAATACGGTAATGTTAAGGACTCCTATATTATTTAGGACAGAAAGTAATACTCGTGTTGGCACTTTTGAAGAGATTAAGACTAATCCAGTTAAAACTTCTGTCATCAAGCAAGCTGATTGGTATTGTTATCCTGCTAAAGTAGGAAGTTTATTATGCTTTGTTTATTTCCATAAAGATTATTGTTTCAATGGTGTTTCTTTAGCTAACTTATTTGAACTTGCTAGTGAAGAGGATTGCACTAACAAGAAGCCAGATCTTATCTGTTTATTTGGCAATCCTGATGATAAGAGCAGTTGTAGTTTCTATCATGATGAAGCTAATGATATTTGGGTTGGTTCAGTTTCTTCTGATTGGCGAGTTGAATATTTTGGCTATATCAAGAAAGCTATCTTGACTTTACATAACTTATGTAAGATGCAGAAAGGCTGTTTACCAATTCATGGTTCAATGGTCAATATTTTCTTTAAAAATAATATTAAAAAGTCAATTGTCTTTGTTGGTGATTCAGGAGCGGGTAAATCAGAAACTATTGAAGCATTGAGAAGATTATCTGATAAGCATATTGATGAGTCAATTCAGCAGATCGAAACTGTTTTTGATGATATGGGTTCTTTGCATATCAAGGATGGAAAAGTATATGCCAATGGTACAGAGACAGGTGCTTTTGTTAGGTTAGATGATCTTGATAAGTTAACAGCTTATAAAGATATGGAAAGAAATATCTTCATCAATCCTGAGAAGACTAATGCGAGAGTCATTCAACCGATATCTTCTTATGATCTGATCATTGCAGATCATCCAGTGGATATGATCTTATACGCTAATAACTATGAAAATAAGATTGGTGTTGAAAAGTTTGATACTTATAAGCAAGCTAAAAGATGTTTTGTTGAAGGTAAGAGAATGGCTAAGAATACTACTCAAGAAGTTGGTCTTTCTTCAACTTTCTTCGCAAATCCTTTTGGTCCAATGCAGAAACAAGAATTATGTTCTTCCATCATGGACGAAGTGTTTCAATGCTTATTTGATAATGAAGCCTATGTTGGTGAGATCTATACTAATTTAGGAACAGAACATAAAGAAAATCTTGAACTATCAGCAGAGTGTTTATTAGCTATTTTAAAAAATGGTTAGACTTTTGTGGTAGAATATTGGGGTTGTGTAGTGAGGTAAGAGATGAGTGCAGTAAAAAGATTTATTAAATATTTCTTTAGGCCAAAAAAAGATAGTGATTCTATCCTTACTTTTTTCGTGTATGGATTACTTTTCATCAGTTTAGTTTATATCACTAGTGCTTCTATCAATACTTCTACTACTGTTGGTTCTACTTTTAGAAATATCGTTAAACAAGTATTCATTGTTGTTAGTAGTTTGATGTTATTTAATTTCTTTTCTAATTTCTTTGATGGGAAAAGATGTAGAAAGAATATCATCATCTATCTTGTTTTAGAATTATTATTACTTATTGCTGCTTATGTTTATTGTAAGCTTACAGGTGATATCAATGGTAACTATTCTTGGATAACCATAAATCTTGGCTTTTTCCAATTTGGTATACAACCATCTGAATTCGCAAAATCATTTATTATTTTATCTAATGCTTGTTTATTAGGCGATAGGAAGTTTAAGAATATTGATAGTAAATGGCAGATGATCAAGTTTCCTTTATTTTTCTTATCAGCTTACTTTTTGATCATTTTATTGTTACAAAAGGATGCTGGTAGTGGTCTTATCGTTTGGATGATCGGTTGTATCTGTTTCTTATTTACTTCTAACCGTAAGCTAAGAAATTTGAGATTGTTATTAGTCTTTTTAGCTTTCTTAGCTATTGGAGCTTATTTCTATTGTTTACTTACAGAAAGTGGTAGAGCGATATTAGAAAAATTATCGACTACTTTCTCAGCGAGATTTTCAGCTGTTACTGATCCAAGTTATAACAACGATGCAACTCGTGAGATCTTCTATTCATTATTAGGAATAAGTAATGGTAATATCTTTGGGGTGGGTTTAGGTAATTCGGTACAAAAGTTTGGTTATCTAGTAAGTAGTGATGCTGATTATATCTTTGCGGTAATCGTTGAAGAGTGTGGTATTTTAGGCATCTTATCAATATTTGTACCTTATATCTTCATCATCAGTAGACTCATATATTATAGTAAGAGGGTTCCAAAGGAATTTGATAAGATCATTTTATTAGGTACAGTTGTTTATTTGGCTATTCACTTCTTCTTTAATGTAGGAGGGGTAAGTGGACTGGTACCATTAACTGGTGTACCATTACTACTAGTATCTCGTGGAGGATCAGCAACTTTCTCGATCATGGTCCTTTTAGGGATCTGTCAAAATAGGATAGCCAACTACTATGCTGAAAAGAAAGCAAAGAGTGGTTTCATAGATTAAATATAGAAAGAGGATTATATGATAGCTTTATATCCGGGTAGCTTTGACCCAGTAACTTATGGACATTTGGACATCATCGAAAGAGCAAGTCAAATGTTTGATCAACTCATCATTGTCATCATGGTCAATGATGAAAAGAAGACAACATTCACTATGGAAGAAAGAAAAGAAATGTTACAACATTGTACTTCTCATTTGAAAAATGTAAAGGTAGAGGTCGGTAGTGGCTTGACAGTAGATTTTGCGAAAAAGATGAACAGTCAAGTACTTATCAGAGGTGTTAGAGCGGTATCTGATTATGAATATGAAATGCAACTAGCAACAGCTAATATGACTTTAGAGCCTACTATTGAGACGGTATTCTTATTAGCTAGACCACAATATTCATTCTTGTCTAGTTCAACTGCTAAGACTATAGCCGAAAACGATGGTGACTTGCATTGCTTTGTACCAGATTATGTAGCAGGTAAACTTAAAGAAAAATATCAAAAGTAAGAATAAAAGCAAATTGACTTTGGTATGAGCAATTTGCTTTTTACTTGGATTGATTGTGATTGTTGCTATGCGTACAAGATGGTAATGAGGGCCATTAACATTGTTCTTGATATGAAACCATCTATTTCGTAAGTATAACTGCCATTGTAATCTCTGATCTTATTTCCATCAATTTGACAGATATAGCTTCCATTGTAACGGCGAACTTTGTTGCCATCAAATTGCAGAAGGTAAGAACCATTGTATTGTCTTACTTTATCTCCATCAAACTGGTAGATATAGCTACCGTTATATCTTCTTAGTTTGTTTCCATCTAATTGATATAGATAGCTTCCATTGTATTCACGGATTTTTTCTGTATCAACTTCTAGCAAGTAACTGCCATTATATCTTCTAACTTTTGCCACGATCAATTCCTCCTTTTTCTATTGTTGTGTTAGATATCTACTTAAATTATACACTATATTGTAGTAATAGTTCGACTAGTTGATAAACATCCGTTGATGGTGATCGGTTTATGTGATCACTTTTGTTATCGGAGTGATAGGTAATTAACATTTTAGAATTACTTATTGCTGCTGATACTAGTGGTAGCAGTGTGTCAAAAACATTTAGATTCTTTTTGTAATTATTAAGATATTTTTTGAGATCGTTAATGACTTCTTCGTTACTGTTATACTGCCTTGTGCTATAACGGAAATGTAATAGATACCATATTTCAAAGCAAGGATTTGATAAATATATTTGAATGTTTTGCTCTTTGGATGCTTTTAGTACTGCTTTTAATACTGCTTTTCGGTTAGTTGAAAAGTCTACATCTATGAAGCAAGCAGGAATATCACCTTCATTAACTGCGAGTTCTTCTTTTTTTGCACTTTTACATAAATCATTTAGTACACCCTCAGGATCTGATTTGATGCCTTTAGCTTCTATGATGCGATATTCATTTTGTAATTTGTTGAAGTTTAAAAAATAGTTCTTTTCTGTTTGATTTTTTCCTTCGCAACCTATCAAAATTAGTTTCTTCCTATCGCGATTTACTTGACCTCTTTGTTTTTTTTGTTGCTCTTTTTACCATGGGTTTTCTCCTAAATTAATAAATGGGACTGCTCCGTATCTTCCTTGCATATATCCTTTGTTGATGTTTTCGTTATTTCTAGGTGAAAACTCATCTAATGAATACAAATCGGAAGTAGCAGTTTTATAATTTTTTTCGATAAAGTAAATCTGATCTCTTCTAAATAAATCTAAGTCTAATAAACTAATTTCATGGGTATTGAAGATAAGCTGGGCACTATTTGTATTGATCTGGCTATCTTGAAACATTTTAACTAGTGCTTTGGTCAACATTGGATGAAGACAATTGTCTATTTCATCTATAACAATGGTTTTGCTTTTTTCTAAAGCATTCTTGATTATTGGACTATAACTGAATAATCTTTTTGTTCCATTTGATTCTGAATCATAGTTCAATATATATTCTTTGTCACTGACTGTGTGTTTTGTGATGATGTTATTTGAGTCGTCATCAGTTAGATCAAATCCACTGATATTGATATCGGCTTTCTTTAACATTTTTATTATAAAATCATTTAACGAATCATCTTTTTTAAATTTAGAGTGTTGTAATTGTTCTAATAGGTTACTTTGTAGGTTTTCACTAGTAAATACATCTATTCCTTCGGAAAACCATCTATATGCGTTCCTTGTTAGTTCACTGTTCCAAGCTGTTGCTGTTGCTAAAAATAACTTATTTGGCAAGTTTTTATCGACGAAACTTGTTAGGGATTTGCTTTTGGCAGTAAAGTCGTAATGATCAATTTTGCTCCTTTCAAATATCATTGAGGCTTTTGCAGAAGTATACTCGTATAGATATTCTTCGTAGATCACCTTTCTATCGGCAGTAAAACCATATTCATATTTTTGACCATTATGAACAAATATAAAATCAAATCTTGTTTTTTGATCTCTACTTTCATCATCCAATAAAAATGGGATGATCTGAGTGATAGGTTGATCAAGCTGCATTAGATTAGAATTTCTCACAATTGTTATTGCTGCATGTAATGCTTTGGTTAAGTTTGATTTGCCGGCTGCATTAGCCCCATATATGGCAATAGCAGGTAATAGTCTTTCTTTATTGTATTTTAATAAAGATTGCTCATGTGCTTTATCTGAATTAGCATAAAGGCTTAGTATTGCTTCATCTTTGAAAGATAAATAGTTAGTAAAATTAAATTGTAATAACATTCTTGATCACCTTCCTACATAAATATTACAATTTCATATGCGTAATTGCAATGTATTATTTTGATATTTGCAGAAAAAGCGTAAAAATAAGCAGAATACATTAAAATTTAAAAAGTGAAGAAGCCTATCTAGGTCTATAGGATTGAATTGGATCGTTATCAGTCCAATTAAGTCAGGTTCCCTTTTTAGTCGCGTTTTGGGGAAAGTAATAAATAGTGAAATAGGCTACTTGTTCAGCTTTATTGTAATAATCGACTGTCACCTTTATTGGAAACTAGGGCAAGAAGGGTTCATACATTCCACTAGAAAGGGCTCGTATGTCATCAATGACATTTTCTAGCACTTCAACTCCTGTGCAGTTGTACACTGGTGGATAAACTGTTATAGCGATAATAAAAACAATACTTAGGGTTTTGATTATTTTGGAAATTTTTGAAATTATCTTCATAATATTATCTCCTTTAATAATAATAGGAATCACCTTGATTGTATTCCCAGGTTTCACCATCGTAAATTATTTTGTGGGAATATTCATTATATGAATATGAATTGGTTGATAGAACATTTGAGGAGTTTGTCATTATTGGGGTGAAATCTATAATGTTATAGTTAATACATTCACAGTTCCTAACATACTTCATCCCTTTTGTGTTGTAGGTGGCTGGCGTTGATTTATTTGATTCCCATATGGTTTTAACAATAATCTGATCTAAATGCATATTATTTTTGTTTGTTAAGGTTTGCTGAAAATAATACTCCTCTATGAACTCTTTAATTCCAACAATATGCCTATCTATGTCTTCATGGACTTTCTTGAAATCAAATATGTCTTTTTCGTCAATTACTACACCAATCGAGAAACCCCGCAACTCCACCATCGATAGAATAAACGATTTGTGATATATCTTTTTGTGAAATTTTTAAGAGTTCCTTTTCAATGTAGTTATATGGGATATCTTGTTAAAATTCAATTTTGAATTCTACATAATTAGTTTCACCTTTTTCTTCTGCGATTGCATTATTATCGCTGAAACCAAAAGTTAGTAAAATGATTACTACTAAAATAAAAATAGTAAATTTCTTTTTCACTTTCTTTTCCTTTCCTTTAAGTAAACTAAAATAATGATAATTGCAAAGCTGAATGACAGCTAAGTCTTTGATGCTAGTTGACTATCTTGTAAAAATAAGATTTTTAGTAACTGGCTTTTTTCAAAATCGTTATATAATTATTTAATGTGTAAATGCAAAATTATTTATCTGTAATGTATTTTTAATTTCGTTGTGATTGTATATTGGATGATCAATAACAATATAAACCGTTATTTGATAACTATATGGATTAGTCATAAATAGAACTAAGCATTAGAAAAGTGTATAATTATTGCAGAAAGAAGGATTGATTATATGGGATGTACTACTATTCTTGTAGGAAAGAAAGCAAGTTATGATGGTTCGACTTTAATGGCGAGAAATGAAGATTCGGGTTTAGGTCATTATAGTTCTAAGAAGTTTGTTGTTGTTAAACCTGAAGAACAACCTCGTTTATATCGTTCTGTCATTTCAAAAGTTGAAATAGAATTACCTAATGATCCAATGCGTTATACAGCAATGCCTAATGCTATTGATAATGAAGGTATTTGGGCTGAAGCTGGTATCAATGATTGTAATGTAGCTATGAGTGCTACTGAGACTCTTACTTCTAATTACAGGGTTACAGCTGCAGATCCTTTATTTAAAGGAGGTATCGGTGAAGAAGATCTTGTTACGATCGTTTTACCTTATATCCATTCAGCAAGGGAAGGAGTTTTACGTTTAGGTTCACTTATTGAAAAGTATGGTACTTATGAGCGTAATGGCATTGGATTCCAAGATGTTGATGAGATCTGGTGGTTTGAAAATATAGGCGGTCATCATTGGATGGCTAAAAAAGTTGATGATGATAAGTATGTTGTTGCTCCTAACCAACAAGGCATTGATTATTTTGATCTAGTTGATGCTTTCTCTAAACAAGAAAGTCATATGTGTAGTAGTGATCTGATTGAATTCATTGAAAAAAATCATTTAGATGTAACTATGCAAGAGCATGATATAAGAAAAGAAACAATGTTTGATACTCGTGGAGCATTTGGCACTCATTCTGATTCTGATCATTGTTACAACACTCCAAGAGCTTGGATCATGGAAAGATATCTAAATCCTAATACATTTATTTGGGATGGCCCAGATGCTGATTTTAGACCAGAAAGTGATGATATTCCATTTGCTTTAGTGCCAGAAAAGAAGATCACTATTGATGATGTTAAATATGTCTTATCTTCTTATTATCAAGGAACAGAGTATAATCCTTATGATAAACGTGCTAGTAAAGGTGGCAAATATCGTCCAATTGGCATCAATAGAAATAACTTTGTAGCTATTACTCAATTAAGACCATATATGCCAAAACAGAACATGGCTATTGAATGGATCGCTGAAGGTTCTAATGCCTTTAATACTGTAGTGCCATTCTATTCAAATGTCTTAGCTACTCCTGAATATCTAGCTAATACAACAGCTAAGGTTACAACAGATAATTTCTATTGGACTAATAGGATCATCGGTGCATTAGTAGATGCTCATTTTGGTGAGTGTATCGCTGATGTAGAAAGATATCAGATGACTACTATGTCTATGGGACAAAATATGATCAACGAATTTGACTCATATGTATTGAACAATAAAGTAGAAGATGTTCAAACTTATTTGACAGAATGTAATCAAAAGATCTCTGATTATATTCAAACAACTACAGATAGATTATTAGATCATGTCTTGTTTAAAGCAAGTAATGGTATGAAAAATGCTTTTAGTAGAGCAGATGAATGTTCTGATTAATTGAATCATAGGTCATTAAAAAAGATGAAAAGAAGCAAACTGATTAAAGGTTTGCTTTTTTAGGGTATAATATATCTAAATATAGGACTGATATGAAAGATTGAGAGTGGAAGTGATACAAAGTGAATGATATTTGGAATCCTTGGCATGGATGTCATAAGTATAGTGAAGGTTGTAAGTATTGTTACATGTACTTTCTTGATGCCCAAAGAGATAAAAATGGTAATGACATATATAAAGTGAAGACTAATTTTAACTTACCTTTAAAGAAGAATAAAAATGGAGAATATAAAATACCAAGTGGTTCAACCATTCGAGTTTGTATGACTAGTGACTTCTTTCTAGAGGAAGCAGATAAGTGGCGAGATGAAGTGTGGAATATGATAAGGATCAGAAAAGATGTCACTTTTTGGTTGCAGACTAAAAGAGCAGAAAGAGTAAAAGAGAATCTACCTTCTGATTGGAATGATGGTTGGGATAATGTGATAATGGTCTTTACTGCTGAAAATCAAAAGAGAGCTGATGAAAGGATCCCAATATTGTTAGAATTGCCTTTTAAGCATAAAGGAATAATGTGTGCACCTATGATCGATAAGATCACATTGGAAAAGTATTTGAAGTCTAATAATATTGAGATAGTGTTAGTTGATGGTGAAAATTATGATGGTGATAGAGTCTTATCTTATGATTGGGTAAAATCATTATATGATGAATGTTTAAAATATAATGTTAGATTTGATTTTGTTGGCACGGGCAATTATTTTAAAAAGGATGAAAAGATCTATCATATACCAAAGGCATATCAAAGAGTGATGGCATTAAGATCTAGATTACAGATCCCTAATGTTAGTGGTGATTTTAAAGTTCAGCCAAGATGTAAGACTTGTAAACGAAAAGATAGTTGTAATGGTTGTAGGTGGTGTGGAAGGTGTAATGGATCTAATAGATGATCGGAAACTTATAATAAATTACTTTATGATGATGTGGTAAAATTATGGTGATATGGAAATGAAAGATATTGTATTTAAAAAGGAAGAGTTTTCATTAGAACTAGTTGATAAACTGATACCTTTATCTAAAGATTGGATAAATGAAGATATCTCTTACGGTATTGTAGAAAATACTGTTGATGATTTCTTAGATAAAGATATTTATGTTGCCTGTCTTGATGATAAGATCATTGGTTATCTGCTGGGAAAAAGTAGTATTGATACTAAGGGTAACAGTGTTATCAAAAAAGATAGTAGAGTTTATAATATTGAAGAAGTATATATCATCAATAGTTATCGTAATAAAGGGATAGGTAAAGGCTTATTCAAGTTTGTAGAAGAAGAAGTAAGTAAGTGTAATGATTATATCGATCTTGTAACTTCGGATAAAGATTATAAGAGGATTTTACATTTCTATATAGATGAGTTAGGCATGAGGTTCAATAATGCCTATTTGGTTAAGAAAGTTAAAGGAGATAGATAGTATGTTTTTTAAGATCCCAACAACAGTGTATTTTGAAGATGATTGTGTTAATGTTCATAAAGATGTATTTAGAGAATATGGTAAGAAGGCTTTGATCGTTACGGGTAAGCATTCATCTTATGTTAATGGATCATTTGATGATGTTACTAAGGCTTTAGATAGTTTAGAAATCACTTATGAAGTATTTGATCAGGTTGAAGAGAATCCTTCAATTCAAACGATCGAAAAAGCTTATTGTTTAAATAAAGATAAGAATATCGATTTTGTCATTGGCTTAGGTGGTGGTAGCAATATTGATGCTGCTAAAGCTATTGCGGTCATGTTGTACTTTAACTTTGAAGATGGGTATAAGTTATATGAGAAAGTCATTTCTCAATCATCTTTACCAGTGATCGCTATTGCGACTACTTGTGGTACAGGAAGTGAAGTAACTGCTGCTTCTGTTTTGACTAATGATAAGATCTTATCTAAAGCTTCTATCACTTATCGAATCTATCCCAAGGTTGCTTTATTAGATAGTAAATATTTAAAAACATTACCAGTAAATACTTTAAAATATACTTCTTTAGATGCCTTAGGGCATTTGATCGAAAGTTATATTTCTAGTAAAGCTACAAACTTTTCTGATATGATCACTCTTGAAGGCTTTAGAGTGTGGTCAAATAATGTCAAAGCATTTGAGCATTGTGATAGTCTTACTGATGAGGATTATGATAATTTCTTACTTTCTTCTACTTATGGTGGTATGGCTATTGCTTTATGTGGCACTAACTTACCTCATGGGTTGAGTTATACTCTTACTTATAATGAGAGCATTCCTCATGGAAAAGCTGTTGGTTATTTCTTATATGGCTTAATGAAGTATGCTGATGGTAAGAGAGTTAGTGACATCTTGTCTTGCTTAGGATTTAGTGATCTTGAACAGTTTAAGGAATTCTTAGTAATTAAGTTTGATTTAAATAAAGTTAGTGATGAATTATTGAATAAGGCTGTAGATGAATTGATCGTTAATAAAAAGAAATTATCTTACTGTCCTTATGAAGTAGACAGAAAGTTATTAGAAAAGGTGGCATATAGTTTATGGACAGATTAAAAAAGTGCCCTGTAAGTGATATCTGTGGAGGTTGTAGTTTGCAGCATCTTTCTTATGAAGAACAATTACAACTAAAACAAGATAAGATGGATAAATTGTTTTCAAAGATGATCAAGGTTAAAAAGATCATTGGTGCTGATGATCCTTATCATTATCGTAACAAAGTTCAGATGGCTTTTTCTTATGAGAGAAAAAGAGTCATTTGTGGTAATTATGTAGAGAGCACTCATCACATAGTAGAAGTTAAAGATTGTCAGATCTCTGATAGTTTAGCAAATAGCATCATTGAAACGATCAAGAAGTTAGCTATCTCTTTTAAGATATCGATCTTTAACGAATATAGTTATCAAGGTTGTTTAAGACATGTAATGGTCAGATTATCTAAAAGTACAGGACAAGTGATGGTAATACTAGTCACTGGTAGCTTTGTTTTCCCAAGAAAGAAAGATTTCATGAATAAACTATTACAGGCTTATCCTCAGATCACGACCATAGTTCAATCGATCAATAATCGTCATACCAGTATGGTTTTAGGAGATAAGTTTGAAACTTGGTATGGTAAAGGATATATTGAAGATGAGCTTAATGGTTTAACTTTTAAGATCTCTCCTAGTTCTTTCTATCAAGTGAATAGTTCTCAGACTGTTAAACTTTATAGTTGTGCAATTGAGGCAGCTGATCTAAATAAGGAAGAAGTAGTCATTGATGCATATTGTGGCACTGGTACTATTGGTCTTTCTTTAGCAAGTAAAGTAAAAAAGGTCATTGGAGTAGAATTAAATAAAGATGCTATTAAGGATGCTAAGATCAATGCGAAGATAAATGGTATCACCAATGCTGAGTTTATTTGTGCTGATGCCGGCAATTACATGCAGAAATCTTTAGCTAATAAACAAAAAGTTGATGTTTTGATCATGGATCCACCAAGAAGTGGAGCAGATGATAAGTTCTTAAAAGCAGTTGTTAAACTAAAACCTAAAAAGATAGTTTATATTTCTTGTAATCCTTATACACAAAAAGAAAATGTAAGATTCTTATTGAATAATGATTATAAGTTAGAAAGTGTTCAACCTGTTGATATGTTCCCATTTACTGAACATGTTGAGACAGTAGTAGTTCTGTCACGGAACAAGTAAAAAGGGGCTGAAAAAACCTAAAAATAAAGGGATCTCGAGAGTTTGCCGTATTTGCCATCCTCCCAGAATCCCTTTTCTTTTTGTTTTGACGATAGTTCTATCGCTTGAGTTTTCTTATAGTTGAGACAATTAACAGATAACATATCGGAAAATCGCTTAATTTTTTAGATAAGTATGACCTATTTTGCTTTTATATCATCTGAATAATAGGCATAACATAATCAATCATTTCTTCTGGTGTTTCACACATACCATTCAAAATCCATTGCCGAGCTATCCCGTCTAACAGACACAATTTTGCTACCCAACCATATTTTTGAGAAATGGTTAGATCTGAAGAATCAGAGATATTAAAAGAATGTTGGAATTTAGCTCCAAGATACGATGATAAAGTATTGCTGTTTATGGAACTAAGTGCCCACATTTCATCATGATTTAATGAGATCTGATAAAAATAATTAAATAAAAATTCCCGGAGTTTTCGCTCATCAGAACTATCCATCAATGGTAAAAGTTCTATATTGAATTTCTGCATAGTCTGCTCAGCGATGCTTTCGATTACATCGGCAATGGAAGTAAAGTTGCGATAAAAAGAAACCCGTGCGACCTTTGCTTCTTTCACAACATCCGTTACAGTTATATCTGTATATTCCTTTTGAGCCAGTAAATTTAGAAGTGCTTTTTCTATCTCTGT
>CAVAAT010000035.1:0-15015 GCA_963586925.1 Erysipelotrichaceae bacterium
GAAATACCAGTAAAGTACAATAAAGAAGATCTCATTGCCTACCGTTGGGAAATTCAAATTGATAATATCACTAACGAATATCAAAAGGAATGTGGTATTACTGATGAACAATTTGACCAAATGATCTCTGAATTTTATATAACTGTCAATTTCAATCACAAAAAGGAAACACTTAAATTAGAAACTGACAACTTTATGATCATAAAAAATGAAGAAGATATACCAGAAGGAAGAGTTGATTTACTTTCCTACTTACAAAATGGATACTATATCGAACCATTTTTCGGACCATATGAAAACGAATATTGGAAATATTAACCAAAATTAACTAGACACTTGTTTCTTATGCAAGTGTCTTTCTTTAAATTGGACTATTAAAATTAATATTCGCAATTTATTATGCTGTGCTATAATTATCAACAATAAATAGAAGAGGTGACAAATATGAAATACGCATTCACAAATGGTAAGATCATCAACGGAACAAAAGATATGACAGTTCAAGAAGGACTAGATATCTTAGTCGATAATAGAAAGATCGTAGCTATCCAACCGAAAGGAGATATCCCAACAGGTTATAAAGTTGTCAATCTTAATGGTAGTTACATCTTACCAGGATTGATCAATATGCATGTTCATTTAGCAGGTAATGGTAAACCACAAAAGAAACAAAGAGATAATGAAAAGTTAGTCAACATGATCATGAGCAATCCAATCTCCAAAGATGTCGCTTATAAACTTGTATCTAAATACGCTAAGATCGAACTAATGAGTGGAGTGACAACGATCAGAACAGTTGGTGGTCTAGTAAACTTTGATACAAGATTACGTGATGAGATCAATGCTGGTAAAAAGGATGGTCCACGTATCATCGCTGCTAACCAAGGTATCTCTGTACCTCATGGTCATATGGCAGGATCAGTTGCCATCACTGCTCATTCAACACAAGAAGCTTTAGATTATGTTGATCAAGTTAAAAAAGAAAATGTCGATCTAGTTAAACTAATGATCACAGGTGGAGTCATGGATGCCAAAGCAAAAGGAGTACCAGGTGAATTAAAGATGGATCCTGAAATGGTCAAAGCAGTCTGCGATAAAGCTCATAAACTAGGCTATAAAGTAGCTGCCCATGTCGAATCAACTGAAGGAGTACTAGTTGCTCTTAGAAATGGCGTTGACTCTATTGAACATGGTGCATTACCAACTGATGAAATGATCACATTATTCAAAGAAAAGAACGCTTTCTTATGTACAACTATTTCTCCAGCCATACCATATGCCTTGTTTGATCGTTCAATCTCTCATGCTAGTGAAGTTGAACAATATAATGGTCAATTGATCTTTGATGGCATAATTGGTTGCTCAAAGATGGCTATTGCTAATGATATCCCAGTAGTACTAGGAAATGATGTAGGTTGTCCTTGGATCTCTCAATATGATTTCTGGAGAGAATTATGTTACTTCCATAAATATGTAGGTGTATCTAATAGTTTTGCTCTTTATACCGCTACACTAAGAGCTGCCCAACTTGCGGGCATAGATTCCGAAACTGGCTCAATTGAAGTAGGTAAAGATGCTGATATGATCGTTACTAAAGAAAATCCATTAGAAAACTTACAATCTCTAAGACATGTTGATATGGTAGTTGCTAGAGGTAAGTTATATGACAAGCCTAGTTTCAGAGTCAAAAAGAATGTTGAAACTGAACTTGATAAATTCCTATAGAAGCTAATAGCGAGAACTCTCTCGCTTTTTTATTAGGCTTCTAACTAAAAAAGTCATTGACATCTTGATCAATGACTTAACTATTTTCATAATGCTCCTATTAAGGAATTTAGTTGTTCATCAGTGGTTGCCCAACTTGTCGCAAATCGACAAATGAAATGATCATCATCATACTTTTCCCATTTAGCAAACTCAACTTTTTCTCTAATCTTTGTCATTTGAGAATCACTTAGTAAGACAAATACTTGATTTGTCTCATTTTCATAAACAAGTTCATAACCTTTTGACTTAAAGGCTTCTCTTATCTTATCAGCCTTATCAACAGCATTCTTACAATAAGATAAATATGTATCATTTTCAAACAAACAATCAAATTGAATTCCTAGCATCCTACCTTTAGCCAATAAAGCTCCATGCTTTTTGATAAAAGTCACAAAATGTTTAGGAGTATTACCTTTAGTAAAGATCAAGGCTTCACCAAACATTGCACCGATCTTTGTTCCACCAATATAGAATGCATCACACAAATTAGCAATATCCTTTAAAGTATTCTCTCCTTTGACAAGACCATAACCCAATCTAGCCCCATCAATATAGAAAGATAAGCCATACTCTTTACATACCGCATAAATATCCTCTAATTCTTTTTTAGAATATAATGTGCCATACTCTGTAGGATAAGAGATATAGACCATACCAGGATAGACCATATGTTCCCTATTATCATCACTGTAAAAATCTTTTAAGTATTTCTTCAAATCAGCGCAAATTATCTTACCATTTACGCCCTTAACGGATAATACTTTATGACCACAAGTCTCAATTGCTCCAGCTTCATGAACATTGATATGTCCACTATCAGCTGAGATAACTCCCTCTGTTTGTGATAACAGGCCATCAATAGCGATCTGATTAGTTTGAGTTCCACCACACAAGAAATAGATATCAGCATCTTCTATGCCTATAGCTTTTTTGATCTTTTCCTTAGCAGAGATACAATACTTATCCTCACCATAACCAATTGTTTGTTCAAAATTAGTTTCAACTATTTTTTCTAATATTTCCTTACAGGTACCTTCACTGTAATCACAGGTAAATGAAATCATTATTTTTCTCCTACTAGATATTTATATTTCTTGATGATATCCTCACTATAATTCAATTTCAAGAATTCTTCTTTCATCTTATAAGCATCAACATCTTTATGAACATATAAAGTTGTATCTCTTATAACTTCAAATAATTGGCCATAGTTTTCTTTATTCCTACTGATATCTACGCCAATACCTTTAACTTCATCATATAATTCTTCTCTTAGCATATACATAGCAGCTACAAGGTCATGTAGTACACAGATTGTCTTACCAATAGCTTTATAACTATTAGGCAAATAATTTTTTTCAAACATATCAGCGATCAACTTACCCCAATCTCCACCTTCAAAACGCAAGAAAGTAAATTCATTCATATCAAAGAATACTTTCATCGTGATATCAAGTGGGAACATATGGAAACTAACATTTTCCTTTTGAACAGCATTTAACACTATCTCTGTAGCATCAAGATCATAATAATAATTGAATTCACAACAAGGAGTGATATTACCTAATTTGAAAGAACCACCCATTGAATAGATTGCTTTGATCTTTTTGAAAGATTCAGGATAACTTTGATATAAAACTGCAAGATTAGTCAAAGGTCCTAAAGCTACGACTTCGATCTCATTTGGATACTTATTCAAAAGATCTTTGAACACCTCAATACTACCACGTTTTGATAAGTTCTTCTCACTATAATCTAGTTCAACACCACCAAAACCATTCAAACCATGGAAATAACTTGTACTTACTGGAAGATCTTTATTAATTGGCTTTTCTCCCAAGCATACTTCAACATCTTGTTTGAAATAATCAGTTAACCTTAAAGCATTCTTATAAACAACTTCTAATGGTCTATTCCCACCAACACAACTGATAGCTAATACTTCCGTATCTTTGTCCATGAATAAGGCATTAATAGCCAATGCATCATCGACACCGGGATCACAATCAATAATAACCCTATGCTTCATTTCCTTCCTCCTGTTTCTTATGCTGTTTTAAATAAATTTGAATCGTAATAATATCCGCAGGATTTACTCCACTGATTCTAGAAGCCTGTCCAATAGTCAAAGGTTTTACAGCATTTAACTTTTGCTTTGCCTCTAATGACAAATGTTCCATATCATTATAATCAAGATCAGCAGGCAATTCTTGCTTTTCAATTCTAATAAGATTTGTCGCTTCTCTTCTTGCCTTAGCGATATAACCTTCATATTTGATCTCAATATCTAATTGTCTAGCGATCTTTTCATTAACATCTTCCCCTAAATAAGCTAAGATCACTTTACTTTCTACATTAGGTCTTTTAACAAGTTCATAACAATTTATAGAACCTTTACTATCTTCATAACCCTTAGACATTAGATATTGACTCACTTCTTCACTAATAGCTAGTTTACTATTTTTTAACAATTCCTTATATTTTTCTAATATATCTAACTTTTCTAAATACTTGTTATATCTTTCATCACTTATCAAACCATAATAATGACCATAGTCTGTTAATCTTTGATCAGCATTATCGTGTCTTAATAACAAACGATATTCAGCTCTACTTGTTAATAATCTATATGGTTCCTTAGTACCTTTAGTGACTAAATCATCGACCATGACACCAATATAAGACTCATCTCTTCTTAAGACTAATTGCTTCTTACCTAATATTTTAGCACTAGCATTGATACCAGCGATCAAGCCTTGGCCGGCTGCTTCTTCATAACCACTTGTACCATTGATCTGACCAGCAGTAAATAAGTTCTCAACGATCTTAGTTTCAAGTGTTGGTTTTAACTGTAATGGATCGATAGCATCATATTCGATCGCATAAGCATATTTTTTGATCACACAATCTTTAAATCCAGGTAAAGATCTTAACATCGCTTCTTGTACATCATAAGGCATACTAGTAGAAAAGCCTTGTACATAAGTGGTATCTAAAGATAAAGACTCTGGCTCTAAGAAGATCTGATGTCTTTCCTTATCAGCAAATCTTACGATCTTATCTTCAATAGAAGGACAATATCTTGGTCCAACTCCTTCAACAACGCCTGAATACATGCTAGAACGTAATAAGTTTTCCTTAATGATCTTATGAGTCAAAGGTTGAGTGTAGATAAGATAACAAGGTATCTGTTGTTTGACTTCAGCAATCCTTTCTGTCTCATAAGAAAATGCTTCAGCTTCATCATTTCCTGGCTCTAATTGAGCTTGCGAGAAATCAATAGAACTAGTTAAGATCCTTGCTGGTGTACCAGTCTTTAATCTAAAAGTCTTAAACCCATTATCCCTTAAAGATTGTGACAAGTTCTTTGTTGTCTTTTGATGATCTGGTCCTTCATAAGTGATATGATCAGAGACCATTACCTTACTACTCATATAAGTACCTGTAGTAAGTATCAATGCTTTACAATCCACTTCTTCATTAGATTCTAATATAACTCCCTTTATCTTATGATCTTCAACAACGATCTTTTCAACAACTGCTTCCCTTACCATCAGATTCTCTTGCTTGTCTAAAACATTTTGCATATATTTTTTATAAGCAATCTTATCGGACTGTACTCTTAAGCTTCTAACTCCCGGCCCTTTAGTAGTATTCAACATTTTAAATTGTAAAGCTGTCGCATCAGCAGTCTTACCCATTTGGCCACCAAGAGCATCAATCTCTCTAACAACTACACCCTTAGCAGGTCCACCAACTGATGGATTACAAGGCATAGAAGCTATCCAGTTTTTGTCCAAAGAAAACAAGATAGTATTTAATCCCATCCTTGCTGCAGCTAAAGCCGCCTCACAACCAGCATGTCCACCACCAACAACAATCACATCGACCATAATAGAAGCCTCCCTAAGTAAAGAGTATAGCACAAAAAAACAGGAAAAATTATTCCTGCTTTCTCATTCTTCAACTTTTTTAAACACATTACCACTTCTAGTAGAAATGATATCTTCATTACAAGTTATCTGCTCTAGCGAATCGATACTAAAGTGATAAACCTCCTTATTATTAGTATAACCAATAAGAAGTAGATCTCTATTTTGTAATGTCAAGCTGTTATCCGAAATCAGATAATATTCTTCAATTTTTTCAAAGCCAGAATAGTTATTCTCAAATAAAGTATAGGAGAAATCTTCATTAAAAATGATATAAGACTCATATCCTGTAGTACCATTTTCAGATACATTAACATATTTACCTACTATTCTAGAGAAGATCCTATCACTAATTACCTTTTCCTCTATCAATTCTAAAGTATCACCATCTATTTTAAATGTTACATCAATTTCAAATACTTCTTTTAAATATTTCCATAATTCACTATATTTTACTCTAGCCTTAAGGTAATTGTCCTCAATAGTCACTTCACTAATGCTTTCCACCGTGTAGCCTAAATCAGTATAGAAACCATCAATCATTTTCTCTTGATCACTATTATAAATTGGCTTATTATCTTGTTCACTGTCATCTTCATATGCTTTACTATTAATCTCTTCTAACACAAGAGCACCATTACTATCTTTGACTATCCCCTCAAAAATGACATCATGACTTCCATCATCAGAAGTAAAACTCATTGTAAAGACTAACTTATTATTATTCAATTGGGCTTCTAGCATCTTAAATCTACCACTTACTTGACCACTTGTGATTTTCTCATCCGTCTTCTCCACTAATTCATAAACCAAATCATTGACATCCTTTAACTCTGTATCACTACTATCGATCACAAATGAAGAAATACTCCATTTTTTATTCCTTACTTCACTTTTTACTGTATAACTAGCCTTGTATTTCAATAAGGAATTTTCACCGTTATAGTCAACATACATAACATTATCGCCACTTCCAGTTAAGATATATTTCCCTTCAAGATAATTATCACTCAAAAAAGAATCTTGGCCCTTTAAATAATCCGCTAGCTGATTTTCATTAATAGGTTCTAACTCTTTAGTGCAAGCCCCTAACGTGCAAATGATAATTAATATTGAAATGACTAAAAGTATTTTCTTCATAATTAGTCCGCCTTTCTTTTGATCATTATAACAAAGTATTGACTATATAAAACTATCACTTAGCACAGTTTTAACATTCTTAATATTCCTTAAGCAAGCAAAAAACTTGACTCGCTTATTTCTTGCATATATATTATTGAAGGTAAATGAATAATACCAAAAGGAGGATTTTATGATCAAGATTTACGGTATGGAAACCTGTCCTCAATGTTCATGTGTTCATGAACAAATAAAAGGTAAGGAAAATGAATATGAGTTTATCGATATTGGCTCACATGTAAGCAAACTTAAGGAATTTTTAAAGATCAGAGATAACGATCATATTTTTGATGAGATCAAAGTAAATGGAAAAATCGGTATTCCTTGTTTTGTATTTGAAGATGGTAGTATATCTCTAAATCCAGAAGATGCAAAACTTAAATCTACTATTGAAACAACATCTTGTTGTTCAATATCCGACCATTTGGAAGGCAAAAAAAATTGTTAATAGATATTAAGATGAGGTAAGATCGCGCTTACTTCGTTTTTGATTGTTAGAACAGAAAGGAAAATCATGAAAGATTTTTTTAAAAAACACGCTGAATTATTTAGAACAATTAAGTTCACTCTATTTTCGATAAGTGCAGGATTGATCGAAATGGTCGTTTTCTCACTACTTACCGAATTAACAAGTTTAAGCTATTGGCCTTGTTATCTAATTGCCCTTGTCTTATCAGTACTATGGAACTTCACATTAAATCGTAACTATACTTTTAAATCTGCAACTAATGTTCCAGTAGCCATGTTAAAAGTAGCAGCCTACTATTGTGTATTTACCCCACTAAGTACTATCGGTGGTAATTATCTTGCTGAAAACTTACAATGGAACAGTTATCTTGTCACCATCGTGAATATGTTGATCAATTTTGTGACAGAATATCTTTATGATAGATATGTCGTTTTTAAAGATTCTATTACTGATTAATATTATTAATTGACTCACCCAAAGTGAGTTTTTTTGTACAAAAAAATCTACTCATTAGAGAAGGGAATCTGTTTCTCAGCATGAGTAGATCTTTATTTTGTGTGTTTATTGAGTTGACTTTTAAATTAACGAATTATTTATTTTGTTGCTTCAGCAACTTTCTTTCTAACAATAAGTGCCATTGCGAAGGCAATTACTGAAATGATAGCAGCTACAACAAAGGCCATTGTGTAATTACCACCATTACCTAAACGAACTGCAAGTTGTGGTCCTACTAGACCTGCAAAACCGAAAGCTAAATACATAACACCATAGTTTTCTGTAACGTGTTTGCCACCGAATAAGTCAGCAGTGATAGGAGTGATTGTGCTTCCGAAACCGCCATAACATAATGCAGTAACAGCAAGACAAACAACAGTGATCATCATAGTATTAGAAACTGCAGCTATAGCCATAGCGATGATAGGTAAACCACAGATGATACTTAAAGTAACATATTTATCGAAGTGGTCAGTAACTGTACCCCATAAGAATCTTCCACACATACTCATAAATGACATAACTGAAACATAAAGAGCAGCTTCAGTAGCAGTAAGTGCGAAACTTTCTTGCATGATCGAAGAAATCTGACTGATTACCATCATACCTGAAGTACAACCGAAGGCAAATGCTGTCAATGCTACATAGAACATAACAGTCTTAACCATTTCTCCTCTTGTTAAATCTGGAAGATTAGTTTTCTTACCAACTTTAACTTCCTTTTTAGCAACAGTAGACATCTTATATTCGTTGTATCCCTCTGGTACAGGTTGGATCATCAAAGAAACAGGTACGATGACTACTAAAGCAATGATACCAGCAATAAGAGTAGCAGTAGCAAGTGACTTGCTAGAAATGATTGAAGCAAGAAGTGGTGACCAAATGATAGCTGCTCCACCATATACACCAGCAACTACACCAGAGATAGTTCCTCTCTTATCTGGGAATAAAGTAGCAAGATAACCCATGATAGTAGGATAGATAAGTCCACTACCAACACCAGTTCCGATACCAAATGATAAATAGAATACTACCATGTTAGATGTACGTCCAGAGATGATATAACCAAGACCAAACATCAAAGCACCGATAAGAATTGTCTTCTTAGGTCCAAGCTTACGAGTAAATGAACCTAATACAGAAGGTGACATAGTTGAAGCAACAACTGTTACTGTATAACATAATACAACTGTTGACTTAACTGCATCTCCACCTAAAGCAGCTACAAATGGGCTTTGTAATACTGACCAAGTATATGCTAGTCCAACTACAAATGCGCCAATCAAACAAGCGATAAAATAAGTTTGTCTCTTTTTATCAAGAGCTTCGAAATTACTGTTCATTCTTTGAATCCTCCTTATCCCATTCATCCATGACTTTAGTCATTTGAATGATCCTACGATTACGTTTAGCTACATACTCAGCTGGATCGCCCCATTTAAGAGCACCTTCACCAGCCTTAACACCAGTCTTACCTTCCTTAAGAAGTTTTTCACCATAAGCAATACCATCAGTATCATTGCATAATGAAGGTAAAACACCTTTAGCAACAGTCATTGGTATTTCAAGACCTACGAAATCCCATAAAGCAAGTGGGCCTTCAAAACCATAACGTAAACCATCAGTATAACGCATAGCATTATCAGCATCTTCTGCACTGATCCATCCTTGATCGATCATGTAGTATAATTCACGACAGATAACAGTAGCAAGTCTATTTACGATAAATCCAGGAGCAAAGTGATTTAATACAGCTGGTTTCTTTCCTACAGATTCAAGAAGTTTCCTCATTGTATCTGTAGTCTCATCACTTGTCTTAGGTCCACGAACAACTTCGATAAGTTTCATTAAGTGTGGTGGGTTGAACCAGTGAGTGATGATCAAACGTTCTGGATTTTCCAAAACATCACTACTTACAGTAAATACATCCATTCCTGAAGTATTGCTGCAGATTATGCAATCCTTACGACAACAATCGTTTAATGTTTTGTAAAGTGCTTTTTTAGCATCAGCATTTTCTGCGATAGTTTCAACAACTACATCTGCTTTATCAGCCATTTCTGGAATCTTATCAGTAGTTAATGTGTGAAGATGCTCATGAACTCTTGTTCTATAACTTTCATCTTCAATTCCTTCAGCAATAAGTCCATCGATAGCTGTATCAATATTTTCTACAGCTTTTGTTAAATGCTCACTATGACGGCATGACATATAAGTCTCATAACCATAAGAAGCATATACCTGTGCAATGCTAGAACCCATTGTTCCTGCTCCGCATACTAGGATCGTCTTAATCTCCATAATTGAATCCTCCTTCATATAACACAATTCTGTGTTTGTTAATCAACTTGTTAAATATTTAACAAGCATAAAAATGATACAGTCATTTACTATCTATGGTGCTATAATTAATTAAATGGTGTTTCAACAATTGAAACACCAACAATAAAAAGAGGCTCAAATCATGAATACAGAACAACTAAATTGCTTTATCAAGGTTGCTGAAAACTTAAGTTTCAACAAAGCGGCCGAACAACTATATATCTCTACTCCTAGTGTAAGTCGTAATATCAAACAATTAGAAGAAGAATTAGGGACAGTCCTATTATTACGTGATAAGCATAGTGTATCATTAACTCGAGTGGGTCAGACATTCTATAACGATGCAAAGGTCTTACTAAAAGCTCATGAGCAAGTTTTACTTCATGTCTCAGAAAGTTCTCTTTCATCGCAATTACGCATCTACTGTACTTCTTATGAGGAATTAACAACCATCACTGAAGTTCTTAAAAAATATCGTTTAAAAAATCCTCATATCACGCCAAAGATCAACTGTGGAGGATACGGAAGAGGTCTCTCACTATTAAAGCAGAAAACAATAGATCTAGCATTAGGTAGTGAAAACATGATCATAAATGAGACAAATATTAAATTTCATCCAATCTGCCAATTAGGTTCAGTAGCCATCATTCCTCAAAGTGATCCTTTATCAAAAAAAGCAGAAATCTCCTTTGAAAAGGATCTTAATGGTAAAACGATCATTCATATGCCAGAAATAATGATCCCTTTCCATTCGCAAAATCGTATCAAAGACTTATTAGCATTACATCATCGTCATAATCACGACATCGAATGTGATGATTCTCTTTCATGTATTGCTCTAGCAAGAGCTGGCTATGGCATAACTGTCTTACCAGAATATAAACTACCCAAGCAGATACAAGACTGTGCCAAAGTAAAAGTAAAAGAAAACGAAACATTTACCTATGGCATACTAACAAGTACTGGTGAATTATCTCAGCAAATTGAAGATTTCATTAAAATATGTGAAGAAATGTTTGGAACAAATAATTGATATCAAAAGAATTTTCTAATCTTTACTTATAACTTGCCATTGTACCTTCAGCAAGATCTTTAGCTACAAATGAAACAAAATAGAATGGAACAGTAAGTATTTTCTGTTGATGATCATAGCCATATTGATTTTTCGATATTTTGATAGCATACTCAAACTTATTATGATTGGAAAACTTTTCTAACGAGTTTAATGTGCCCCTACCTTTTTTAACATCAATAGGATAAAGTTTATTATCTGATTCCACAACAAACTCAATTTCTGCAGAACCTTTACCACGCCAATAGAAAAGTTTGTGCTGTTGGCAAATCAATTCAGTTGCGACGAAGTTTTCAAAAAAGATACCAGATAGGGTGTTTTCTCTTTCATCCGAAATAAATGAAGCAGCGTTGACACCACTTTGGTATGAAAACATTCCTATATCTGCAAGAAATAAACGAAAATTGCTATCGCTATCTGCCATTAATGGCATAGTGATATGTTCTTTTAATTGAAAAGATTGACAAACAATATAAGCTAATGTTAGCCATTGAATCGATAAGGCATAATCTCTAGTTTTACTTTTTTCTTCTATCAGTCCAGGAGAGAAATTCTTTGACTCTTTATTCAACTCTCTATAAACATTTTGAAATAAGTTACGTGATCTCAAAATAGATTCTTGACTTGCCTGATATAACTCCATATCCGAAAGGTAATTATCATACAATACTTTAAGTATCTCCCTAGATTGTAAAAGCCCTTCCCCATCAATACAAGCTTGCACAGCTTCCGGCATTCCCCCTACGAGAAGATAATTATACACTTGCTCCAAAGCCAACTCATGTATCTGTTGGTCAAGTGTTTTTTTGTCATCATATGCCTTTTTAACAGCATCATAAAGTACTTTATTTTTATTTAAAAGGAATTCTTCAAAAGTCATTGGATATATAGTAACTTGATTTATTTTTCCAACTGGGAAAAGAAACTTATCACTATTACCTTTTTCGCCTCTTTTTCTCGTTTCCCTTTGCAATTTAATGCGTACCATAGAACCTGTTGCGATAACAGGTATTTCATTAAAATCTTGGCAAAAATATTTAAGAGAAGAAATTATATTTGGACATTCTTGGATTTCATCAAAGATCAATAGCGTTTTTTCATTGATCGCTTTGCCTTTTCTTAAAGAAATATACTCAATGATCTTTTCAGCATTTGCTGTCTTTGAACAAAAATCCCTGATTTCATCCTCAATCTTACAATCAATATAGATGTAATTATTCTCATAGTACTTCTTTGCAAATAATTCTTTAACAAGATAAGTTTTTCCTACTTGTCTTGCCCCCCACACGATCAACGGCTTTCTATGTTTGCTATTATTCCATTCAACCAATTTTTGTAGTGCAATTCTTTCCATGATCATTTGCCTCCCTTTTCAAAATAAACTTTATCATTTATTGCACCTTTTAACAAGTCCTTTCACGAATTATTTGCACCTTTTTATATGTTTTTTTGTCAATTATTTACACCTACAAGCATGTTTTTAAGCACATTATTTGCACCTTTTAAGACTTTTGGAGCAAAAGGTTATCCGCGATTTGATTTTTAAAACTGATGGTAAAATATATCTGTTGATATGAGTTAATATATATGAGAACTGCTGACAAGAAAACTTATGAAGCCTTTATTAAACACAAACAATACTTTGATGAGAAACTATATGAAATAATTGAAAATTTGAAGAGTGAAAATAAAAAACTCATTAGCTACACTAAGGAAAAAAGAAGTTGTAATCTCTAAGCAAAGTAATCAAATCTTAGCTCTTGCAAATAAAGTTATAAACCAATCTAATATCATCCAATCTTTTATCTGTAAGACTAAAGACCATGAAATTGAGCTTTCTGAACAAAAGAAGACTATTAAGGGTAATACATAATATATTAACAAGATCAAGAAAGAAAATGATTTGATAAAAAGTGATTTAGATGAAGCTTTGAAAAATATTAAGAATTTAGAAAAAGAAATTGAGAAACTAAGGAAAGAAATTTAGAAACTAAAGGAGGCAATTTCAACAAATTCTAATATGCCATCACCATTTGATATCTTATCTCATACAAAGAAAAAGAAGAATATATCTTATCAATTCAAATCAAATGAAAAAAGCAGTTATTTATGCAGCAATAATGTCAATCATGATGAAGGCGAAAACGCCTTAAAAAGCAATCAAGAAAGTAATAAAATAAGTAAAAAGCAGTGACCAACTATACACAATTACTTGTAATAGTAATCACTTCTTTTCTATAGCCGTTATTTATCGGTGAATAGTAACCAGTCTTTAGTAAAATATTAATATTACACCTTGACAATGCAATAATTAATAGCATGATAATATGATTTATACTTGATTATAAATGGGCAGTGTGGGAGAAAAAGGAGAATATTATGGCTTATGAAATTGTCAATCAATCATAATCGAAGCGATATCGTTCCTATTGTTCTGCCGTTCTTACTAAAACTTGCGAGATACTAAAGAGCAAGGATATCATCGCTCAATTTTCCCTTGTCGGAAGTGGTGCAAGAAATTTGATAACAAGGAATGGAAATGGACCTTACGATCTTGACTACAACCTTATTGTCATAAAAGCGGACGATAGATACTGACGTGATTTTCGGTTACTAAAAGAAACAGTCCGGAATGCACTTAACAAGGCCAAGGGAATGGATTCCTTTTCGGATGCTATGGATTCAAGGTCCTGCTTAACCACGCTTTTGCATTTCAATGATTCGCCAAATGTTAAATTTAGCTTTGATGTTGCGATACTAACTAAGAATCGCAACGGAAATTATATGAGACTCATTCATAATAAAAATGCTTTCTTCATTGGATTTGATCAATACACATGGAATGAAGTCCCGAAATCCCGTGATGTAAAGGATAAAGCTGATGCAATAAAAGCAGAGAAACTATGGCAAGAGGTCAGAGATAGGTATGTTGAGTTAAAAAACATTTATCTTTCTCGCCAAGACAACTCTCACCCTTCATTTATTGTATTTGTTGAGGCAGTCAACGAAATTTATTACAAATATTTCAGATAAGGAGATAATCTCATGGGAAAACATTTTTTCGATTTTGAAGACAGTGATTTTGCTTTTTCGATTTCAGATAATATGGCAATTGATTCTGACGGTGACCTAATGATGAGAATGGGTGACAATATGGCAATGGATATGGACACCGGCGATATTCACATGATCTCATCTTGGTCAAACGATGATGAAGATGAATAATCGACCATGTCGCACATCTGAATGAACAATGAAACCTCCGTATTATTACAGTCAACGCAAGGATACGGAGGTTCTTTATAGAATTCGAAGACGTAACAGAAAGGAATAAAATGAACTACTATATATCCGATCTGCATATCGGGCACGCGAATGTAATTAAGTTCGACAAGCGCCCGTTTGCGGATATTACGGAAATGAACAACAGGATAATCGAAAACTGGAACCCAGCAGTCAGAACAGATGACATCGTATATATCCTCGGTGATTTCATCTAAGTTAAGGAAAGCGAATGGTCATTCAATGTCGGCTACATGATGCCGTATATGGACTATACGCTGAGAACACTGGATGAAATTATAAAGGGAGACGCAGAATATTTTAAGACAAATCGAGAAGAATAAAAGTGACGTTCCCTTAATCTATTGACTATTCCCTTAATTTGTACTATTATTTAAGGGAATAAAGGAGGCGTGAGGGAATGAGAACTTTTAACTATTCCGAAATCAAAGATAAAAAATGGGACTCGGAGCTGCTCTCTCTGATAGCCGCCATAT
>CAVAAT010000036.1:0-17672 GCA_963586925.1 Erysipelotrichaceae bacterium
GGCGAAAATAGTTGGGCTTGCCCCTGCGAATATAGCAAGTTGCCGGTTTTTTTGTGCTTTTTTGTGTGTTATAATCTTTTTGGTTATGCGTCCGTAGCTCAATTGAATAGAGCACTCGATTCCGATTCGAGAGGTTACGGGTTTGATCCCTGCCGGGCGCACCACTTTTTTTATTTAATGTCTATTTGATCAAATATATATACAGTCTATGAGGACTGTTTTATTTTTTCCTTATTATTTTTTGCTTATGTCCATTTTTTAGGACCATACAACTTTCATTTATAACTATTTCTTGAATTCGCTTACATTTTGTGTTAATATTTTGATAGGAATTAATTAGGTTGGCAAAATATAAAGGATACAGATTTATTTATTGGTCTGTAAAGGGGTTTGGATATGGCAAATAGAAGTAAGATGGTAGTTCCTGTTTATACGATCAAACAGGTTCGTGATAATATTAAAAGTATGATTGATCATAAAGTCAGGGTAGTTAATAATCTGTCCCGTAAGCAGAGACCAGTTGAAGGTATTGTTGTAGCGGCTTATGAGAACATCTTTGCTGTTCAGACTGAGGAGCATGGCTTACGTTCTAAAAAGACTTACCCTTATTCTGAGGTCATCACTAATGCTATTTCTGTTGATTTGATTGACTAGTGATGTGTATAGACAATTTTGTTTCTTTGTCCAAAGTTAAGATTGGTGTTTTTCTTATTGTTTGCATTAATATTATTGCTGCTCTATAATATTAAGGGTTCGCACCGGTGGCGGAATGGTAGACGCGTACGTCTCAGAAGCGTATGATCAAAGTCGTGTGAGTTCAAGTCTCATTCGGTGCACCATTTTTTATGTGGAGGAAAATTATGTCATTATGGGAATTGATCGTAATTGCGGTCGGCTTATCTATGGACGCATTTAGCGTTTCAGTTTGTAAAGGTTTATCTGTTTCAAAAGTAGAAGCTAAGCATGTGTTGAGCTGTGGCTTGTTTTTTGGAATTTTTCAGGCACTTATGCCTACAATAGGTTATTTCATCGGTTCTGCCTTTTCTAGTTATGTTGAAAAGTTTGATCACTGGATCGCTTTTGTTTTATTAGCTTATATTGGTTTGAATATGATCAAAGAAGCAAAGCAACCTGATGCTGAAGATAAGAAGGATGCTGATTTCTCTTTTAAGACTATGCTTTTATTAGCTATTGCTACTAGCATTGATGCTTTGACTATTGGTATCTCATTTGCATTTTTGAAAGTTGACTTATTCGCAAGTGTTATGTCAATTGGATTTACTACTTTCTTGATCTCTTCTGTTGGTGTTTTGTTAGGCCACAAGATTGGAGAAAAATTCTCTAACAAAGCTGAAATTCTTGGTGGTATAGTGCTTATCGCATTAGGCGCAAAGATTTTGATCGAACATTTATTTTTCTCATAAAATATTGACTTGGAAATATAAAAAAAGGACATTAGTCCTTTTTCTCTCCTATGATATATTCTTTATTGACAATCATATTTGTGATCTTATTAGCATCAGTACAAGAAATTGTATAACCCTTAAGAGAAACTAGTTTCTCTTTTAATATGCGACATTTTGTACTTAAATAGATATCAGCTTTATGCTTGCCATTTCTGGCTTCTTGAACAAGATTTCCTAATGCTGAGTTACCATCAAAGGCTAAGACTATTGAGCTTCTCTGTTCGAAAATTTCGTAGTTGAAAGATTTATAGATGCCCATTTCCTGTGATTCTGTAGAAATCCTAAAGAAATTGATCTTGGATCTTTGTAACTTTTGACAATCTGCTTTGGATAAAAGAGAAGGAACAATAGAATAGATGGTAAAGCCTCTTGTGTTATGATCAACTAAATATTTTTCATAATAGTTTAGCTTATGACCAATAACAAAGAAGAATTTATTAGGATCTAATCTTTCTAATAGGTTATCGATGATATCTTTTTCTATTTGACACATACGACAGGCACCAGTTGAGAAACTACCACCTGCTAGGATGATCGGATATTTATCCCAAGTCAAATCATGAACTCTTTCTTTTAAGATCTGATAAGTGGATACTTTATTGATCTTAAATGATGGTCTATCATTTGATGAACCTACTTGTTTGAGCTGTTCAGTGTAATAGTCTTCAATCGTTTGATCTTTGATGAGTTTTTTGAAAGCTTTAGATTTCTTTTTAAAATAGATTGTCGCTTTTTTAATAACTTCATCTTCGACTTGACGCATTGATAGGAATTCTTCATTAGTGATATTGATCAAGTTCTGCAATGCTAATTGTTCATCAATCGTATCTGTACCATATAGACCACAGCCATCAGTACCTTGGACGCATTTAATGCCATATGCAAGGTATTTTTTTAATGGGTGTTTACTTAAGGAAGTAAGGTTATTTAGTCTGATATTGCTCGTAAGTTGGAACTCTAGGATGACATTAAGTTCTTTGATCAAACTTAAAGTTTGTTTACCTAATTTAGTTTTTAAATCTGCACCATAAACACCATGACCAATCCTGACTCTTGGACAAGCTTGTCCTGGTAATAGTGAGTCCTTAACTGCTAATAAAGCTTTAGCCATATTAGATTTTAAGGAATCGTTTTCGCCAGCATGGATCCTAATGGTGAAGTAAGGATCATCTTTGGCTATTTTTTGGACGATCTCTTTAATGACTTCTTTTAATTCTGAGATATCATTGATCTCTTCCCCAACAAAGTCACAGCCTACAACATAAGGATCTTTACAAGTTATCTTTAATACTTCGATATTTTCACTTAGATAATCAATAGAAGTGATATTATCCTTGACTATTGTTAATGGTATTCTACGTAAAGCAGCAAGATAACGGATAGCTACCCCTGTTTCTTGTTCAACTAATGGCAAGATATAATGTATTTCTTTTAACATCTCGACCATTGAAGGGTCGTTCTTAACTAAAGTAGTATCTGAAATCTCTATATAATTTACTTGTTGTTTTTGATAAGTCCTTCCAATCCACAATAGTGTATCTTGGAATAAGGTAAGATCTTGGTAGTTGTGATTGTTCATATCTTTGATCATCTTATTTAGATAATTATAGATATCATAATCCTCGATCTTTTCCAAATTCTTAAGAGGGATTCGATAGCTTGCTTCCACTGCTTTTGTGAAGACATAACGATATAGATATAATTTCTCTAAGTTAGTAAACACTGCTTGCGAGTCTTTTAAGATGACTAATGAATTTCTGATCTTATTGATATTTTGAGTAGAATTTTCAATATTATTCAAGATAAGATCAGCAAAGTTAATGAAAGTCCTGTCTTCTACTTTGCGACGATCATGTTTGTCATCTAAGTTTAAAGGTTCTTTAAATGTAGAGATGACTTCTTGTTTTTGTTCTTCTATAAAGACTTCTTGTTCTTTGGATAGTTGTAAGCCAAGTTTACGAATGTAATATAATGGGTATCTTATCTGATGTTTGATAGCTAGAGCGATCAAAATGTCAGAATTTAAGGTGGCATTACCATGGGTATGTAGATCAGTTTTAAATTTAACATCTTCTAAGATATAAGATTTGATAAGAGTATGACGAATATCATATTTATAATCTTTAGTTTGAGACATCAATGTCTTAGAGATAGCTGGCACTGTTGCATTTATCTCTGTCTTGCCATCAGGATAGATATTAGCGATCTTAGTTCCTGCTAAACGGAAGACATAGACGATTTTACCATCACCTTTGATGAAACAGGGGATAGTGCCTTTGATGACTTTCATATGATTTTCATCGTATGAGATTGGCTGATCTAATACTATTGCAAGATTGGTTATTAGATTACCGTTCTTATGATTGGGTGTCTCTAGACGATAAGAAAGTATATTGCGTTTCATATAAAGCTTGATAACGATATCTTTTTCTTTGTCTAAATAAAATTCCTTAAACTTTGCCATAGAGTTACCTTTACCTTGATAAATATTGCAACTAGTATATCACATCTACATAAGAACATTGAAAAATTTTACCATCTGTTTTTCACTTTTTCAGCAAAGCCTAATTGTCCATTCAAATTGATAACTGTTTTGTCATCCAATTGACAATGACCATAGAATCTTCCGAAGACCTGATGTTGGTCACTTTCAATGATAAGAGCACTAGTCTTACTTGCTCTATCTAAAATTGGCTTAAAAGTAAGATCTAATCTATTTTCATTATCACTGAAATGCCAATCAGCATAAAAGTCATCTTTACCTTCTTTTGTAGGCAAGCCAAAATCCACTTGATCTAGTTTATGGGCTTTGCCATTGTAAAATAAGATATTTTCACTAGCTGCCGAAGTATCTCCAAAACCATAACCCAAGTTAAAGCCAAAAGGCAGGCCATCTACTTCACAACTTAGCGAACTCCAATACCAAGTGTTACTATAAGTCCAAATGCCTCTTCCCCAATCTAATACACCATAACAATCATTAAAGTCATACTTCTTTTCACCGATAGTTACTTGCCCTTTTGCTTGTAAGCAGTTGATCTTTTGATTGAAGTAGAAGTGTCCTTTCTTTTTAAATGGAGTAGCTATGACTAAACTATCCTTACCAGTTTCGGTAAGTGAGATATTATATGAGATCGTATTATTTCCTTGGAAATCATCCATGTGACCTTTAAGTGTCCTTGAACCATTGTCATTCAAGAATGTGAGTTCATAGCCTTTTCCTTTAGAGGATAAATCACCAGTAGTGGAAGAAGAAGGATGATCTTTACTACCTAAAGTCATAAATTGCATTGGTGATTTGGTGATCTGCCATTTTTCATCAAAGTCTAAAAACGAAATTGAATCAAGTCCCATGTAGCCATTATCAGCGATTGTCAAAGCTAAACCATAATGGTCATTGCCAATGTAATAATAATCCCATTCTTTAGTCTTAAAACGCGATAATAGATCTGTCTTCTTATTATATATAGGCAATAGTTGAAGACAGTAACCAGGTTCGATGATGTTGTTGAGTTCATCTAATAAGTTTTTTCTTTCTGTAATCTTTTTCTGCATATTGTGATCTCCCTAATATTCTTTTCCTTATATTAGCATATTAAAGCGTTTATAAAAATATGAAATAATTTTCTTAAAAATTTTCATTTTTGTTAAAAAATTTCATACAAATTTCATAAAAGTAGTGTTAAATAATATTGTAATTTCAAAGAGAATTACCTCGTTTCCCCCTTCTTGAATTAAAATTTTTGAAAAATATTGGTGTCGGTTGACACCTTTATTTTGTTAGAGTAAGATTGCGTAGGTGATAAGTATGTATATTGTTAAAAGATTACGAAAAGGGCAAGACCTAAAAAAAGAGATTGAAAAAATTGTAAAAGAAAATGATATAAAAGCTGGTGTTGTTTTATCAGCTGTCGGATGTGTATCACAATTAGAGGTCAGGCTTGCTGGTGGGAAAGATTATCTGAAAACTATTGGTGATTTTGAGATAGTTTCTTTAAATGGTACATTGTCTTTAGATGGTGTGCATTTACATATCGCTGTAAGCGATCGAAATGGTAATACTTTGGGTGGTCATTTGTGTTATAATTGCTTAGTCAATACGACTTGTGAGTTAGTCATTGAATGTGTTGATGGGTATTTATTTTCTCGAGAATTTGATGAAAATACAGGTTATCGGGAATTAAAGATTATGGAGGAAGAAAATGAAGTTAACTAATTATTTTGTTGGATCAGAAACAGCTAAAAAAGGTATATTAGAATTATTGATATTACTTGTTGTTTACTCTGTATTTTTATGGGCGGTAGGATTTCTTGTTAGTATTATCTCGATCATACCACTTATTGGTTCTTTAGCAGCGTTGATCGTAAAGATCTTAAGAATTTATATTGGTTGTTGTGCGATAGTAGCGATCTTAGCTTGGCTAAAGATTGTTAAATAGTATTAGAGAGACTATTGATCTGCTTCTATCAACAAGATGTATAGGTCATTGATATTAGTTCCAGTAGGACCAGTAAATATCAACCCATCTAGTTGCTTTAATAAGTTATAGCTATCAAAATTATTGATGTAGCTATCGATATTTATTTTTAAAGCAGATTGAGCCATTTTGCTTGTACAATAAGCACCAGCTGCATCAGTTGGACCATCAGTACCATCAGAGCCAAAAGCAATGAGGGTACTATTTTTTGTTTTTGCCATTTCTTTAAGGGAAATAGCGATGAGATGTTGACATCTTCCGCCTTTACCATTACCTGTGACAGTTAAAATTGGTTCTCCTGAAAAAATGAAAGCTTTGTTAGTAGAATATTTTTCTTTAGTAAATGCTAAGATTTTTTCTTTAAGTAAGTTTACATCATTAGTAAAAGTTGTCGTGACTATATTTGAGTCATAAGAAAGTTGAGTCAATTTTTCTTCAGCTATCTTTGCTAGTAAAGTATTTGAACCAATGACATAAGAAGAAATATTATCTATTTTTGGCAGTGGCTGTTTCAATAAATTAATATCAATATTTAGATTGTATAGTTCATTTAATTTTAAGGCTCTTTCTGTGTCATCTTTACTTTGTACTGTTGGGCCAGAAGCAACAATAGATAAGTCATTGCCAATGACATCACTTAGAATGAAATTGTGAATGTGACCTTTACACATTTTAGCTAACTTACCACCTTTGACTTGAGATAATTTCTTACGGATCAGATTGATATCATAGATGTTGACTGCATTATGCAGAAGCTTTTCATTAATAGTCTGCAGTTGTTCTAATGGTATTAAAGGTAGTTCTAATAAAGCACTACCACCACCGCTTATTAAAAAGATGATATCATCATTTTCTTTAGTGTCTCTTACTAATTCAATGATCCTTTCAGTAGCCCTTAGGCAGTTTTCATCTGTTATCGGATGAGCTGCTTCATATATTTCAAAGTCAGCAATTCTTCCTTGTGAATGAGAATATTTGGTCAAAATGAGGCCTTTATCGATCTTTTTAGTTAGATGTTTTGAAGTGATAAGTGCTAATTGCCAAGCAGCTTTTCCAATAGAAATGACTAGTAGCCTTCCAGTATCAAAAGATAAGTTGTTTAGCTTTTCTTTTAATTGAAATTCCACATTGCATTGCTTGAGTATATCATTTACTATTTCTTTTACCTCTTTTTCCATAAATAGATTATAGAACATTCAAGCAAAAAATGCTTATAGTTAATGATATTGTGATAGAATAATAAGGAAATTGAGGTGTTTTATGGATTACAGTGCAGTTATTGTTGCTGCTGGAAGATCACAAAGATTTGCTGGCAAAGTAAATAAATTATTATATCCTTTAAGTGATGGAAGCTTAGTCATCGATAAAGCATTGAGATTATTTAGGGAAGATGAGGATTGTAAGCAGATAGTCATTGTCACTAATGAAGAGACGATCCAATATCTCGCTAATAATAGAGCCAGTGGTAAAGAATCTTATTGCTTTGGAGGAGCAACTAGAAGCGATAGTGTCTTCCATGGATTATTAGCAGTTAGCTCTGATAAAGTATTAGTCCATGATGGAGCTAGATGTTATCTTATCAAAGAGGATCTAGAAAAGTTAAAAGCTACTTTAGAAAAAGAAGAGGCAGCAATTCTTGTTAGAGATGAAGTTGATACAGTAAAAAAAGTTGAAGATGATTATATAGTTACAACTGTTGATCGTTCAACACTAAAAAGAGCTTTGACTCCTCAGGGTTTTAATACTGATCAATTGTTAGAGGCTTATTACAAGTCTAAAAAAGATGGTTATGTGCCAACCGATGAGGCATCAGTTATGGAGAAGTATAGTGATGTGAAAATAAAATGTGTTAACAGTACAGGACACAATAGTAAGGTCACAACACTAGAAGATATTAAGAGGTTTGAGTAAATATGGATTACAGTTTAAGAAGAGAAAAATTATTAAAGTCATTACCAGAGTATTCGATCGTTGTTTTATACTCTGGAGTAGCACCATACTCAATTGGTGATGAGAAGTATCCTTTCAAAGTTGATCGTAGCTTCTATTATTTTACAGGAATAGATAGAGAGAACTTATATCTAGTCATGGTTAAAAAGGATGAAGGCGAGTATCAACAGATGTTATTCATTGAACCATTTGATGAAAGAATGGCTAAATGGGTAGGTGGTAAGATCTTACCTGCAGAAGCTAGCAAGATAAGTGGTATCTATGATATTCGTTATGTTGAATCACTAGAAGAAGATATTTTTAGTATCGTAAGTCGATACGGTCTTATCCAACAGTTCATCTTATGTGGCGATATCACTAAGCAAGAACTTAACCAAGTTAATGTTGTTAGTGAATTGTTTTATGATTTGAGAAAGAAAATGCCAAATCTAACAGTATTAAATATTTTTAACGAGATCTGCACCTTAAGAATGGTCAAAGATGATGAAGAGATAGCTATGATGCGCAAAGCTATTGAAGTGACAAATGAAGGTATTCAAACTATGATGAACAATTCTCGTGAGAACATCTACGAGAATGAGCTTGAAGCTTATTTTGACTTTGTTTTGAAATGTCATCAATGTGATCATGCTTTCACAACAATCTGTGCAACTGGTAAGAATGCGACAGTATTACACTATACTGAAAATACAGATTATGCTAAGAGTGATGAGATGGTATTGTGTGATCTTGGCGCTGCTTATAAATATTACAATGCTGATATCAGTAGAACATTCCCAGTAAATGGTAAGTTTACTGAAAGACAGAAACAGATCTATGATATTGTTTTAAGAGCTAATAAGATGGTTCAAGAGATCGCAAGACCAGGTCTTACAACTATCGATCTAAATAGGAAAGTTGTTGAATTCTACGAAGTTGAATTAAAAAATATTGGTTTATTAGAAAATGGCAAGAAAGTAACTGATTACTATTGGCATGGTGTTTCTCATAGTATAGGCTTGGAAACTCATGATATCTCTATTAGAGAAGTGCCATTAAGGCCAGGATGTGTCATTTCAAATGAACCTGGCTTATATCTAGAAGATGAAGGAATTGGTGTAAGGATTGAGGACGACTTATTGATCACTGAGAATGGATGTGAATGCTTAAGCAAAGATATCATTAAGGAAATTGATGATATTGAAAAGTTTATGGCAAAATTCAAGAATTAGTTTAGGGAATTATTATACTTGTTGACTAATATAATAGTGAAAGGAAATAATTCTTGACTTTACATAACGAACTATATTTGGTAAAATAATTACCGTATGGGTAAATCTGCACAGATTTATTCCTTGTCCGTTTAGGACCGATAGACCAAAAGGAGGTAGACCATGAAAAAGTATGAGATCATGTATATCCTGAATTCATCTTTGGAAGAGGCTGCTCGTAAGGAAACCATGGAGACACTTAGTGCGATCGTTACTAATGGTAACGGCACTATTGAAAAAGTGGACGAATGGGGAATGAAAGAGTTTGCTTACAAGATCGAAGATATGACTAAAGGATACTATGTTGTAATGACTGTTGTTGCTGACAGCGCAGTTGTTAGTGAATTTGATCGTATATGTCGTATCAATGCTAATGTTGTTCGTCATATGATCGTCAAGAGAGATTAGTTGGTGAACTAAATGATTAATCGAGTAATTTTAGTGGGTCGATTGACTCAAGAACCACAGATGCGCAAAACTCAAACAGGTAGATCTGTTTGCTCATTCACTCTTGCTGTAAGTAGAAGAAAAAGTTCAAATTCTTCTAATTCAAACACTCAAGAAGCTGATTTCATTAGCTGTGTTGCGTGGGAGAAAACAGCTGAGTTGATGTGTAGTTATCTGCATAAAGGTTCTCAGATTGGAGTAGAAGGACGTATTCAAACAAGAAATTATGATGATCCTAATATTCCAGGTAGAAAAGTGTACGTTACGGAAGTATATTGTGAAAACATTACATTCTTAGAGAGCAGAAGTACAAGTGAAAGTCGTCAGAATTCTGCTGTCAATAATGCAAGTACACCTTATTATCCTGACGATAATTATGATGATATGGCAGATCAGACACCGACATTAAAAATATCAGCTGATGATCTTCCGTTCTAGAAAGGAACAAAATGGCATTCAATAAAAAACAAAGACCTAGCAGAAAAAAGGTTTGTTATTTTACAAAGAATAAGATCGAATACATCGATTACACTGATGTTGAATTATTAAAGAAATTCATCTCACCTAATGGTAAGATCATTCCACGTCGTGTAACAGGCACTAGTGCTAAGTATCAACGTATGTTGGCTGTAGCAATCAAACGTGCTCGTCAAATGGCTTTATTACCATACGTTGTAGATTAATTGATCAATGAAAACTCCCACATTAGGGAGTTTTTAATTTGGCCTAGATGGTATTAAAGTTAAAGTGATCTCTATATGCAGTCTGAATAAATCGAAATCAAATATCAATTAAATTCAACAAATAAAAAGATCTTATAGAGTGATCATCAAAAGGATATCCATCAAATTTATAGGTAGCAGAGAAGGAAAAAAATAGTTTTTGCCATATTTTTGGGATTCTAACGATATTTCACATATTTTACAAAAACTCAGTTTATGCTTATAATAAATGTGGACTGGATTATTTTATTTTGACCGGAGGTGTTTTTATGCGACGCAAAGGAGTAAGCAGTATTACATATGGTGCTTTATTTGCTGCACTAGTTGGAGTATTGGTTTATATAAATCGTTTAACAGCAAATTTTATTGATATTTATTTCTTTTGGATAATTCCAATCATCGTTATCGTTTATCGTTGCAAGTTTGACTTGCGTGATACATTATTGACTTGTCTAGCAATGCTATTATTGACTATTGTATTAGCTGGACCTATTTCCACTAGTACTTTCTATGTTTTTGCATCGGTCATCGCTGGTGTGATCTATGGACAAGGATTAATGAATGGCAAAAGTGGATTATTCTTGATCGGATCAGTCATTGCAGTATCACTTGTTGTGATGTTTTTATCAACATTTGTATTTGCTAGTTTCTTTGGTTATGATATAACGGAAGAGCTAAAGATCTTGCAAGATGTAATTCAAATGTATTCACAACAGATCGGTAAATCTAATCCTGAGGTTGCTAGTGCTATTTTGAGTATGTTTGGCGATAATATGCTTATGACTATCATCATCATTAGCAGTATCTTAAGTAGTGTTCTTGAGGGTATTTTAGTGCATCTATTAGCTTATATTGCTTTAAAACGTTTGAAGATCGCTACTTTACCACCAATGAAACCGATAAGTGAGATCTATTGCCCTAATTGGTTAAAGTTTGTGGTATTTGCGATATTATTTGCAACTATGGGAGCTAAGTTCATGGGTATTAATGATTATGATAATATCATCCAACCATTAGAACTCATTGCTTTAGCTATCTGTTATTTCTTTGGTTATATTTGTATTGCTACTTTTATTGCTTTGAGAAGAGGCAATAGGAAGGCTAATTTTGCTAGTTCTTTATTGATCGGTATCGTTTGTATCTTGCTTTCAACAGTCGTTGTTGGACTTGGAATATTTGATATCTTTTCGGGATTTAGAAAAAGGATTATTGAGGAGTTAAGAAAAAATGTTGAACAACAAAACCGTCAGGCTTAAATTGTATGCGGCGTTGATCTTTGTTTTACAATTAACGATCGTATTCATCTTTCAATTTTTACTCAAGATAGAGTATGGTTTTTTAGTGTACATTTATTTAGTTATATTCCTTGTTGAGATCATTTATTTCTTCTTCTTTTATGAATTTGAAAAGAAACAGAGAGATCTTGATATTAGTAGGATCTTAGGCAATGATGCTAAATTAGCTTTAGAATATGGTAGGACAGGTATCATCATTTATGATGATGAATACTATATCACTTGGATCAGTGATTTTTTGGAACAGGAGAATGATTCTTTGATGGGCGAAAAGATCACTAAAGCTATTCCTGGGCTTGAAAAGCTATTTAAAGGTAGTGAGGATATCATTTTTGTAGAACAAGACGGCAAGATCTATCAATATAGTAAAAGTGAAGATGAACAAGCTATATTTGTTAAAGATGTTACAGAGTTAGAGAGATTAAAGAGGGAACATTATAATAGTCAAGTTGTATTAGGACTTATCAGCTTAGATAATTATGATGAAACGATTCAAAATGAAGATGAACAGCGAATTGCTTTGATAAATACTAACATTAGACAAAAAGTCATCAGTTGGGTTGTTCAAAATGGTGGCTTAATCCGTAGGATCAAGAGTGATAGGTTATTAGTGGTTAATGATAGACAACATTTTGATAAAATGGTTGAGTCTAGATTTACGATCTTAGAAGATGTTAAAGATGAAGCAAAGAAATTAAATGTTGATATCACTTGTAGTATGTGCTTTGGTTATGGTTATCCTAACTATGATGAGTTTGATGATAGTTTAAATAGCTTGTTTGAACTTGTCTTATCTAGAGGTGGCGATCAGGTTGCTGTTAAGCAATATGATAAAGAGGTAGTATTCTATGGTACTAGTAGTGAAGCTAGTGAAAAAGTATCAAAAGTAAGAGCTAGGGTCATGGCTAATGGCTTACAACAGTTGATCAATGATAGTTCGCAGATCATTATTGTGCCACATAAAGATGCTGATCTTGATTGTTTAGGTTCGGCTTTAGCTGTCAGTAAGATCGCTGGTGGTTGTGAGAAAAGAAGCTATATCGTCTTTAATGATATAGCTATAGAACCAGTTACTGATGGTATCTATGAAGCTTCGATCATGGAACTTATTCAAAATCATATCTTTATCAGTGAACAGGAAGCATTGTCATTGCTTGATGAGGATACTTTAGTCATTGTAGTCGATCACCATAGTGCTGATCTTACTAGTTGTCCATTGTTAGTTAAACAAGCTGAAAGGATCGCTATCATCGATCACCATCGTAAGAAGAGTGAAACTAATATCGCTGCTATGATGATCTATAATGAACCAGCTGCTTCTTCGGCAGTAGAACTTGTCAGTGAACTGATACAGTATCAAAATAAAGAGATCGAACTAACGGAATTAGAGGCAACGATCATGTATGCTGGTTTATTAGTAGATACTGATAACTTAAAGAATCGTTGCAATGCTCGTTCATTTGAAGTATGCGCTTATTTAAAGAAACAAAAAGCTGATACTACTTTGGCGAATGATTGGTTAAAAGAAGATTTGCAAGGATTTATCAATAAAGTCAGTATCACTAAATATATGACGATCTTGCCTGGTAATATAGTGGTCAGTGCTGTACCAAAAAGTGTAGGATTCTTCTCACGTACAGCTTTAGCACAAGGAGCAAATTATTTCTGTACGATAAAAGAAATTGAGGCTTCCTTTGTTATCGGTCATATTGATACAAATAACGTTGCTGTTTCAGCAAGAAGTAATGGTAAAGTTAATGTACAATTGATCTTAGAAAAATTAGGTGGTGGTGGGCACTTCAATGCGGCTGGCTTGCAGAAAAGTGGCACTACAGTTAGTGAAGTTAATGAGCAGTTATTAAAAGCGATCAATGATTATCAATCGCAAGGAGGAATTATCAATGAAAGTAATATTACTGAAGGACGTTAAAAACGTTGGAAAAAAAGACGAAGTAAAAGAGGTAGCTGATGGTTATGGCCGTAACTATCTTATTAAGAACAAATTAGCTGTGTTAGCTAGTGATAAAGCTTTAGAAGTTTTAGGTCAACAAAAGCAACAATATCAACAAGAACAAGCTGAAAAGAAGGCTGAGGCTCTTAAACTTAAAGAACAGATTGAAAAGATCACTCTTACTTTCTCTTTAAAAGCAGGTAAGGATGGTAAGCTTTTTGGTAGTGTTTCAACTATGAAGATCTGTGAAGAATTAGCAAAGAATCATAAGATCGAATTAGATAAGAGAAAATTCATTGATAACGACAATATAACTAAACTTGGTTCATATTCTTTGAAGGTTGAACTCTTTAAGGATGTAATAGCTCAAGTTAAAGTAAATGTCGTAAGTTTATAGGAGTTTTTCCATGCCAGCAAATGTACCAGCTAGCATTGAAGCAGAACAGGCCTTATTAGGCTCAATGTTTTTGTATCCCCAGACAGTTCAACTTGCTTTTGATGAAGGTTTACAAGTAAGTGATTTTTTTGATGAACAAAATAAGAGAATATATTCAACGATCTTAGCTTTGCAGAATGAAAATAAACCAATTGAGGTCAATAGTGTCATTACTAGATTAAGTGATCTTCAACAATTAGATTCTGTTGGTGGTACTGAATATATCTTACATTTAACAGATGTAGCTATCAGTGGTAGTAATAGTGAATACTATCTTTCAACATTAAAAGAAAAGGCACTATTACGTAAGATGATTGAAGTATGTGAGCAGATCAGAGTAAAGTGTTATGAAGGGCAATATGCTCCTTATGATGTTTTAAATGAGGCTGAAAGTTTGATCACCCAGATCAGTCGTGAACGAAAGACTACCGAACTCACTAAAAGTCAGGATGCTTTTAATGAATTAATAAATAGGATCAACTATTTACAAGAACATCAGCAAATGACAGGTGTTCCTTCGGGTTTTACATATATTGATAAGGTAACTAATGGTTTCCAGCCAGGAGATCTCATCATTGTAGCTGCTAGACCATCTGTTGGTAAGACAGCTTATGCTTTAAACTTAGCTGCTAATGCGGCAGTTAAATATTCTAAAAAGGTGGCAATATTTTCACTTGAGATGCCAGTTATCCATCTAGCAATGAGAATGTTGTCAGCTACTGCTAATGTAGAAAGCGAGAAGATCAGAACTGGTAAATATATCAGTAATAAAGATTGGGCTCAGATTGATGAAGCAGTTACTAAATTAAAAAATGCTCAGTTGTTCATGGATGATTCTTCAGCGATCAAGATAAATGAGATATTCGCAAAATGCCGTAAACAACAACAAGAGACAGGCCTTGATATGATCATTATCGACTACTTACAGTTAGTCACACCATCGGTAAGTCGAGGCGATAATCGTCAACAAGAAGTATCAGAGATATCTAGATCATTAAAACAATTAGCGAGAGAATTAAAAGTGCCAGTAATCGCTCTTTCACAATTATCTCGTTCAGTTGAAAAGGGAGAAAAGGGTAAATTACCGCAATTATCAGATTTAAGGGAATCAGGTGCTATCGAGCAAGATGCCGATGTAGTTATGTTCTTGCACCGTGATAGCAAAGAAAACTTTAATGAGGATGGAAGTAGAAAGGATGATCAGACTATTAAAGTCATCATCGCAAAGCATCGTAATGGATCTTTAGCTAATATCGATCTAGCATTTGATTCAAGATATAATGCTTTCTATACGAAGAAAATGGGAGAAGAAAATGAATAAAAGAAATAAAACGATATTGATCGTAGTGTCGGTATTTCTAGCTGTTGCACTCAGTTACTTTTTCCCAAGTAATGTTGGTAAGAGCTTGACTATCGATTCAGTAGAGATCAATGAAGAAGAAGCATATGTTGCTCAAAAAATAACGTCAGTTTCTTTAAAACCACAGAAGATCACTAAGATCTATTATCGTGGCACTTTGGTTGGAGTTTTACAAGATGATAGTTTATTGGAAAGAACTATCGAATCAGAAAAAGAGAAATTGGTTGGAACTGCTTTTGAGGGTTACAATATCTCTCTTGACTCAGATATTTACACGATCACTGAGAATAGTTGTTGGGTCTATGAGAATAAGGATGGTCAGATCATTCGTTATCTAATTGATAATGATATGTTTGTTGTTAAGGCAGTTCAGATCGATATATACAAAGGTGAAGATCTTAGTGATACGATCTATGTTAAATCCTTAGATGATTTTAAAGATGCTTTAAAGAAGTTTGTTCTGTGTTTCACAGATGAGAGCACATATGTTAAATTAACTAATCACGAAACTATCGTCGATCTATCTACTTATGGGACTCAAGATGTCAATGTTTATATCGAGGAGACGATCAAGGCTCAGGAAACGGGAGCTAATGTTGACGAAGTCTTTTCCGATGTTGATAGTATTTTTGCTTATTTATGTTATGGTAGAGATTATGAATTAGAATACTACACAGTTCAAGCATATGATACTGTTTTAGGTGCTGCCAGTCAAAATGGTTTAACAGCTACTCAATTAATTGCGATCAATGAAGATCTTTATGATGTAGATCAGCCATTAGTCGCAGGTCAACAATTGAATATCACTTATTTTAATTCACCGATCAATGTTGTCGTTGAACAACAGCGTTATGTTAAAGAAGTAACTTATCCAGGTGAATCTACTTATACTTTTGATGAAAAAGTTGAAGTGGGTCAAGTCATTGAAGATGTGGCTCCTGCTACAGGTTATAACGATGTAATGTATACTGATGTTTATGTCAATGGCGTCATTTCTGGTTATCGTCAAGAATTTTCTACGGTAGTAGTTGAGCCGACTGTTGGTAGTTATCGTTTTAACAATGCTGCTATTGATAGTAGAGGAATATTCTTCTCATTACCATGTAATAATGCTTATATTTATTGTGATTATTATGGTTATGCCGGTCACCATGGTTGTGATTTCAATGATCTTTATAATCCTTATGGGCCAGTTTTAGCTTGTTGTGATGCAACTATTATTGAAAAAGGTTATAGTTCTTCAATGGGTAACTATTACTATGTGGATTGTGGTAAAGGCATCATCATGCGTTATCTACATATGAATGTGCCTGGATACTATAATGTGGGTGATACTATCACAAGAGGTCAAGTCATTGGACAGATCGGTAGTACTGGTATCAGTACAGGTCCGCATATTGATGTTGGTGTTTGGATTGATGGAATAATGGTAGATCCTTGTACAGTTTTACCATGTGAACAGGCAGGAAGATACTAATGCACTTTACGGTTTTAGCTAGTGGGTCAAAGGGTAATTGTACAGTTATCGATAGTAAGGACACTAGGATCATCTTAGATTGTGGCTCAACAAAGAATTATTTAAACAAGTGCTTTGATAGGATGGATTTTGATTATCATAATGCTGATGGATTGCTGATAACTCATAGTCATAAAGATCATATCAGTCAGCTAAAAATGTTTAAAGACATACCAATCTACTCACCTATTACTTTTGCAGATGTTAAGAGTAAATTGATAAGGCCTTTAGAGATATTTAAGATAAAAGATCTTACGATCTTACCAATACCTTTAAGTCATGATTGTGATGTAACAGTTGGTTATATCATCTTTGATGGTAGAGAGACTTTAGTCTACATCACTGATACAGGCTATGTCTCTAAAAAAAATATGGAACTCATCAAACATGCTGACTACTATGTGATCGAAAGCAATCATGACCCACAACTATTGATGCAGACTAATAGGCCAACGATGATCAAAAAAAGGATATTGTCAGATAATGGACATCTTTCTAATGAAGATAGTGCATTATTGATGAGTAGATGTATCAACGGTAATACTAAGGAGATCATCTTAGCTCATATATCACAAGAAGCTAATGACTATAAGTTAGCTCTAGACACAATGTTAAACACTCTTAAAGAAAAAGGCGTATATCGTAGTGATATATTCATCAAAGCCATGGAGCAATTTGAGATGTTTGATAGTAATGATGGTAAAAAGACTGAGTAAAACTCGGTCTTTTTTTTGAAAAATTAAAAAACTTGGTAAAAACAGCAAATTTAGTTAAAAAAAGTGTTGACTATCACCTTTAGTT
>CAVAAT010000037.1:0-34653 GCA_963586925.1 Erysipelotrichaceae bacterium
ATCGTAAAAGTTGAACTGGTAGAAAGAACAGGGTAAACTTCTTTCTCGTTAATATTTTAATGATATTAAACTCATCGATTGAGGGAGAGTCGAAGTCCACGCCGGGGACTTAATGGGGATTTCGGCGCCTTATGCGATTGCCATATTTACTATGGAGATCGTTGATATCTTAACTGAGTATCACGGCTGACAACCAGCAGAAAACTCTTAAATGAGAATTGAAAAGTACAGATTTGTTTTAAAGTCTGTATTTTTTTACTTGGAATGAGTGATGGTTTCACTTTTTGAAAGGAGAATTCCTTTACAATAGTAAAGAAAATGCTATTATTTGAATGTAAGGTTGATGATTTTTTTCTAACTATATAAGAGAGGTAAAGAGAATGTTAATTAAAAATGGTTTAGTGCTAGTTGATGAGAAATTAGTCAAAAAGGATTTATTGATCAAGGATGGTAAAATAGTTAGTATTGAAGATCATATTGCTGAAAGTAATGATCAAATTATTGATGCTAATGGTTTGATGGTCTTACCAGGGATCATTGACCAACATACTCATGGTGGTAATGGCTATGATATCAATAATATTGGTATAGAAGATTTTGAAAAACTTTCTGAATTTTATGCTTCAAAAGGTACTACGGGTTTTTTAGCTTCACTATTGATCGATAGTAAGGATAATTTGTTGAGATGTATAGACTATTTAAAACAATATCAAAAAGAAGAACATTTAGGAGCGAAACTTTTAGGAATACATATGGAGGGTCCTTATTTTGCTCAAGAGTTTAAAGCGGCTATGCCTGCTGAAATGATAAAAAATGCTTCTGTGGAAGAGTTTGATGAGTTTTTTGAAAGAGCTGAAGGGACTTTAAAGATGATGACTATTTCTGGTGAAGTAGATAATGCTATAGAAGTCATTAAGCAAGGAGCCAATAAAGGAGTAGTAATGGCAATAGGTCATAGTGGTCCTACTTATGAAAGAAGTTGTCAATGTATTGAAGCAGGAGCAAAAACGGCTACTCATTTATTTAATGCTATGAGACCATTTGAACATCATACTCCTGGTATCGTTGGTGCTGCTTTAGAAAGTGATATCTATACAGAAGTGATCTGTGATGGACATCATTTGCATCCAGCAACATTAAGGATGATCATCAAATGTAAAGGAATTGACAAAGTCATAGCGATCACAGATAGCATGATGGCTGCTGGCTTAAAAGATGGTCAATATAAATTAGGAAGGATGGATGTCACGGTTAAAGGCTTGGATGCTAGATTGACTGGTCAATCTACTAGAGCAGGCAGTGTATTAACAGCTATTGAAGGTATGAAAAATATCAAAGCATTTACTAATTTAGAGATCAAGGACATTGTTAAAATGACTTCGGTCAATGCATGTAAAGAGTTAGGTATCTTTGATCATAAGGGTTCGATCGATTCTGGAAAAGATGCTGATATCATCATCACTGATAATGATCTGAACTTATTTTATACAATTGTTGAAGGAAAGATTGCCTATCAAAAGTAAAAAATTTAATTTTTAGAATGTGATCAAGTTACTGAGGAGTTTGTTTAAAACGACTCCTTTTTATGTTATTTACCTAGAAATAATTCAGGAAGCATAAGTTTTATATCTAGTATGTCATTGAAGTTAGTAGGAATGATATCTACTTCAGTATAACCTAACTTGTTATACATGCTTCTGGCAACTTTATTTATTTTTAGCTCTGTACAGTTGTTTTTAAGGGCATAGTCTTCATGAAATTGAATGAAACTATTGCCATTGTTTTTTCTGAAACAGATGGTTGCAGTACACAATTTTTATCATTGCTTACTTTGAGTTATCAATGAGTTTATTATAAGAATCAGCTTGTGTTTCTGATGATCGCTGTTGTTTGGATATTAACATCAATTTCTCGTACAAATAAGTAATCTTTAGTATGTTGGATAGATTTATCTTATCCAACCAATACTTTGTTTGTCATCTTCTGTTAACGAGTACATATCATATAATTATCTATTGCATCAAAATCATTGTAGTTGCTTTTCCAAATTTTGTGTTGGGCACTATATGTTTTTTAATAAATAAAATACAGCATAACGAGGATGATAGTAACTTTTATGAAAAGGTATTTTTGAATGTTGACATTGTAATATCTCGATGATATCATATTGATATCAATGGAGGAATTGTTTATGAAAGAGATTGTATTGAACAAAAACAAAAACGGAGGATTAGTGTTATTTTTATTGATCTTCTCTTATCTAGCTGCTATCGTTTTATTGATAGTTGGTTCTGCTCTTGAAAATGGTATTATCATTTTTTTGACTATTGTTTACATAATGTTTGCTTGGATATTGGCCCTGGGATTAAAAGTCATCAAACCACAGGAAGCATTAGTTTTAACTTTATTTGGTAAATATGTTGGTACATTAAAAGAAAATGGTTTCTATTTTGTGAATCCATTCTGTATTGCAGTTAATCCTGCAGCTACTACTAAGTTGAATCAAAGCGTTGATGATCCAAAACCAAATATCGTCATTTCTCATAACGAATCTACTGATGGTTCAACAACTGCTGTTTCTAAAAGGATATCTTTAAAAGTCATGACGTTAAATAATGGAGTACAAAAGATCAATGATTGTTTAGGTAATCCAGTAGAGATCGGTATTGCTGTTATCTGGAGAGTAGTTGATACTGCTAAAGCTGTATTTGAAGTTGACAATTATAAAGAGTTCTTATCTTTACAATGTGATAGTGCTTTAAGAAATATCGTTCAGAGATACCCATATGATGTAGCAAGCAATGTTGATACTGATGGTGATGGCATCAACGATGAAAAATCATTGAGAGGATCTAGTACTTTAGTAGCAGAAAAGATCAAAGAAGAGATCCAAAGCAAAGTTAATATGGCTGGTTTGGAGATTGTTGAAGCTAGGATCACATATTTAGCTTATGCACCAGAGATCGCTTCTGTCATGTTACAAAGACAACAAGCATCAGCTATCATTGATGCAAGAAAGATGATCGTTGATGGTGCTGTGGGAATGGTTGAAATGGCACTTGAAAGATTAAAAGAGAATAATGTTGTTGATCTTGATGATGAAAGAAAAGCAGCGATGGTATCTAATCTATTAGTTGTTCTCTGTGGAAATAAGGATGCCCAACCAGTAGTCAATTCAGGTAGTATCTATTAGTGAATGAAAAAGGCCGTAAGCAGATACCATTAAGAGTTTCTGCTCAGTTATACGATGATCTATCACAATGGGCTGAAGAGGATTTCCGTAGTTTAAATGGACAGATTGAATATTTATTAGATCAATGTGTAAAAAAAAGAAAGAAACAAGATAAAAATAACAGTGAACAAGAGGGCTAATTGCCCTTTTTTCTTTTTTGAAAAAATATTAACAATAAAAGGTGAATATGCTATCATTGATTCGTTTAAAGGAGGAACTTTATGAATAATAAGAGCAATATTATCAAAAGTTTAAAAAAAGGCGGTAGAAAAGTATCTCTTGTCTTTTTTGTACTAATATTAACATTATCCATTTTGCCTTCTAATTTCACAATGATTAAGGCAGATGATGAGTCAAGCCAAGATGAAACTACAATTGTGTGGAATCAGATTGCGGAAAAAACAGTTGGAACAGTTACTCAGTCAAGCGAGAATTCAACAGAGGTAGATGTAGTTTCCATTGAAAATGGAAGCAAAAAATCTATTGTTGAGGCAATGACAAACAATGATGCCCCGAAAGGATTTGAAGAACATAAGGAAAGTGGTCTTAACCCTTTGGGATATGCTGTTGGTGAGACACACATGGCTACTGTTATGAGTGAGTTATTGCTTGTTAGAAGTTATGATGGAAATGCTAGTGCTGTCATTTTGGATGGTTATGATAGTTCTACAACTACAAAAGAAGGAAAATACTATGGTAAAACCCCTGTAGTTAATACTAAATATTATGATTCTAATGATACTTTTAATGGTATTACTCTTAGCACGAATAATGGCGAATTGTATTCAAACTTCGCTGAAGGAAAAACCGTTTCTCAGAATGTCAATTACTCTTTGATCAGAGCAGTTGCTTTTAATCCATTTGGTGGTTCAAGAGATAATTGTGTAGCTTATGTAGCATTAGATCCAGTAGATGATGATAATGCTAAGTTCGTTACTTGGATGTATGACTATTCAACAAATACTCAATCAGAGATAGTTACTATCGGAACTTTGAATTGGGAAGACATTGCTGATGAATTATATGGACATGAAATGTTAAATTTCATGACAGTTACCGCAGGTGATTATTATGGTACGGGTAAAGATAGTGTAGTTTTATATTTCCCAGGCCATGGTCATAATACAACTGGTGATACTGGATTAGTGCAGATTAATTGGAGTAAGGATGCAAATGGAAATATCACTTATTCTAAGAGCGACATTTTTGATACTTTGATTCATCCATTGTATACAACTGGAGGCGAAGAGCAAAATTGGCAAAAAAGTTATAATCCTTATGATAAATTGTGTTGTACATTGGATTCTGGAGATTTAAATAATGATGGCATCGAAGATTTGGTAGTTCTTACTAATATGAGTCGAGCTGACAGTGATGATAGTAGAGACATGCGTAGATTTGTCCCTTATTTAGCTGTTTCTTATGGAAGTAAAGTAGAGAATTATGAAGTCATCAATACCAAAACTAGTGGTATATATGTAGAAGCGCAAAGCAATGTATACAGTGATGGCTATACATATTGGGATAGTCCTCGAAATCCTGGTCTATCAATTGGAGATGCAGATGGTGATGGATACAATGAAATAGCTGTTGCCGGTACAAAAGTTACTCAGAAAGGTGATAATTATAGTAAGGATCCTGGGGCATCTCATTACAATAGTGATCCTTGGTATTATGATGAACAATTTGATAATTTAGCTGTAGGAATCTATAGTGCTATAAATAGTCAAATCCAGACAAGATATTTCAGTGCTGCTGTAAATGCGTGTGCTTGGAAAGAAGGAGGCCTTTACGATGATGACCTCCAACCTAGATCAGGTGTTGAATTCGTAGCATTGAATGGTAAAGGAAAACAAGAAAATTTATTTATCGATGGTGTATTATATGGATTTGCTGCAGGTTCATGTGAACCAACAGCAGTTTATACCGCAGATTATTTCATGGAAGAAGATTACGCAGTTGATTGGCGTACAATTTCTAATGCTTATATTCAATCAGTAGTAGCAGCTAACTTTGATGATAACTGGGCAGGAAGAGAACAATTGATGATACTTATCGGTTATAAGAGTAACAGTTATCATAATGATTGTTCAGCCTTAATCACTATTGGTGGTGTATATGAGGATGATGTACCTAGTGAAGATGGACAAAGTCAGACTACTTTTAACGATAATTCTGGATATTATTGTAGTAATTTGTTAGAGTATGGTGGATATTTGTGCGTTGACGAAAATAGTGATGTTGAAGATAGATATAGTAGTGAAATCGTAGCTTTAGACTGTGATACTAAAGATGGTCTAGAACTTGAATATAAAGGTGTTGACTATGGCTATTCTGATGTGCAAGTACAAGCAGTTATTCAAGCCGCTCCTTCGTTTGCTGAATTGGGTCAAAGCAATGGTTCTACTACTTATAGTGTAACTGGTAGTTATTCTAAGAGTGTTAGTCATAGTTGGACTAATAATCATATAGGGCAAGTAGTTGCTTCTTCAAACGTTTATGAGTTTGCAGGATTTGGCTTTGATATTACCGCAAGTTGTGGATTTATTATTGGAAATAATCATGGTTGGAGTAAAACTCAATCAACTTCTTTTACTGCTTCATTTAGTGCTACAACTGAAAATACTGTAATACTTAGAAGGTGTCCAGTTTATTATTATACGTATGAAGTAAAAAATGCTGATTCAAATACCGATGTAACACCAGAAGTTACTTTTACAGTAGGACAAGCACCTGTTTATATTCAAATATCAGTAGATGATTATAATAATGTTATTGAAGACTATAATAAGAAGGTTGCGGATTATTCAACATATGATGGTAGTAAACCGACAACACTAGTTAAAATAGAGGATTCATCACTACTCACTAATGAGGGTAATCCATGGAATTATTCTCAAACATTAGGTGGAAAGGGTTTTGATGATAGCGATAGTTATATTTGTAATGATAGTAATGGTACTGGTAATTTTACCACTACACCTACTTGGGTATCATTAGGACATTCAGCTGGAAGCACTTCTGTTACCTTAAGTACAAGTAGTGCTAGTACAAATACTTGGTCAACTAATAAAGGAGTTACGGTATTTGTTCAATTGAAGGGTGGTCATAAATGGGCGAATGGTGGAGTAAATTACAATTATTCTCATCAAGGAAATCATGGTGGCTCTTCAACATTTACTAATGGCACTGGTGTCGCTACTTCCGTTACGAATATCAATAAATCTGCTCTTGTTAAAAATGCTGCTGCATCAAGTGAGACAATTGATGCTTATGGTTTTGATTGGGCATTTGCGGCTGGTGATATAAAAGTTGGTCAGCAGACAACTTCAAGTGGTACAACTGATATGTATGTGCCTGTGTTACATCATATTGTTAAAAATATCAGTGCTCCTGTTTCACCAGTGACTTTATTAAGCGTAAGCGAAAAGAGTGTAGATGGTAAAAAACAGATAACTCTTGCTTGGAAAGTGGCTGAAGATGATGGCTCAGGCAGAAAGTTTTATACTGCAGAGGAATTGCAATATAGGGTTTATATCCGTAACGATGCTACAAAGAGTGAATGGACTTCTTTAAGCAGTGCACCACTTGATGTCACTATCAATGAAGATGGAACAGTAAGTTATAGTTATTTCCCTGATACATCAACTACTACTCCAGGAAATATCTTCTCATTTGCGGTAAGATGTAGCATCAAGGCTAATGGTGTTGATGCATTAGAGAGTATCAATTCTAATGATATGTCATTAATGTTTGTTACTCAAGGTAAATCAGCTTATGATCTTGCGGTTGAAGAAGGCTTTGAAGGAACAGTTGAAGAATGGTTGGCATCATTAAAGGGTGCTGATGGCAAGTCAGCATACCAGATCGCTCAAGAAAATGGTTATCAAGGAACAGAAGCTGAATGGTTAGAGTCATTAGTAGGGGCTACTGGTGAAAATGGTAAATCAGCTTATGAGCTTGCTTGTGAATATGAGGGCTTTAAAGGAACCGTAGAAGAATGGTTAGAATCTCTTTATGGTGAGGATGGCTATTCAGCTTATGAATTAGCTGTTCAAGAAGGCTTTGAGGGCACATTGTCTGAATGGGTAAAACAATTACGTGGAAAAACTGCTTATGAGATCTATGTTGAATCAGTGACAACGGATAAGTTGATCTCAAGTAGTGATTGGTATAGTTTACATACTGATGAAAATAGTTGGTATGATGTCTATGTAGAAGCATTAAAAAAGACTGATGAGTCGATCATTGCTTTAAGTGAAGAAGAGTTCATTAAAGCTTGTATCGATAATGGTGCAGCTTATTCGGTTTATCTAAATTGGGCAAGTGAATTCTTAAAGAGTAATTACCCAGATTTAACAGAAGAAGAATTCTCTAAGATCTATGAGAGCATTGCAGAAATGAAAGAAAATGAATTTAAAGAGTCTACTTCAGGTTGCATTAATGCTGAGGAGTATGCTTTAAAGTTTGTTGAACTATTCAATAAAGCAATGAATGAATATCATGATGATGGTTCTTATCAAGATATTGTATGGGATGACGTAAAAGAAAATGTCATTATTGCTACTGTAGAAGGATTAGGACTTATCTCAGGTTATACAGTTTATAAAGATACTGTTAGTGATGCAGAGCATAATCCAAGTATCATGAGCGAAGAAGAATGGCTTGCTTCATTAAAGGGTGATGAAGGTAAATCAGCTTATCAGATTGCTGTTGAAAATGGATATACAGGTTCTGAGAAAGATTGGATCAATTCATTAAATGGAATAAATGGTTCTAATGGTACTAATGGTAAAGATGGCAAAGATGGTAAAGACGGCAAAGATGGTGTTGATGGTAAAGATGGCAGAGGTATCACTTCTGTTGACATTGACAAGAATGGCAATCTGATCATTACTTATACTGATGGCACTACTCAACAAGCAGGTTGTGTTTACCCTAGAGGAGGAAGACGTGATCCATTAGTTTATGTGGCATTAGCTTTGGCTGCTACATCTATTGCTGGTAACATAGCACTTATTTATATCATTGTTCGTAAGAAAAAGAATTAATAGATTAAGTTAGTAAAGTGGTAAGAAGTCAAATCTTATCACTTTTTTTTGAAATGATAAAAGTAGCAGCATTGTGGTGAACTCAAATGTTTTGATCAAAGAAAGAAAATCGCAATTTAAACATGAGCTATGTATGAGGAGGGCCTCAAAAAGTATTAATAGAGGCAAAATAGTTTATGTTATTTAGGAAAAAAGAAAAAAAGAGCTTTGATTTAAAAGTAAAAGCGAAAGGGTTTGAAGAATTAAGCTTTTCTTTACCAAAACAATTGCCACAGCCTAATATAGGATGTAGGTATATCACAAATAGTTGTGATGGATTAGTCTTTTCTTGGATAGTTGATTCAAAACAAGCGATGGATTATGATTCGATTGAAGATACTATTAGATCATTGTGAGATAACTTAAATGAAAATAGTGGGATCATTGAATGCAAAAATGGTATTACTAAAAATGGTAATAAGTTTATTTATTCGATCAGAAAAATAAGATTCTATAAAAAGGATCAGTCCTGGCCAATAGTAACTTATCAATTAAATTGTAATGTGAAGGTCAATGAAGTAGATTATTTTATCGATGCAAATTTTGCTGAGAGAGCAACTACTGGTTTAAGAGATAGTGTTGGATTCAATATTTATCAAAACTTGATTGAGAGGAAATATCCTGATAAGAAATTGAAATTTGATAAAATAGTCGAAAGCTATGCAAGTGATCCATATGATGTAAATTATAGGGAAGGCTTCTTAATGAATTTTTCAGAGAATGAAATGTTTGATGAATAATTCCCCGATCATCCATTAAGTGAGCTAAGAAGATATGTAAAATGGTTGCTTGAAAATAACTAAGATAGTGGCATTAGTAAAAACTGATGCCTTTAGTTTTGATTTAAAAATGGGATGAACATTGGATAGAAAGACATTTAATAAGTGTAATTAGAAAGTTGAGACTTTTAAGCTTTTTTTGGAAAAGTTATTTGTTTATACAAAGAGTATCGTATGTTTGTTGACCAACGTAAAAAATGGGTGCTATAATCCTTAAATATGAAAATGGAGATTTATTAGATGTTAAAACTTAACAACATTACGAAAACATATATTACTGGCTCATTAAAACAAGATGCTTTAAAGGGTGTTTCGTTAGCTTTTAGAGACAATGAGTTTGTTTCGATTTTAGGCCATTCTGGTAGTGGTAAGACGACATTATTAAATATCATTGGTGGACTTGATCATTATACTGATGGTGATCTATTGATCAATGGTGTAAGTACTAAAAAATTTAAAGATAAAGATTGGGATAGTTACCGAAATCATGATATTGGCTTTGTCTTTCAAAGTTACAATCTGATACCGCATCAAACGGTACTAGCCAATGTTGAACTTGCTTTGACTTTGTCAGGTGTCACCAGCAAAGAGAGGCAACAAAGAGCAACAGAGGCATTAGAGAAAGTAGGCTTAAAAGATCATATTCATAAAAGGCCTAATCAATTATCTGGTGGGCAGATGCAAAGAGTTGCGATCGCAAGAGCTTTAGTCAATGATCCTAAGATCGTTTTAGCTGATGAACCAACAGGAGCCCTTGATAGTGAGACTTCTGTTCAGATCATGAACTTGTTAAAAGAGATAAGTAAGGATAGACTTGTCATTATGGTAACCCATAACCCAGAGTTAGCTTATCAATATTCGACAAGGATCATTAAATTATCTGATGGTAAGATCATTGATGATAGTTTGCCTTATGATTGTGAGCAAGAAAATAAGACTGCTGAAGTTAAAAGAAAAAGGACTTCGATGAGTTTTCTTACAGCTTTATCATTGAGTTTAAATAACTTATTGACGAAGAAATTAAGGACATTTATGACTTCTTTTGCTGGTAGTATCGGTATCATGGGGATTGCTTTGATATTATCTGTTTCAACAGGTTTCCAAAAGTATATTGATCATATTGAAGAGAGTACTTTGACTTCTTATCCATTAAGTATTTATAGTGAGACTACTGATGCTAGTAGTGCCATTTTATCGATGGTCTCAGATGCTACTAGTAATGGTGAAACTGAAGAAAAAGGTGATGCTGTAGAAGAAAAGGCTTATATCAGTAAAATGTTTGAGAGCATTGGCAAGAATGATCTAAAGTCCTTTAAAGCATATTTAGAAAGTGATCAAAAAACTATTGATGAACTATGTTCATCTGTTGTTTATAAATATAGCATTTCTCCAAGGATCTATACTACTGATGTAACAGGTAATATTGTCAGAGTCAATCCTAGTTCAATATCTATGTCAGGTTATAGTAGTTCAGTATTTAGTGAGATGATATCTGATTATGATCTATTGTCAGATAGCTATGATGTTTTAGCTGGTAGATGGCCTGAGGCTTATGATGAGTTAGTCATTGTTTTAAGTGAGCCCAATTCTATATCGGACTTGTTAGCGTATTCTATTGGTTTGAAAGATACCTCTAAATTGAAGGAAATGATGCTCAAAGCGATGAATGGTGAAAGTATCGTGGAAGAAAATACGACTACCTGGACTTATGAAGATCTTTTAAACTTGAAGTTTAAGTTAGTTGATCCAACTTCTTATTTTAAATACAACGAAAAATATAATGTTTATGAAGATATGCGTGATAATAGCGAGTTCATGAAGACGGTCTATCAAGAGAGTATAGATCTAAAAGTTGTAGGAGTTGTTTGTCTTAATTCATCAAGTAGTAGTATGGCTTTATCTCCAGGAGTCAATTATACAAGTGACCTTACTAAGTATGTGATAGAAAAAGCTAGTGAAAGTGAAATAGTTAAGAAACAATTAGAAGATGAAAAGATCGATGTTTTTTCAGGTCAGCCATTTGAAGAAGAAAGTGAAACAGAACTAGATTTTAACGATATGATATCTATTGATACCAATGCTTTAAATTCAGCTTTTGGCCTTAATGATGATCTTTCTAATATCGATCCTGATGCTATTTCTTCTTTAGTAGATAAATATTCTAAGAAGCTAAGTGAAGGAGTAGTTACTGATACATCAATTGCCTATAATGATCTTCAAAAATTATTGATAGAGTTATGTGATAAGAGTTATGTTGGTTATTGTAAGTATACTTTAGAAGATAACCTTGTTACTTTTTCAAGTGAAACAGTTGAAAGGTATGCAGAACAATTTATTGTTAGTGATGAGTTTATAGGATTAGTGGAAAAGATCAATAGTGAGTATAGTTGTCAACAAGATATTTTAACTGAAGAGTATCAAAAACTAGTAAGATCATTCTTGCTTACAACTGTTGAAAATCTAAACTTTACTTCATCGGTTAGTTATGATGTTGCTTTAAACTATAAGGACAGCAGTATCGATCTATTTGTGTCTACGATAACTAGTGATGAAAATGAAAAAGTTACATTTGATAGCTTTGCTCTATATCTTACTACATGTAAATTAGGTAAAACTGTTGAGAATAATTCAGCTGACCTCAGCAAGGAATTTACAAGTGATGTCATCAATATGTTTGGTAAAGATCTTATCACTGTTGATGCTGGTAAGATCTCTTCAGCATTTAGTTTTAATATGACTCAGGATGATTTAACTAGATTAATGGAATCAATGATGAATTCTTCAAGTAGTGCTACAGCACAATCTAATCTTCATTTGTTGTGTTATCAAAATGAAGATGAACCAACATCAATTGCTTTCTATTTTAAAGATTTTGCTGGCAAACAGAAATTAAAAGATTTCATTGATGATTATAATAATCAGACTGATGAAGATAAACAGATCACCTATACTGATGTTACTGGTTTACTTATGAGTTCAGTAGAAACTATCGTTAATGCGGTAACTTATGTTCTTATCGCCTTTGTTTCGATTTCTTTAGTGGTATCTACGATCATGATCGGAGTCATAACTTTAATTTCAGTAATGGAAAGAACAAAAGAGATCGGTATATTAAGGGCTATTGGTGCTTCTAAAAAAGATGTTGCTAATGTATTTAACGCAGAGACATTTATCATTGGAGCCCTGTCAGGTATCATTGGCATTGTTGGCAGTAAATTATTGTTGATACCGATCAATAAGATCTTGTATCATTTAACGGGTATTGAACAATTAAAAGCTGTTTTACCAAATGAAAGTAGTGCGATCTTGATCGCTATCAGTATTGTCTTGACTTTATTATCAGGGTTAATTCCAGCAAGAAGTGCTAGTAAGAAAGATCCAGTTGAGTCATTAAGAACGGAGTAGAATTATGAATAAAGTAGTTATTTCAGATAAAGGTTTACCATATTTAAAAAATGGCCAGAAATGGATGTTTGTCAATAATCTTGCTAGTGATATTACAGATATTGAAAATGGTTCAGTTGTAAAGATCGTTGATGGAAATGATAACTTTATCGCTAGTGGTTTTATTTCTAAAGAGACTCATATTTTAGTACGTATTGCTTCTTTTAATGAAAATGATGTGATCGATGATGGCTTCTTGAAGGAAAAGATGAGGCAAGCAGTCAATAAAAGAAAAGAAGTGATGAGTGATAACTTTTCTAATTGTAGATTGATCTATGGTGAGGCAGATGATCTTGGTGGTATCACAGTTGATAGATATAATGACTTATTAGTATTTCAGATAAGTAGTTATCCTATGGAAATTAGAAAAGAGATGTTAGTTGATAGCTTATATGATATCCTACAACAATTAGGTGAAACCATAAATGGCATTTATTGGCGTAATGATGTAAAAGCGAGAGAAAAAGAAAAACTGTCTTTGTATAAAAAATGGTATTGGCATAATGAAAAAACAGATGGGACTACTGTGATCAATGAAAATGGTATCTTATTGAATGTTGATGTCATAAATGGACAAAAGACGGGTTATTTCTTAGATCAAAAAGAAAATAGATTATTAGTAAGACAACTTGCTAAGGGTAAAAAAGTCATGGATTGTTATTGTCATACTGGGGCTTTCTCCTTAAATGCTGCTAAAGGTGATTGTAAAAAAGTTGATGGTATTGATTTATCAGAAACTGCTGTTAGATTAGCTTATGAGAATAGAGACCTAAATGGTTTTGGTGATAATTGTAATTTTATTGTTGATGATGTAGATCATTATCTTGATAATTGTAAAAAAGGGCAATATGATATGATCATCTTAGATCCACCAGCTTTCTGTAAATCTAAGAGGACATTTGAACATGCTTTTAATGGTTATAAAAATATCAATGTTAAAGCTCTTAACTTATTAAATAGTGGCGATATCTTTATCAGTTGTTCTTGTTCAAGATTTATGCCTGATGCTGATTTTGAAAGAATGTTACAAGAAGCTGCTAAAGAAGCTAATAAAGAATATGAGATATTAAATGTAGGTACTCAAAGTAAGGATCATCCAATCGATAAAGTCATGGGTGAAACAAAGTATCTTAAGTTTTATTGTTTAAAGATCAAATAGGTGCATAACCTATTTTCTTTTGGTAAAATGACGAAAGAAGGTGATGATATGAATTTTCTAAATGGTGAATTAATGAGTAGAAATAAAGTGATCGCAAAAGTTGAAAATGATATCATCACTTTTAGTGATGAAAACCTGTTACCTTTATATCTGAAAAGAAGCCGAAATATAAGAAATTGGCTAAGCTTAAGAGTAATGGATGATACACGTTTTAATGTAAGAAAATTGAAAGAGATGTTTCATTTAGAGAATAAAGATGATGTTGATATAGCCATGTTAGTAAACGGTGTTACTATCTACGATAATTATTGGTTTAAGCAAGTAAACTCTGAATTAACCTATGAAAAAGTAAGATTTAAAGAGAATAAATGCGATAGGTTAGCTCTAAAGGGAGATTGTAGTGGAATTGATCAAAATATTGTACGTACACCAGAACTAACTAATGTTTGATCATTTGAGAAGTGTTGGAAACTTATTGATGGTAAGTGGTGGTTGTATAAGCAAGCTAATGAGAATGAGATCTTTTCTGAACTATTTATTAGTAAGCTATCAGAAAAGTTAGGTTTTTTTACTGCCTATTATAAAAAAAGATGGTGATTATATTCGCTCTCTTGATTTTACTAATGGTGTTAGTGTTAACTATGAACCTATTTATTCAATAGTTGGTGAAGATGAAGACTATCAAAATTGTTTTGAAACATTAATGGGATCATCTACGGATTTGGCTAAACAGTATTTGATCCTTATTTGGATGGACACTATCTGTTTTAACATGGATAGACATACACTGAGTTTTGGTTTTTTTAATGGTGTGGATACTGGAAAGATATTATCTCTTGCTCCTAATTTTGATAATAATGTTGCTCTTATCTCTCTCGGTCATCCTAAGGATATTAGTAGAGAAAAAGATGGAGTTATTGGATTCTTTAGAGAGTTTTTAATAAGTTGTAGTACTGCTAAAAAAATGTATAGGGAAATGAATTTACCTACCATCACTCAAGAGATGTTTGATATTTGCTTAGATGATGTTGGTATTGATGTTGATAGAAGCTTTATAAGTGAGTTCATACTAAATGGTCAAAGGATAGTCAAAAATATCATCTATAGTGATGAGAATAAGCTGAAAGATGAAGATGATAATTGTAGTTTGATGTTATAGTAGCTAAAAAGTGTTCAATAAATATATTATTGAGCACTTTTTTCACTTTTGTATTTTTTAATAATGTTTGGAAGATCTCCTTCTCATCTTCTATATAATATTTTTGTTGATTTGCCAATAACCATTTTTAGTAGAACCAATTCTTGTGATTAACTTCTTCTCCTTTAAATTGTTTAGTATTCGTTGAACTTGTCTAGTATTTCTACCTATTATTGAAGAAAGAATATCACGAGTGGCTTTTGGGTTCTTTTCTAGTTCTATCAGTACACTTTTTTCTAACTCAGTTAAATCTGAAACACTCTTATTTACAGTGCCATTTCTTGTGACATTTGTAGTGACATTTGCAGTGACATCAGATGAACCACGTATAAAGAAAAACCAAAAGCCATCATATTCTTTTTCGTATGCTATTTTGATATCATTGTCTGCACAAAGAGTAAACACTTTTCTAAGTCCTGTTGACCATGTTTCGACAGCTTTACATTTGTATAAGGCATTGCAGATCAATTCATTACGGATTTTAGATGAAATATTACTTCTAACAAAATCTTCTGGTATTAGACCATCGGGAAAAGATCCTGGATTGTATATAGCAATCTTGTTAGGGTGAATGTCTAATTCGTGTTTACTAGTAGAAATATAATTTGCGTGAGCTAAGGAGTTAATGATTATCTCTCTTAAAGCTTCAATAGGAATTTCAGGTATCTCTATTCTTTCAAAATCCTTAATCTCTACTTTCCATTTTATGTTCTTTTTAACATACATTTCTGCTTGCTCGATCAGTTCGAATATGTTACCTTCTATTGGATTTATGTCCAAAAATGTTCTTTTTTCGTCGGTAGCAAATACAGCCATTTTCATACTTATAGGTTTTTTATTGGAGAATAATATCTTACCTGCATTGTTTAAGTGTTTGCCATCATCATAGATCAATCCTAATTTGTTTAAAACCCCAACTTTATCATAAGTGATATTTGGCATCCTTTGTGATTCAATAGCCTTTTTCAAAAATGACTTTAATTGTTCTTCATCAACATCCTCAATAAAGTTATCAGAGCACATCTGTTCCCATTTTTTATAGTTTACATTTAGGATAAAATTTGCTAGTTCACTAGGAGATAGTTCTCTGCTTTCATCCATTACTCGTGTGTAATATCTACCATCACAAGAATAGGGTTTACTAAAACCATCAAATTCAACTTTAATATAGTGCTTTTCATTATCTACTTCTTCTGTGATGGTTGGATATATTTGTGGCTTGATCTTTTCGTAGATCCTTCTTGAAACATCTCTTGCTGTGGATTCACCAATTTGCATACCACAGACATCGCCATTGTTTTTAACACCAAAATAAAGTATGCCAGAAGAATGTTTATTTAATATCGCTACAATATCTATTAATGCTTCTTCTAATTCTGAAGTTGACTGTTTAAATTCCAGTTGCTCACTTTCTCTGCCTAAATTCATAGTGCTCACCATCTCTCTTTGGTATTATTATACCATGTCACAAGAAATGTCACAAGAAATGTCACAAGAAATTAAAAAATATCTATTTCATAATACTTAATAATTTGAATTACAACAAAAAAAGAGGTAACGGTTAATCAATCGTTATCTCTTTTACATCTAAGTCTTGTCTTAAGAATCTATCAGCTCTTTGCTTGAAAGATGTTGGATCTTTTGAAACATAACAGATAGTCTTGCCATCTTTATTGTGACTATCATTGTTTCCATCATAGTAAGCTTGGGCAGCTTGTTGTGATGATGATACAAGGTTAACATGAGGTGCTAACTGTTTGAAGATATCTGTTAATAATGGATAATGAGTACATCCCAATATCAATGTATCTATACCTTTTTCAAGTAGTGGTAGTAAATATTCTTTTACTGCTTCTTGTATGAGTTTATCATCTTTATCAAAGTGACCTGATTCGATAAGTGGTACTAGTTTTGGACAAGCTATCTGATAGATAGTTAAGTCTTTATCGATATTTAACAATGTGTTTTTATAGGCATTGCTATTTATGGCGGCATTAGTTGCTAGTACTGCTATCTTTTTGTTTTTGGTTTGTCTTGCTGCTTCAAGGGAAGTAGGCTCGATTATCCTATACAAAGGCACTTTGCTATTTTCTTGTAATAGTTTACCTGCATTGGAATCAATCGTGTTACAAGCGATCACTATGGCTTGTATTGGTTGTCTGTTTAAGTAGTCGATTGTTTTAATAGAAAGAGTAATTATCTCTTGTTTTGATTTATCTCCATATGGAAGATTTTTGGTATCAGCAAAAAATAAGATATTTTCTTGTGGATACATCTTTCTTAGTGCATCTACTACTGTTAAGCCACCCATTCCTGAGTCAATCACAGCGATATATTTATCACTCATAGGTTGTTTACCAATCTTTTGAAATGATCTCCACGTTCTTCAAAACATGAATATTGATCAAATGAGCTTGTCGTTGGTGATAATAAGACAGTATCACCTGGCTCAGCTAACTTATTAGCTACTTGTAAAGCTTGTGACAAGTCTCTTACGATGATGCCATTTTGTCCTACTAGATCATTAAGGATCCTTGGAGCACTGACACCAAAACCAACGATCTTTTTAACACAGCCTAAGTGTTTCTTGAGTTCATCCATTGGTAAACCTTTTTCAAAGCCACCAACCAGTAAGATGACTCCTTTTTCAAAGGATTTTAAAGCAGTGATAGTTGCATCAGTATTTGTTCCCTTAGAGTCATTGTAGTATTTAACACCATTAATTTCTCTGACAAATTCTAAACGATGTTCTACTCCTTTAAAGTCATATACAGTATTTTGAATGATTTCATCAGATACGTTTAATTTCTTGCAAGCGAGCGAAGCAACAATGATGTTCTGTAAGTTATGCTTACCAACTACTTTGATCTTAGAGATATCTAATAATGGCTTGTTGTTGACATAAATGAAACCATCCTTTAAGTAGTTAGAGCCATTGTCTTTTTCTAATGAGAAGTGTTCTTCTTTACAGTTGATCGGATATTTTTCACTGTATTCTTTAATAATGGCATCATCATCATTGAATATGAATGTGTCTTCATCCTTCATATTTTCATAGACTCTGACTTTTGAACAGTAATAAGCATCTTCAGTTTTCATTACATCAAGATGATCTGGTGCTAGGTTTAAGATAGTAGCGATCTCTGGTCTAAACGAGTCAATATCAACTAATTGGAAATTACTCATTTCTAAGGAAATATAGTAACCTTCATTGTTCAATAAGTCATTCTCTAAAACTAATTCACTTAATGGAATGCCAATATTGCCACCTACTAAGGCTTTATCGCCATAGGCAGCTTTTAAGATTTCATATACCAAGGTAGTAGTTGTTGTCTTTCCGTTTGTGCCTGTGATAGCTACATAATGTTGAGGTTTACTAACTAGATAAGCTAGTTCTATTTCTGTGATCACCGGGATGTTTCTTTCATGAAGCAAAGAGATCTTTTCGCTTCTATAATTTACACCAGGATTTTTGATGACTAGATCATAATCTTGTTTAAATACTTCTAAACTTTGATCAGTGATCTTTACACCAACACTTTGAAGATAGTTAGCTTCTTTTATTTCATTTATTGATTTACTTTCGGATAAGGTAATATCGATATTAGGATTGATCTTCTTTAGTAATTTAATGGCTGCTAAACCACTTCTAGCAAGGCCTACAACTAATATCTTTTTATTTATGAAGTCCATGTTTTAACCTCTTTTCTTAGAAAATTATAGATTCAGCGCTAGTGATTGTCAAATAAGAGATACCATATCATTAGGTAGTTGACTTATTATTTCAATCCTTTCGTTAGTTAGAGGATGAAGGAAACTGAGTTTACCACAATGCAATGCTTGTCTATTTAGTCTTTTATCAGTCTTATTGTACAAGTCATCACCGATTATTGGATGAGACAAGTAGTTTAGATGCACTCTTATTTGATGAGTTCTACCTGTTTCTAGTTCACACTCAACTAAACTTATATCAGCATTTTTGTTATATTTGATCACTTTATAGTGAGTGATGGCTCTTTTACCGTTAGGATCAACAGCTCTTAGAATATTTCCTTTAGATAATCTTGCTATTGGGGCATCAATGGTCCCAGTTTCTTGCTCAAATTTTCCTACTACTAAAGCATAATAGGTCTTTTTGATCTCTTTATTAGCGATCATCTTAGATAGGTAATTGGCACTGATCCTATTTTTCGCAAATAGGGTAAGACCACTTGTGTCTTTGTCTAGTCTAGTGATGCAATGAGTACAGATGTCTTTATCTTGACTTTGGTAGTAATAAGCTAAGCCATTAGATAAGGTGTCTGTAAAATACTTTTTGGAAGGATGAACAGTGAGACCATACGGTTTATCAATGATGATCAGATCATCATCTTCATATAAGATATTTAGATCCATTTTTATAGGTACGATATTTTCTTCATCGCTATTTTCATCTATTGATATCTTAAGCTTGTCGCCTTTTTGAAGACGGTAAATTGTAAAGACTGGCAATTCATTTACAAGAATGGAATTTTCCTGTAATTTCATTGTACTGATCGCTTTTTTAGAGATGCCTTGATCTAGTAAGAATTGACTCACGGTTGGTTGGCTTGCTGTTTCAATAAGATAAGTAATAGTCTTTAACATAAAAATACCCAAAAAGATTTTACTATAGATTTGTTGGTTTTTAAAACTGTTAAATATATTTTTGTGTTAAATTGTTGTATGATTATTAAGGGAGAAATGCATATGAGAGTAATAGCTGGTAAAGCCAAAAGAAGAAAATTAATTGCACCAGAAGGATTGCACACTAGACCGATAACTGATAGGATAAAGGAAGCTCTTTTCAGTATGTGGCAATTTGAAATTGCTGATAGTTATTTTTTAGATTTGTTTTCTGGTAGTGGTTCTATGGGTATTGAAGCCTTAAGTAGAGGGGCAAAGAAAGTAGTAATGGTCGATAATGACAATAATGCGATAAAAGTCATCAAAGAAAATATTAAGAATTGTAAGCTTGATGAAGGAAATGAGACGATCTTAAAAGAAGATGTATTTTCTTATATAGGAAGAAGTAAAGAGCAATTTGATATCATCTATGTTGATCCACCTTTTACTGTTGATTCAATATTTGATCCTGTTATGCAAGCTTTAGCAGAAAGCGATCTTCTAAAGAAAGATGGTTTTATCGCATTAAGAACCGAAGAAGCTAAAAAAATGAAGGATAACTATGGCAAACTAGTGAAATATAAAGAAAAGAAATATGGTATATCGATGATCCATTTCTATAAGGTGAATGACTTATGAAATATCAATTAGCAATTTTTGATCTTGATGGTACGATATTGGATACATTAGAAGATCTAACAGATTCTACTAATCATGTATTAAGTAGTAATGGTTATCCTACTCATAGCATTGATGAAGTTAGAAGCTATGTTGGTAATGGTATTTATATGCTGATCAAAAGAGCAGTGCCAAATGCTACTGATGAAAAAGAGATACAAAGATTATTTGAGCAATTTGTTTCTTATTATAAAGATCATTGTGCGATAAAGACTAAAGCTTATGAAGGGATCAACGATTTGTTATTTGCCTTAAAGGAAAATAATGTAAAAAGAGCAGTGGTCTCTAATAAAGGAGACTTTGCGGTAAAGATCTTGATCGATGATTATTTTCCAGACTTGTTTGAAATATCAGTTGGAGAAAAACAAGGAGTTCGTAAGAAACCTTATGCTGATAGCGTTAATGAAGTATTAAGATTATTAGGCTGTAAAAAAGAGGAAGCTGTCTATATTGGTGATAGTGAGGTTGATATTCAAACAGCTAAAAATGCTGGATTGGCTTGCATTAGTGTATCCTATGGCTTTAGAAGTAAAGAATTTTTAAAAGAAAATGATGCTAGTTTGATAGTAGAAGATGTAAAAGGATTATATAAAGAATTGTTAGGAGATGAATAAAGATGGCGACTTGGCATAATAAAGCAGAATTAGGTGAGATAGCAGAAACAGTATTGTTACCAGGAGATCCTTTAAGAGCTAAATATATTGCTGAAAAGTATCTTGAAGATTACAAGCAGTTTAATGATTATCGTTTAATGTATGGTTATACTGGCTATTATAAGGGTAAAAGAATATCAGTAATGGCTACTGGTATGGGCATACCTTCAATGGCTATTTATAGTTATGAACTGATAAATACATATAAGTGTAAGAATCTCATACGTATTGGTACAGCAGGTGGTTTACAACAAGATGTTAAAGTTAATGATGTTGTACTTGCATTAGGGGCTTGTACTGATTCTAATTATGCTTATCAATTTGAACTACCTGGTAATATCGCAGCTACTTGTAGTTATGATCTACTTAAGATAGCGGAAGAAACAGCTAAAGATATGGATATCAGTGTTCATGTTGGTAATGTCTTTAGTAGTGATGTCTTATATCGGGAAGAGAAAGTTTGGAGAGCATGGCAAAGTGTTAGTACTTTAGCTAGTGAGATGGAAACTTATGGTTTGTATTGTAATGGTTTAAAATATAAAGCCAATGTTTTATCAATATTAGCAGTCACAGTCAATCTAGAGACAAAAGAAGAAGTATCTCAAAATGAAATTGAAAAAAATCTTGATAAGATGATCAGATTAGCTTTAGAAAGTGCGTTAAAGATATGAACATTAGATTAGTAAAACCGGTAAGTGCAGAAGATTTTGCTTATAAAGCAAAAGTGATGAGTGATCCTTTAAGTATGTCATATAATGCTGGATATGATATCAATAATGATAGATATGAATATGATACAGGGGTCATTGAATATCCTAAAGAAAGATGGGGCTTAGAATACTTAAGAAATCATTCAAAAAAATATTATTTTGCTTATATCAAAGATGATGATCTAAATGAAAATGTTGGGTATTGTTGTTACTATCTAGATAATAATGAATATCAATGTGGTATTGTTATTGAACATAAGTATCGTCATCAAGGTTATGGCTATCAAGGATTAAAACTATTGATAGAAAAAGCCAAGGAAGATGGCGTTGATAAACTCTATGACTGTTTTGAAGAAGATAGAGGTTGCTTGGCAATGTTTGAATCATTAGGCTTTGAAGTAAGTGAAAGAGTAGTCTGGAAAAAGTTTGGTAAAGATGTAAATGGTGTTATTGTTTGTTTAGATCTTTCTAAAATTGTGTGTCAAAAGTAATTATTGTATGTAAACGCGGATCGGTGTGCTGAAGTTTATCATCGATCTGCTTTTTTAACTCTTTAGTATCACGATCAAATTTATCATCTAATAAGATATCAAAGATAAGATTGATGTTATTAACTCCATTGACCATGCGTAGATCATGGAATGATAAGTTAGGATCTATTTCCTTAAGGATGTTAGTTAGGATTTCTTTGTATTGAGTTAATTGCTCGTTATCAGTTTCTATTGGATCTAAATGGATGGTAGTCATGATATGTAACTTTTCCATTAGTTCTTTTTCAATGTGATCGATAGCTTCATGAGCGATCATGATATCCATTTTACTATCAACTTCAGCATGTAAGGAAGCTAACATATGGTTAGGACCATAGTTGTGAACGATAAGATCATGAACACCTAGTACTTCTTTGTGGGCTAAGACAATATTTAATACTTCATTTATTGTTTCTTTATCGGCAGGCTTTCCTAAAAGAGTATCGATAGTATCTTTGATTATGGAAATAGCTGATTTGATGATAAGTAAAGATACTAACATACCAATGATGCCATCTATCGGTAGAGTAGTAAATAAAGAAGCAATAGAACCAACAAGAGTAATAAAAGTAGTAAGACAATCTGACAATGAGTCTTGACTTGTTGCATACATTGTTGAGTTAGAGTAGATAGCTGCCAACTTCTTGTTGAAAAGATACATCCAAAACTTGATCAAGATCGATAGTGTTAGGATGATTATCATTAGTATTGATATATTTATTTCTTCATGATCAAAGATCTTCAAAAAAGAAGTCTTTAAAAAACTTAGGCCGAATAACATGATAAGACAACCAACTAATAGGGAAGTGAGATATTCAAAACGACCATGACCAAAAGGGTGTTCCTTATCAGCCGGTTTGCCAGCTAAATGATAACCAATAAAAGTAATGACACAACTTAAGCAATCAGAAAGGTTGTTAAAACCATCGGAAGTTATAGAAACAGAATTAGATAATAAACCTATAACTAATTTAGTAGTAAAAAGGATGATATTACAAAAAACCCCTACAATACTGCTTAAAGAACCACTTTTCTTTCTTACAGTATCGTTTTTTATATCACTATAATTTGGTACAAATGTTTTTAATAAGAATTCTGTCATAATCATATACCCCCATTTGTTTGAAAATCATTATAGAATACGAAAACGATAATGTCTATTGATTTATGAACGAATAAAAAGCACAATATCAAATTAAGACATTGTGCTACTTGATGACTGTTAATCTACTATACTAGTGATTTTAGGTAGTCTTCAACATTTATGTATTTTATATCACCGATTGTTGTGCTTTCACCACGGTAGATTACATTTTTTGAGATGATCTTACCAAAGCGGAACTCTGTTTGGAAACACTTGTCGCTATCGATCAAATGCTGATATTGTTGTGGAACTATCTTGTTACTATGCTTTATCTCGTAGATTTCACACGTTAGATCATTAGCGTCATGGATGACCATATCAAATTCACCTACCGCAAATTGTAGTTGAAATACTTGCTTATTTGTGTAGGCCTTTTTACTTTCTAATAGGACGATATCTTCCATCATTTGTCCTTTGATCGTGTTCATGGCTTTTTCTAGAATGCTTTTGCGTTGAATTGCAGATAAATTGTTGAATTTTTCATCAAGCAATAAGGAGTTTATTAATGCTTCAACTTGACCATAGCGTAATCCTGGTTGGGATAGGACGATCTTTTTATTAGGCTTATTGATGTTAGGAAAGTGATATTGGTTTATTTCTTCGATCATATCCAATAGTAAGAGATATTCTTTTATTTGATAAGCTTGTTGGTCAGTTATCGTTTGCGTCTGTTCATCTTTGTTTAAAATCTCTAACATTGTTTTGATAGAGTCAACGACCTGTTCTTTATTGATGTTTACATAAAGATCCATAGGTTCATCTTTACTCCTTAGTAGATTGTTGGCTACTAGCGAAAGATCGTTTGATTTGAAGGTTTTAGTTAATACTTCCTTTGTGAAATGATGATTGATATCCTCGATGACTCTATTTATGGCACTTGTTAATTCATTGCTTTGGTAAAGAGAATATAGATCCCTAAAATGACCCTCATGTTGGTAGTATTTTAAAGAATGTTGGATGTTTTTAGCTATGGCAGTATTAACATATTCGTTTGCTTTTTCTTGATTAGAGAAAGTTGAATTTTTGTTGTAGTTATTGCCGGAGATACTCATTGTTCCTCCATATTGGATATATTCATCAATACCTTTGATATTTAAGACATTTTCGAATTCTCTATATGGAATAAAAGTGGTGTGTAGTAAAATTGCGCGATCATATAACTGTTGTTCTTTAGTGAAGACAAAACCTAGTGCATCTGTACCAGTTAAAACTATCTTCATACCACTAGAAACGTAGATATCAGAAAATAAAGCGGCATTTTCAATAAAGTCTTCCATTAATGTAACTTCATCAATGAAGATGTACTTATAACCATTTTCTTCCAATTGTTTTAAATCAGAGTTGATATCAAAAAGAGAATTTTTACTAGTGACTTGAATGAATGCAGCATGAGATAACATTTCTTCATTAAAATCTAATATCATTTGACGGATCATAGTAGTTTTACCAGTCCTACGAAGTCCATAGAGAATAAAGACTTTATCTTGATTTTCAGAATAGATATATTTTTTTAAATGATCGAAAACTTCGCGTTTTTTATATTTTTCAGCAGGCTTTGCCCAATTTTGAAGTTGCTTTCCAAGAAGGACCATAGTATTGTAAGTGTTGAAATTTTCATCCTTGAAAACTATCACACTTTCTTTTAACTGTTTTAGCTTGGATTCCAATTGTTTTCTTTTTTCTAAAAGAGATCTCATTGTTTCAACTTCACTTTCAGGAATATATTTTTCGACTCTTTTGAAATTGATAGTGTAACGGTGATAATAGTATTTCTTGCCGTTGATAGTTTTAGTGCTGATAGATCCTTTTGGCAAGCTCTCTATTTGTTTTTCTAATTCTTCTATTTCGCTTGAATACATTGAATACATAATGTTACCTCCATATTTATTATACCCTTTTATACCCTTAACAAAAAGGGATAATGGGTATAAAAGGTGAAAATAATTTTCAACCATTTAGCACTTTCTTGTTGACAGTGCTAATTGACTGTTATATACTATTGGCAGTGGTAGAAAAAGAGTGCCAGAAGGAGGTTGAAAGTATGTTGACCGAAAGACAAGAGTTGATCTTGAAAGCTATTGTTGAAGAGTTTGTTGATACAGCAGAGCCGATCGGTTCAAAGACATTAGTTGAAACCTATGGTCTGAACTATTCGAGTGCCACTATAAGAAATGAGATGAATTACTTAGAAAACGCTGGATATTTGGAAAAGACCCATACTTCCAGTGGTAGGATCCCATCTATCAACGGTTATCGTTATTATGTCGAGAACTTGTTACAGACTGATTTACAAGATGAGGATAAGAATGAATTGTTATCAATGTTTGATACAGATCTTCCAATTGAAGATGTCATTCAAAAGAGTTGTGATATCTTATCAAATATGACAAATCTTACTTCTCTTGTGTTAGGGCCTGATGCTAATAAGCAAAAGCTTGCACATATTAGATTATTCCCGCTGGATGAGAAGAATGCTGTGGCAGTATTTATTACTGATCAAGGGCATACGGAAAATAAAACATTCCATTTCTCCGAGAATGTCACGGTAGAAGACATTAAAAATTGTACAGATATTCTTAATGATCGTTTAACTGGAACTCCAATAGATTCAGTTGTCGAAAAACTTAACGAGATCAAACCGATTTTGGCCAACTCGGTTAAGAGAAGTGAAGCATTGTTCAATGCCTTCGTTCAAGCCTTTGTTAAGTTTGCTAGTGACAATGTCTATTGTTCAGGACAGAGCAATATGCTCTATCAACCAGAATTTAGTGATATTGAGAAACTGAAGTCATTAATGAAGATGTTAGAAAACTCTAAAATGTGGCGTCAGATTGGTACAAGTGCTGATTCTGTTAAGGCAAACAATTCTGATGACAAGAATGAAATGATCTGGATGAATGACATGGCGATCATCACTTCTAAGTTCACAATGGGCAAGGAAGAAGGAAAACTAATGGTCATCGGTCCTAGCAGAATGAACTATAACAAGATAGTTAGCGTATTGGATTTCGTTGCATCATTCATCGAAAACCGATATAAGAAGAAGTGAGAGTGAGTATGTTTACGAAAAATAAAAAAGAAAATGTTACTTCTGAAAAAGAAGAACAAGAAAAAGTATACAACGTTGATGTTGAAGAACAAGAAACGGTAAAAGAAGATACAGAAGAAAAAGAAGAGAACAAAGAATCTTCTAGTGAAACTCCTAAGGAAGAAAAGAAAAAAGAGGAGAAAAAAGAAGAAAAGAAGAAAGAAAAGAAGTTAACTGCTGAAGAAAGCTTACAGAAACAGATTGAGGATCTGCAGAAGGAAGTGGCAGTTGCAAAGAATGCTTATTACTTAGCGTATGCAGATACTGAAAATCTCAAGAAGAGATTGCGTGCAGATGCTGAGACAGCTAATAAGTATCGAATTCAATCATTTGCTTTGAATATTTTACCAGCATTGGATTCATTACAATTGGCCCTTGCTGGAAAAGATATTACCGATCCGTTTGTTAAAGGTGTGAAATTGACATATGATCAGATCATTCATGCTCTAGCAAACGAAGGGGTTGAACCGATCGATTGCTTGAATAAGCCATTCGATTCAAAATACCATCACGCGATCATGACTGAGAAAGTCGAAGGAGTTGAGCCTAATATGGTCGTTGAGGTATTACAGACAGGTTACATGTTAAAAGATAGATTACTGAGAGCTGCTTTAGTTAAAGTCAGCGAATAAGGAGGAAGATTTTTATGAGTAAGATTATTGGTATTGACTTAGGTACAACAAATTCATGCGCAGCCGTTTATGAACATGGCGAAGCAGTAGTTATAACAAATCCAGAAGGAAATAGAACTACACCTTCTGTAGTAGCATTCAAAAATGGTGAAAAGATCGTTGGTGATGCTGCTAAACGTCAGGTAGTAACAAATAAGAATTCCATTATTTCTATCAAACGTAAGATGGGAACTAACGAAAAAGTAGAACTTGAAGGAAAATATTATACACCACAAGAGATTTCAGCTATGATCTTAAGCTATATTAAGAATTATGCTGAAGCATACTTAGGTGAAAAGGTAGATAAAGCAGTCATCACTGTTCCAGCTTACTTCAATGATGCTCAACGTCAGGCAACAAAAGATGCTGGTAAGATCGCAGGCTTAGAAGTTGAAAGAATCATCAACGAGCCAACAGCTGCTGCCTTAGCATTTGGTATCGATAAGAAAGATGTTGAACAGAAAGTCTTAGTTTATGACTTAGGTGGTGGTACATTCGATGTATCTATCTTACAGTTAGCTGATGGTACATTTGAAGTATTAGCTACAGCTGGTAATAACCACTTAGGTGGTGATGATATTGATAACATCATCGTTGATTGGATCTGCGATAACTTCCAAAAAGAAAACGGTGTTAGCTTAAAGAATGATAAGATGGCTTTACAGAGAATCAAAGAAGCTGCTGAAAAGGCTAAGAAAGACTTATCTTCAATGAAGGAAGTTCAGATCTCTATCCCATTCATCTCTGCTGGATCTAATGGCCCATTACACGTTGAAATGAGTTTAACAAGAGCTAGATTCGAAGATATGATCAAGGGCATCATCGATGCTACAGTTGGACCAGTTAGACAAGCATTAAGTGATGCTAAATTAACTAAGAATGATATCGATCAAGTATTGTTAGTTGGTGGTTCTACTCGTATTCCTGCAGTTCAAGAGTCAGTTAGAAAAGAATTAGGTAAGGAACCTAATAAGAGTGTTAACCCTGATGAAGTAGTTGCTATGGGTGCTGCAATCCAAGGCGCTATCATCAACCCAGATTCAAAAGATAAACCAAATGATATCTTGTTACTTGATGTTACACCATTATCATTAGGTATTGAAACATTAGGTGGCGTTATGACAAAACTTATCGATCGTAACACTACTATCCCTACAAGCAAGTCGCAGATCTTCTCAACTGCTGCTGATAACCAACCAGCTGTTGATATCAATGTATTACAAGGCGAAAGACCAATGGCTAGAGATAACAAGTCATTAGGTACATTCAAACTTGATGGTATCGCACCAGCAAGAAGAGGTGTACCACAGATCGAAGTTAAGTTTGATATCGATGTTAACGGTATCGTTCATGTAAGTGCTACTGACAAGGGTACTGGTAAAGAGCAGTCAATCACTATCACTAATTCAAGCGGATTATCTGATGAAGAGATCGATAGAATGGTTAGAGAAGCTGAATTACATAAGGCAGAAGATGACAAACGTAGAGAAGAAACTGAATTACGTAATAAGGCTGAAGGATTCATCTTACAGATTGAAAATACTTTAAGAGAAAATGGTGACAAGTTCCCTGCTGATCAAAAAGCCGAAGTAGAGAAGTTAAAAGATGAATTACAACAAGCTTTGAATAACAACGATTATGACACATTAAAGACTAAGTTAGATGCTCTTGAACAAGCAGCTCAACAAATGAGTCAGACAATGTATCAACAACAAGCTAATAACAACGCTGGTCAGTCATCATATGGTTCTGATGCTGGAAACAACAGCAATAACGACTACATGGATGCAGATTTTAAAGAAAAGAATTAAGCAATAAATAAATGATCTGATGGCCGGAATAGTTCCGGTCATCAGATATGAAAGGGAATTATATGGCAAGCCAAAAAAGAGATTATTATGAAGTATTAGGCGTAAGCAAAAGTGCATCATCCGATGAGATTAAAAAGGCTTATCGTACTATGGCTAAAAAGTATCATCCAGATCTAAATAAAGAAGCTGATGCTGCTGAAAAGTTCAAAGAAGTACAAGAAGCTTATGAAGTGCTTAATGATCCTCAAAAGAAGAGCATATATGATCAATACGGTTTTGCTGGATTGGATCAAAATGGTGGCGCTGGTGGATTTGATTTCAACGGTGGTAACTTTAGCGATTTAAATGATATATTCAGTTCATTCTTTGGTGATAGCTTTGGTAGAAGATCTTCATCTTCTTACAACAGTAATTCACCAAGAAAAGGACAAGATAGATACATGGAATTATATATTGATTTCATGGATTCTATTAAGGGTTTAACAAAGACGATCAACCTAGATGTTGAAGAACAATGTTCTGAATGTTTAGGCTCAGGAGCAAGAAGCAGAGATGATATCAAAATCTGTACTACTTGTAGTGGTAGAGGTAGGGTCGTAAGACAACGTCAAACGATGTTTGGCATGATGCAATCAGAAGAGATCTGTCCTGATTGTCAAGGTACAGGTAAGAAGATCGCAAAAGTTTGTCCAAAATGTCGTGGTAAAGGTTTCACTAAGAAAAAGATTGAGGTTGAAGTAAATATTCCTGCTGGTATCCAAAGTGGTCAACAGTTACGTATCGCTGGCAAAGGTGATAGGGGCTTTAATGGTGGTCCTAATGGTGACTTATACATTGAGATCATTGTCAATAGCAGTTCATTATTTGTTAGAGATGGTAATGATATCTTAGTTACTGTACCAATCTCAGTAATGGATGCAACTTTAGGATGCTCTATTGATGTTCCTACAGTTTATGGTGATGTAGAATTGACTATTCCAGCTGGTACGCAACCTGGACAAAAGTTCCGTATGAGAGCTAAGGGAGTCAAGGATATTAGAGGCAATGGCTATGGCGATCAATACGTTGTAGTAGATGTTAAGATACCTACTTCACTAAATAGAGAAGAAAAGCAATTATTTGCTCGCTTAAAAGAAATCGAAACTGGTTCTAAAAAATCAGTATTTGAAAAGTTTAAGAAGTCATTTAAGTAACATTCTGTTACTTTTCTTCAAAAGATAAATTAGCACTCTAATGCAAAGAGTGATAAAAGGAGGCTTTATGGATTTTAATAATTTTTCCACAAAATTACAAGATATATTGATGAAAACAAACCAAATGTGCTCGCAATTACATCATAGCGAGATCACAACAGTCCATATGTTATATCAGATATTCTCTGATGATACGATTGACGGATTGTTCAAGAAGATCGGTATTGATAAGAATGATTGTTTGAAGATTGCGGAAAACAGATTAAATAACATTGCGACAGTTGATTATATACCACAGCCGGTATTTAATCGTAAAGTCAATGATGCCATCATTGAAGCATTAAATTGGGCAAAAGATCATGATGAGAAGATATTGACAGTCGCTACTGTATTCATTCATTTATTATTCAATGATTCTCCTATTTCTAATGAAATAATTAAAAAGTATCATTTGAATAAAAAGGATGTTTTACAGAAGGAGTTAGAGAGAAGAGGGGGTAAGAAAATGGATGAAGCTAATAGTGAAGAAACCTTAGAAGCTTTAGAGAAGTATGGCCATGACTTAGTACAAGATGTCAAAGATGGCAAAGTCGATCCAGTCATTGGTAGAGATGAAGAGATCCGTAGAGTCATAGAGATCTTATCCCGCAAGACAAAAAATAACCCTGTACTTATCGGAGAGCCAGGAGTTGGTAAGACTGCTGTTGTTGAAGGATTAGCTTGGCGTATATACAAGCAAGATGTACCTTTAAACTTAAAGAATAAAAAACTTATCGAACTAGATATGGGGGCCCTTATTGCTGGTGCTAAATATCGTGGTGAGTTTGAGGAGAGATTAAAAGCCATCTTAAATGAGATCAAACAAGCTAATGGTGATATCATCTTATTTATTGATGAGATCCATAATCTTGTTGGTGCTGGTAAGACCGAGGGGAGCATGGATGCTGCTAACTTATTAAAGCCAATGCTTGCTAGAGGTGAGTTGAGATGTATCGGTGCTACAACATTTAATGAATATCGTAAATATTTTGAAACAGATAAAGCCTTAGAAAGAAGATTTCAAAAAGTCACTATTGATGAACCATCTGTTGAAGATACTATATCTATTTTAAGAGGTTTGAAGGATCGTTTTGAAGCTCATCATGGTGTACAGATCTTAGATGAAGCGATCATTGCGGCAGCTACATTATCTAATAGATATATCACTGATCGTTTCTTGCCAGATAAGGCTATCGATCTTATTGATGAAGCATGTGCTTCCATTAGGGTTGAAATGGATTCTTTACCATATGAACTTGATGAATTAAATCGTAAGATCATGCAGTTGGAGATTGAAGAGAAAGCTTTACAAAAAGAAGATGATGAAAAGACCATTGAGAGATTACAACAGATCAAAAATGAGATCAGTGATCTAAAACAACAAAGATCTGTAGTTCATTCAAAGTGGCAAGATGAAAAAGATCAATTAGATGCGAATAAGAAGAATCGTGAATTATTAGAGAAAGCTAAATTAGAATTAGAGGATGCTCAAAATAAAGCTAATTATGAGGAAGCTGCTCGTTTACAATATGAAACAATACCTAATCTAGAAAAGAAGATCAAACAAGCTAAATGTGAGATCAAGAAAGACAATCTTATTCAGGAGACTGTTGATGAAGAACTTATCGCTAAGATCGTATCTCGTTGGACTGGTATTGAAGTAAGTAAGTTAATGGCCACAGATCGTCAAAAGATCTTAGGCTTGAAAGATAAATTGTCGGAAAGAGTCATTGGACAAGATCAAGCAATTCAACTTGTATCTAATGCCGTTATCAGAAGTAAGGCTCATATTCAAGATGCTAATAGACCTATTGGTTCCTTCTTGTTCTTAGGTCCTACTGGTGTAGGTAAAACAGAAGTTGCTAAGGCATTAGCAGAGCAATTATTCGATGATGAGAATAAGATCGTACGTATCGATATGAGTGAGTATATGGAGAAATTCAGTGTGTCTCGTTTGATCGGAGCTCCTCCAGGATATGTTGGTTATGATGAGGGTGGTCAATTGACAGAGGCAGTAAGAAGAAAACCTTATTCGATCGTGCTGTTAGATGAGATTGAAAAAGCTCATCCAGATGTCTTCAATATCTTATTACAGATTTTGGATGATGGTAGGATCACAGATAGTAAAGGTGTTACAGTTGACTTCAAGAATACGATCATCATCATGACTAGTAACTTAGGTTCACAATATGCCTTTGAAAAAGATATGAAGAAAAAACAACAAGAGTATGAAGCTGTTGTCAAAGAAACTTTCAAGCCGGAATTTGTTAACCGTATCGATGATATCATCATCTTCAACCCATTGACTAATGAGATTTTAGGAGGTATCGTTGATAAGTTCATTGGCTTATTATCTAAGAGATTAGCTGAAAGAAACATCAAACTTGCCTTAACTGATAAAGCAAAACAAGAGATCATTGATCAAGGCAGTGATGTCACTTATGGAGCAAGACCATTGAAGAGATTTATTCAACAGAATATTGAAACTTTGGTTGCTTATAAGATGATCGAATCGGCAATAGATGAAGATGCTACATTGACAGTAGATTATCGCGATGGTAATTTTGTTGTTGATTAAAAATAAAAATGTTGAGAAGTTACTAAAAAAGTGACTTCTCACTTTGTAATTTAAGGGGAACATATGGAAAATAAAGTTAGTATCATTGTACCAGTGTACAATTGTGAAAATAGTATTGAACGTTGTTTAAGATCGATATTGACTCAAACATACCAAGATATCGAAGTGATCGCTATTGATGATGGAAGCAAGGATAATAGTGGTAAAATATGCGATAAGTTAGCTAAAGAAGACGATAGATTGATCGTAGTCCATCAAGAAAATAGTGGCGTTTCTAAGACAAGAAATAATGCTTTGAAATTGGCTACTGGCAACTATATCCAATTTGTTGATAGTGATGATTATTTAGCTGACTACGCGACTAAGAGTTTAGTGGATGCAGCTAATAAAAATGGAGCAGATCTCGTGATTGCTGATTTTTATCGTGTCATTAAAAATAGGATCTCTACTAAAGGTAAGATCAAAACTAAAAAAGTCTTTTCTTTACAGGAGTATGCTAATCATATGATAAAGGATCCAGCGGATTTCTATTATGGTGTCTTATGGAATAAGCTATATAAACGATCGATCATTGATAAGTATCATTTAACAATGTTAGAAGATATCAATTGGTGTGAGGATTTCTTGTTTAATCTAGAATATGTCAAGTATTGTAAAGTATTCTTCGCGATACAGATCCCTATCTATTATTACTTTAAGAATGAGAATTCTTTAAGTAATAATAAAATGACTGCTGAAAAGATAGTAGCTATGAAGCATCAGACTTTTGATGAGTTCAACAAATTTTATCAACAAGTTTTAACAGAAGAAGAGTATCAAGCTTATCGTCCACTTATTTATAGATACTTAGTAGAGTATGCTAAGGATGGAGGAACAAACTTATTTAATGTTGCTTTAGGTCAAGAAAGTATTACAGTAATGGATTATGCTTTAAAGAATGACAGTTTTACTCTAAAAAATTATCGTTTTATGAAGGGTTATATGTCATTGCTTGAACCACTTACTTATAAATATAAGTTGAATTATCGTCAATTATCGATCTTAGAATTAATAGGAACAGATAATATCGTTTCTAAAGAAGAATTAGCAGAGATCTTGAATGTTAGTAAGCAACAAATGGTGATCGAATTACAATTGTTAGAGTTTAAAAACTTGATCGAAGTCAATAGTTATGAAAAAGATAAGAGATATAATGAAGTCACTTTCTCACAAGAGGGCATGATGATCGTTAATGAGATCAAGAAAACAGTAAAAGAGTATGAGAAATTGATCAACAGCGATTTGTCTTCTGAGGAAAAGAAACAATTAGAAAAGATCAGTAAGAAAATTGATGACAATATAAAGAAAAGACTATCGACTAAAGTTAGAGAGATACAATAGTAATCTTAATAATTGCTTGTGAAAAAATATCTTGTAAAATGAAAAATTTGTTATAATGATTTGGTAAATAAAGGGGGCAAACTTTATGAACAAACAGGATGGCAAAGACTTTAATGCAATGCTTAAAAATGATAAGGATATGCCAAAAGTCAAGATAGTTAGAGATAAGAATATTATTGAAAAGTATGGTGGTAGAAGGATGCTCATTGCACCACCTTCAGCTTATGATGAACTTATGAAAGTTGTACCTTATGGTAAACTTATCACTACTAAACAGATGCGAGATCATTTAGCTAAGAAGTATGATGCTGATTTTACTGATCCAATGACTGCTGCTGTATTTGTTAACATCGCTGCTTGGGCAAGTTATCAAAGAAAAGAAGATATCACACCATTTTGGCGGACCATTAAATCAGATGGACAACTCATTGATATATTTCCTGAGGCGATAATGTTGCAGAAAAAAGCTTTGGAAGAAGAAGGTCATACCATTATTGTTAAAGGTACAAAGATCCTCAAATATTATGTTGAAGACTATCAAAAAAGTTTGATCAAATTGTAGAAGAGCCATTTAATGATGGCTTTTTATATAGCCTTATTTACCAAAATATATATTCCCAAGGAAATATATA
>CAVAAT010000038.1:0-26452 GCA_963586925.1 Erysipelotrichaceae bacterium
ATTACAGATTTTATTCTTTTTATGAGGATGGATTATATATTACAGCATTTTTAGGAGATAAATTTTATAGTTGGGACAAATTTTTTAAAGTTAAGATTGAAAAACATATGTTTTCTAAGTGTATATGTTTTGTATTAAAAAATGGAAAAAAATATAGGTGTGTATATTCTGAGGAAATATTATATTGGTTAAAGACAAAATGCCCATTGTTATAATTTTTTAGGGGAGGATTTATGATAAAAGTAATTAGATTATTATTAACAAATGCATTGATTTATATGCTTTCTATTGGCATAAGTTTAATTATTAGTTTTAAAGATTCAGTTTCATATATGACTATTTATGGAATAGTACTAATACTTATTAGTATCTTTGGATATATTAGAATTATAAGAAAAGTTGATAATATTGGCAATATTAATAGGGTTAAAACTATCCCCAGCACTGTTATGAAAGTACTGAGCTTATTTATTTTATTTATGCCACAATGTTTCTTTATAATTCTTTATATTTTTAGAAAGTTACTAGCAATTAAAGAAAGTGTTGTTTTTATGGAGACTTTTATTTGTTTACTCGCAATAGCTAGTATTATTGCTTTGATAATAAATATTATATTTATATTAAGTAGAAGTATTAACGAAAATTAAATCTATTGTTGTTAATCATGTTTTATGAAATATTACTTGTAGAGCTAATATTTGTGCTTGAACATAGTAAGATACTTTTTCTTGTTCAAATATCACTAGTTGAGTTTTCTTCATAATAAAAACTATTCTCGATAAATCTGTTAGATCATCATCTGAAGTAAATTTCTAATCGAAAAATTCATTAGCATCAATGATAATACATAGATAGTAAACATTCCACTTAACATTTGATAAATACTTCTAACATTTATATTCAAGGTATATTGGTGCGATTGAGCCAATTGTAAAATAATCACACAATGAATATTGTTGTGATATAATAATTAACGGTGATTAAAATATATGAAGATTATTATTGCGACCGGAGGAACAGGTGGACATATCTATCCGGCAACAGCATTGGCTGATACACTCATTAGAGATGATAAAAGCAACGAAATATTATTTATCGGTAATTGTGACAGAATGGAATCAACAGAGATACCCAAGTTAGGATATCGTTTTATTGGTATAAAGGCTGCTAAGTTTAATTCAAATAAACATAAACTACAAGCAGTTAAAACATTATATAAGGCTTATAAAGAATGCCTTGGTATCTTAAATAACTTTAAACCTGATATCGTTATAGGCTTTGGTGGTTATGTTACAGTTCCAGTTATCATGGCTGCTGTTAAATTAAAGATCAAAACCCTTATTCATGAACAGAATTCTTTACCAGGACTTGCTAATAGGACATTGGCTCATTTTGTGGATAAAGTTATCATCTGTTATCCTTCTGCTAAAAACTCATTTCCAACAAGTAAAGTTGAACTATTAGGAAATCCAAGAGAGAGTAGTGCTTTAACTTTTGTTAAAGATCCTCATATCTTAGAACAATTTGGATTTGATTGTTCTAAGAAGACTTTACTCATAGTCATGGGTTCATTAGGTTCAGCTACTGTAAGTGAAAAGATCTTAGCTGTCTTGGAAAATATGAAGAGTAAAGACTATAACGTTCTTTTTGTTGCGGGTAAGAATAATTATCAACATGTGATGGATAATTTTACTTGTAGTGATAATGTAAAAGTAGTTGACTATATTGATCAATTTAATGTTGCGGGTAACTGTACATTAGTAATGTCTCGTGGAGGAGCAACTAGTGCTTGCGAATATATGGTCTTAGGTATTCCTACTATCATCGTACCTTCACCATTTGTCACTAATAATCATCAATATTACAATGCTAAAGAAATGTTTGAACAAGGTGCAGCTTGCTTACTAGAAGAAAAAGATCTTAATGTTGAGAATACTGTCACTTTGATCGATTCACTTATCAATGATGATGAAAAATTACAACAAATGTCGTTAGCTGCTAAAAAAATGAGTCATCCTAATGCTGCCTATGATCTTATTAGTGTTATCAAAAGATTGGTAGGTAACAAATAATGGATAATAATATCTTAGATTTATTAAGACCTTATGGTGAGATACAAGAAAATGTCTCTTTTAAGATGCTTACAACTTTTAGAGTTGGAGGGATAGCTAAAACAGTGATCTATCCAAATGATAGTTTTTCTTTGATATCGATCATTAAGATACTTAGGGATAATGCTTGCCAATATAAAGTATTTGGTAATGGTTCTAATATCTTATGTTCAGAAGATGAATATGATGGATTTATCATAAGATTAAATAGAACTATGAATAATTTCTTCTTTGATGAAGATTACTTAACTGCACAAGCGGGTTGTTCTATCATCAATTTATCTTATCAAGCTATGAAGAATTCTTTAAGTGGCTTAGAATTTGCTAGCGGTATTCCTGGCACTTTAGCAGGTTGTATCTTTATGAATGCTGGTGCCTATAAAAGTGATATGAGTAATATCATTGAAGAAGTAGAAGTATTAGTAGGTGATAAGATCATCTGGTTAAATAACAAAGAATGTGAATTTTCTTATCGTCATTCTATATTCTCTGCTCATCCAGACTGGATCATCATTTCCGCAAAGATCCGTTTACAAAAAGGTGATCAGCAACAGATTTCTGATCTGATGAAAAATAGGCAAGAAAGAAGAATGGCAACTCAACCATTGGAGTACCCAAGTGCTGGTTCAACTTTTAGAAATACTGAACAACATTTTGCTTGGAAACTAATTGATGAGATAGGTTATCGTGGTAAAAAGATCGGTGGAGCACAAGTTAGTGAAAAACACTCTAACTTTATAATCAATGTAGATAATGCTACAGCTGATGATATAATCAAGTTAACAGATGAGATCAAAAAAGAAGTTAAAGATAAATTTAATGTGGATATGATCATGGAAGTGGAGAAGTTCAATTGGAAACAGTAAATTCTTCGGGATTCATTGAAAGAGATGTTCCAAAAAAGAAAAAGAGAAAACTTAATAAGATAGGAAAGATTTCTATCTCTTTAGTTTTGATCATATTTATTTTGATCTCTTTATTCATTCTTACACGTAAAGTAAATAGCATTAAGATTGAAGGCAATGATCTTGTTAGTGATGAATATATCTTAGAGTTATTAGATCTTAATGATGATTCAATAATCTTTGATGGTTATAATTTTGTAAAGATCACTCAAGCAAAAAAAGATAAGTTAATAGATGATATTGATGTTAAGATCAATAAGGGAAGACTTTTAGTAGTTACTATAAAAGAAAATAAGCCAGTTGGTCAAAGAGTTAACAATGATAAAATTCAACTTATCTTAGCAAGTGGTGATATCATTGATTATCAATCAGGAAGTATCAAAGATATCACTTTATTACCATATTTTATTGATATTGATGATGAAAAATCTGGTAAAATCGCTAAAAAATTTGCTCAATTAGACAATGATAACCTTTTCAGAGTCAGTGAGGTACACGATTTGTCTTTTACTTATGATGATGACATGGTAAAATTAGTAATGGACGAAGGCTATTATGTTTATTCTTCACTTGAGGGAATAACTTATGTTAAGAATTATTTGCAGATAATCGCCAACGACCAAAATGACAACAAATGTATCTTAATAATGGAACAATATAACAAAGCGATAAAAATGGATTGTTCCGAATTAGAAAAATACGAAGTTGTTCAAAATGAGGAGGATTAGCTTATGACAATGAAGAAGAATACAAATCTCGGTGATATTAATGTAACTATTGATGCGATAGCATCTTTGACTGGTGCAGCAGTTAGTGAATGCTATGGTGTTGTAGGTATGGCATCAAAACAGTTTTTCCGTGATGGAATCGCTGTTTTATTAAAACAAGACAATTACTCTCGTGGTATAGTTGTAAGGCAAACAGATAAAGGGATTGAACTTGATATCTACCTTATCATCTGCTATGGAGTTAAAGTTATTGAAGTAGTCAGCGAAGTACAGAAAAAAGTTAAATATGAGTTAGAAAATGCTTTAGATGTAGAATTTTCAGCTGTCAATGTTTATGTACAAGACATCAAAGTTATCGATTAGGAGTTAGATTTGTATGAATGTTTTAGATTGTAATACCTTTAAACAGATGTTGGTCTCTGCAGCCAATAATCTTGACAACAATTTTGAAGAAATTGACAAATTAAATGTCTTTCCCGTACCTGATGGTGATACTGGTACAAATATGAAGATGACTTTTGTTGATGCAGTTAAAGAAACAAGTGTTTATCTAAATGATTATATTGGCGATACAGCTAAATATTTAAGTAAGAGAATGCTCATGGGAGCAAGAGGTAACTCTGGTGTTATCTTATCACAGATCTTCAAAGGATTTGCGAATGCTTCAGTAGGCTTGCAGAATATTGATGTTGCTCAATTTTCGACCGCATTAACAAATGGTGCAAAAGTTGCTTATAAAGCAGTAATGAGACCAGTAGAGGGAACTATCTTAACAGTTGCTAGAGAAGTAGCTGAAGCTGCAGAAAACTATCTAAAGGATCATAGTGATTGTTCTTTTAAAGAGTTCTTTGATCACATCGTAATTGAGGGTGACAAATCTTTAAACAATACACCTAATCTACTTCCAGTCTTAAAAGAGGTTGGAGTTGTTGACTCTGGTGGAAGTGGTTATATGTGTATTCTTAAGGGTATGCAAGCTTTCATCAACGGAACTCCAATTGAAGTAAAATCAAAAGATGCTAAAGAACATGTATCTGAAGGATTCTGTGTAGAGATAGTTGTTGAGCTTGATGATTACTATAAGAAAGAATTTAATAAAGATAAACTAAATAAATCATTAGGTAGGACTTGTAATGATATCAAGATCAAACGTGATGATGATAAAGTCTTGTTACATGTTCATGCTAAAAATCCAGGTGATATCGTCAATACTTGTCAGAGATTTGGTGAAATGACTACTGTAAAGGTTCAAAACTTATCACAAGAAGTAACAGAATTATTAGATTTTGAAGAGAAAAAAGCAGAAGCAATGAAATATGCGATCATTACAGTATGTAATGGTGATGGCATAAAAGAATTATTCAATAAATATGGTGCACACTATGTGATCAATGGTGGTCAGACAATGAATCCATCTACTCAAGATTTTGTTAAAGCGATCGATAAGATCAATGCGGAAAACATCATCATCTTACCTAATAATTCCAATATCATCTTAGCTGCTAATCAAGCTAAAGATATCATTGAGAATAAAAATGTCATAGTTTTAGAAACTAAGAGTATTCCACAAGGTATTACAGCATGTATCAATTTCAATAAGGAAGATTCATTAGAGAATAATCTTGATAACATGAAAGAAGCTATCGGTAATATCACATCTGCTTCGATCACTACAGCTATTAAAGATTCCCTATATAATGGCCTAGAGATCAAGAAAGATGATTATATGGGTATCATGGAAAAAGAGATCGTTGTTTGTGGTAAACAATTACAAGAAACAACTAAGAAACTTATTGATTCATTATTTAATGATGATGCAAGTTATCTAACTTTGATCTATGGTAATAGTATTTCTAAAGAACAAGCTGAAGAGATCTTAGATTACGCTAGTGATGCTTATGATCTTGAAGGTGAAATTGTTGAAGGAAAACAAGAACTATATCAATACATAATAGGTTTGGAATAATATGGAAATTAAATTAACTCCTAAAAAAAGAGAAGCATTAGAAAAGTTAGGGATGAACACTGTTAGGGATATCTTATTGTATTATCCTAGTAGATATGAAGTGATTCAACCAGTTAAACCTTCTGAAGAAAAGATCGATCAACAGGTTATCATTGAAGGTACAATATCTTCTAAAGTGCGTGTTTCTTACTACGGAGTTAATAAAAGTGTCATTAATTTCGATGTAGACAGCGGTGAAGATATTTATCATATCACCGCTTTTAATCAGCCTTGGTTAAATAAAAACAGGATCGGTGAAACACTTACGATCATTGGTAAATATCAAGGCAAAAACAAGATAACTTCTACTAAGATCAATAAGCTACCTTTAAAAGATCAGATTGGCATAAAAGCTGTATATAATCTAAAAGGATTAGTTACCGATAAGTATTTTTCTAGTCTTTTAGATATGATATTTGAAAGCTATAAGGATAAGATCATTGACTTCATTCCAAAACAATTAAAAGATAAATATGGCTATCTTAGTGAATATGATGCCTTAAAGTATATTCATAAACCTGAAAACGAAGAACAATTAGAAAGAGCTCTCAATACTTTAAAATATGAAGAGTTCTTACAATTTAATTTAGTGATGGCTTATCGAAAGAATGAGAATATCCATACCGATAAAAGTTTTATTAAAGTATATTCTCAAGAAAAGTTAAATATATTTATTAATTCCTTGCCTTTTAAATTAACTGATCAACAACAGCAAGCATTAAACGAAATACTACAAGATCTTTCTTCAGACAAACAAATGGCTCGTTTATTACAAGGTGATGTAGGTTGTGGTAAGACAATAGTAGCTTTTATTGCGATGTATGCCGTCTCACTTAGTGGTAAACAAGCATGCATGATGGCTCCTACTGAGATCTTAGCAAAACAACATCATGAAAACTTAAAGAAGTTCTTTAAGGACTTCCAAATTGAAGTTGCTGTCTTATATGCTGGTCAAAATACTACTGAAAGAAAAGAAAACCTAGAAAAGATAAGTAGTGGTAAAGCAAAACTCATCATTGGTACTCACTCATTATTTCAACAAACTGTTAACTTTAAAGATCTTGGACTTATTGTTACTGATGAACAACAAAGATTTGGGGTTTTACAAAGACAAGCATTATTAGATAAGGGAGCTTATTGTGACATTTTACTTATGTCGGCTACTCCGATCCCAAGAACATTAGCTAGTAGTCTTTATGGCGATCTAGATGTTTCAACTATAACTACTAGTCCTAATAAAGCTAAAAAGATCCATACTATCCTTATCAAAGAAAATGGCTTTTTCAATAAGATAAATGAAATAAATGAGCTACTAGAACAACATAATCAAATGTATATTGTTTGCCCTTTGGTAGAAGATAATGGTGATACGACTAGAAATGTCAATGATATCTATAAAAAACTAAAGGATTACTTTGAGCCTAAATATAAAGTAGGTCTTTTACATGGACAATTAGAAAGCCAACAAAAAACTGATGTACAAATGGAATTTGCTGATGGGAATATTGATATTTTAGTATGTACTAGTATCATTGAAGTAGGCATAGATGTTAAAAGAGCTAATGTTATGATCATCTATAATGCTAATAGATTTGGCCTTTCTCAACTTCATCAATTAAGAGGAAGAGTAGGAAGAGGAGAAAAAGAAGGTTATTGTTACTTGCTCACTGATTCTAAAGATGAGCAAGCATTAGAAAAATTAAATGTCTTAGTTGAAAATACTGATGGTTTTAAGATATCTTATTATGATCTAATGCTTAGAGGACCTGGTGATATCTTAGGAGTAAGACAAGCAGGTTTACCTACATTCACATTAGCTAATGTTGTAAATGATAACCAATTATTACAACAAGCAAGAGTTGATGCGCTTGATATCATTTCTAGATTAAATGAATATCCATTGATAAAAACTTATTTAGAAAATAAGGGCGATACTTACCAAAACAGAGTATAATATTTATACGATTGATAGATTAATAGAATTAGAGGAGGATAAACATGACTGTATATAGTTGGTTAAAAGATAAATATGATATTGAAATAAAAAATAAATCACTAATGGAAGATGCTTTTACTCATGCTTCTTATCTAAATGAGACTAAAAGCAATAATCATTGTTATGAAAGATTAGAATTTATGGGTGATGCTGTTGTTGAGATCTGGGTTTCAGATAAATTATTTAAACATGTTCCTGAGATTCCTGAAGGAAAGATGACAACTATGAGAGCACAACTCGTTTGTGAAAAGTCATTAGCTGATTTTATGCGTAAATTAGGTTTAGCTAAATATATCCGACTTGGTGCTGGGGAAGAAAAAGCTGGGGCAAGAAACCGTAATTCCTTATTGGCTGATATCTTTGAATCTTTTATTGGAGCTGTTTATTTAAATTGTGGCATGGAAGCAGTCGATAAGATATTAGAAGATACTATAGATATAGTTGAGCATCCAGAACTTACGGGAGTAGTAGATTATAAGACAAAATTACAAGAATATGTTCAAGCAGATAGTAGAAAAGTCTTACAATATGTTTTGATCTCAGAAAAAGGTCCTTCAAATGAACCTACATTTGTCATGGGAGTATATTTAGATGGTGTATTATTAGGAAGTGGAGTAGAACACAGCAAGAAGAGAGCTGAGCAATTAGCAGCAAAAGAAGCATTGGAGAAATTAGTTAAATGATGGATCAATTTTCAACATTGTACAAATTAAATATCGATCAAGCTCTTTTACAAGATCTTACTTTTATGCGTCCGCAATTACATAAAGAAAAAAATTATGTATCGATAAAGATATTGACTGAACATTATTTAAGAATAGAAAGAATAGAGCAATTGACTAATGCTTTTAAACAATACTTAGGTATTGATGTTAAATTATTATTTAATGTCACTAAAGATAGTTTAACTAGTTCTTTATTGATAGAATACCTTAATTATTATAAAAGGATCACAAATTCTAAGATCATTTCTATCCCAGTGATCGATGGCGATAATATCTTATTAAATGTTGATGATGAGAAAGAATTAAATAATATCCAAAAATTATTTAATGAGCTAGGAGTTAAAAATAAGATCTGTAAAAAAGATCCATCGAATAGTGTTTTAGAAGAAAAAGTCTATAAAGGAAATCCTTATTCAAAATCAAATAATAGTAATCGTCGTAGTAAATTTACTAAAGAAGAAGATTATTTATTTGTTACTATGGATAAACTCAACAATGGTGATAATAAATATTGTTGTTATGGTAAAGTTTTTTCTATTGATGTTAAAAGTGGCATAAGCAAAAAGACTAATAAACCTTATGAAATAGAAACTTTCATTGTTTCTGATTTTACTGATGCCATTTCAGTCAAAAGATTTAAAGCAAGTGAGTTAGCTGCTGATGTTGCTTTAGAAGTTAATGAAGGAATGTGCGTTAAGATCTATGGAACAGTTAGTTTTGACACTTATGAAAATGCGAACACCTTTGTGTTAGATAAGATCGTTAAAATGGATAAAGATCCTTTTATACTGAAAGATGATCATGAAGGAAAGAAACACATTGAACTTCATGCTCATACAAATAGAAGTGAATACGATGGTGTAAGTGAATCTAAGGAACTAGTTGCCCAAGCATTTGCTTTTGGACAAAAAGCCATTGCGATCACTGATACTAGTGTAGTTCAAGCTTACCCATTAGCCCAATCAGCACATGAAGATATCAATAAAAAGAATAAGGATAACGATTTTAAAGTCATTTATGGCATTGATGTCAAAGCAGTCGAAGATAGATTAAATATAGTCTATAATCCAACTGATAAGACTTTAAAAGAAGTAGAGTATTGTGTCCTAGACTTAGAGACAACTGGTCTTTCTACTAGATATGATCACATCATTGAATTTGGTGGAGTGATAGTCACTAAAAATACTGTAACTAATAAGAGACTACAATTATTCATCAAACCACCAGTAGAGATACCACCATTCATTGCTAGTAAGACTAATATCACTAATGATATGGTCAAGGATGCTTTGCCTTTTGAAAAAGCTATTGATAATATCTTAGAATTTATCGGTGATAAAGTAATAGTAGCTCATAATGCTGATTTTGACTTTAATTTCTTAAATGAAAAATTAGAAGAGATTGGTAGAAAACCATTAAAGAACACCTGTTTAGATACTCTAAATTTAGCTCGTTCTGTCATAAAAAATAGAAAATATTATAAGTTAGGCTATATTGCTAAACAATTTAATGTTGATTATGATGAAGATACAGCACATAGAGCTGATTATGATGCAGAAGTATTAGCCGATGTCCTTGTTAAGATGTTAACGATAATCCCTAATTGGGAAACTACAACATTTAATCAATTACAGAATGAACAAGACGAAGATATCTTCAAGAAAGCTAGGACTTATAATGTGACATTATTAGCTAAGAATATGGCTGGTGTTAAAAATATCTACGAGATCGTTTCTTTAAGTCACACTAAATATCTAACTTATTTCGCTAATGAAAATGCAAAGAAAGCCGATAGTGAGATACCAGCTGAACCTCGTATCCCTATCAGTGAGATTGAAAAACGTAGAGCTAATATCTTAGTTGGTAGTTGTGATCAATATTCTTTGTTATTTGAAATGGCAATGAATAGAAGTCTGAAAGACTTAGAAAAATGCATGAAATTCTATGATTATATAGAGTTAGAGCCGTTAGACAATTACGCTAATCAAATAGAGATAGGTTCTTCAGTAGACGAAGAAAGGATCAAAAATGTCATTAAAGATATCATAACTATGGCAGATAAATTAGGTAAGAAGATCGTAGCAAGTGCTAATACTTACTATACTTATCCTTATCAAAATATTGCTAGAGATATCTATATCATGGGTAAAAGGATTGGTGGTACACATCATCCATTATATCCATATGGCAGAGAAAAGAGAAGAAACTTTGTTTCTCCTAAATGTCATTTGATGACAACAGATGAACTATTAGAAAAATTTGCTTGGACTGATAGAGCTGAAGAGTTCGTCATTGATAACACTAATTATATTGCTGACCTTATAGATAGGACTTATCCGATCGCTAGAGAATTACATACTCCAACGATCGAGGGTTGTGAGAAGATCTTAAGTGATGAGATATACAAGACTGCAAAAAAGATCTATGGTGATCCTTTACCTACGATAGTAGCGCAAAGAATTGAAAAAGAATTGACTAATGTCATAAAGAATGGATTTAGTGTTCAATATTATATAGCTTATTTATTAGTTAAACAATCTGATGCTGATGGCTATCCAGTAGGATCAAGAGGTTCTGTTGGTAGTAGTTTTATCGCTACTATGGCAAATATCACTGAGGTTAACCCACTAGTTCCACACTATGTCTGTCCTGATTGTAAATATAGTGAGTTCTTTGAAAATAACGAGTTTGCTAATGGATTTGACTTACCGCCAAAGAAATGTCCAAAATGTGGCAAAGAGATGAATCGTAATGGACACAATATCCCATTTGAAACTTTCTTAGGATTTAATGGAGATAAGGTGCCTGATATCGATCTAAACTTCTCAGCTGAATATCAACCAAAAGCAATGCAACAGATCAAAGAGATATTTGGTGAAGATTATTCTTATAGAGCTGGAACTATTGGAACAGTTGCTCAAAAAACAGCTTTTGGTTATGTTAAAGGCTATTGTGAAGAGATCGAAAGAGATTATTATTCTAAAGCATATAGTGAGGTTTTATCAAAACTATGTGAAGGTGTAAAAAGGACAACGGGTCAACATCCAGGTGGAATAGTCGTTATTCCTAAAGAAAATGAAGTTCATGACTTTACTCCTGTACAACATCCAGCCAATGATCCATTCAGTGATTGGCTGACTACTCACTTTGCTTTTGCGGATCTTCACGATAATATCTTAAAACTAGATATCTTAGGACATGTAGATCCTACTTCAATCAGATTACTATCACTATATAGTGGCATACCTTACAAACAGATACCTATGAGTGATCCAGCAGTTTATTCATTATTCTGTAGTACTGAAGCTTTAAATATCAAAGATCCTAATAACTATTATCATGAATTAAATGGTGCTGCCGGTCTTCCTGAGTTTGGAACCCACAACAATCGTCGTATCTTAAACAAGACAAAACCTTCAACATTCAATGAACTTGTCGCAATTGAAGGAGTTACTCACGGTACTGATGTTTGGGCTAATAATGCTGAAGATCTAATAGATAAAGGTATTTGCACCTTGTCTGAAGTCATTTCTTGTAGAGATGATATCATGACTTATCTTATCGCTAAAGGCATGGATAAGAAGATGTCTTTCCAGATCATGGAAAAAGTCAGAAAAGGTAAAGGTTTAACAGCCGAATGGATTGAGGAGATGCAAAAGCATGATGTGCCTGATTGGTATATCAATTCTTGTCAATTAATCAAATACATGTTCCCTAAAGCCCATGCGGTAGCTTATGCGATGAATGCTGTCAGAGTTGCTTGGTATAAAGTACATATGCCAGCAATCTATTATGCTGTATATTTCTCTTGTAGATGTGATGCTTATGATATTGAAACAATGTTAAAAGGTACAGATGCGATCTATGAAAGACTTAAAGATATTCAAGATAGGATGACTAAAGGTGATAAGTCAGTTACTAATAAAGAAGAAAGCTTAGAACCAGTTTTAGAGATAGCACTAGAAATGCATTTAAGAGGATATCATTTCAATAATATCTCTTTAGAAAAATCACAAGCTAAAAACTTTATAGTTGATCCAGATGATGAAAATGGCATCATACCTGCTTTCACTAGTATTGATGGCTTAGGCGAATCTGTAGGAGTTTCAATAGTAGAAGCTAGAAGGAAAATGCCTTTCTTATCTAAAGAAGATATTTTAAAAAGAACTAGTGTCAATAATACACAATTAGCCTTTATGGAAAGAATTGGTATGTTGAAAGATCTAGATGAAGAAAATCAATTGTCATTGTTTTAGGAGGTAATTAAGATGACTTATATTTGGGCTCATAGAGGAGCTAGTGGTTATGCACCGGAGAATACACTAGAAGCATTTGCTTTAGCTGATAAAATGAATGCTGATGGCATTGAATTAGATGTTCAATTAACTAAAGATGGCCAACTTGTTGTCTGTCATGATGAAATGATTGATAGAACAAGTAATGGTAAAGGTTTTATTAAAGATTATACTTTAGCTCAACTAAAAGAATTAAACTTTAATAATCATAATGAATCTTATGCCGAGTGCAAAATTCCAACATTAGAAGAAGTATTAGAATTGGTAAAGCCAACAAAGATGGTAATTAATATAGAATTAAAAACTGGTATCTTTGAATATGATGGCATTGAAGAAAAAACAATCGAATTGGTAAAAAAACATGATATGCAAAATCGAATTATCTATTCAAGTTTTAATCATTATTCAATTAAAAAGATATTAGAATTAGAACCAATCGCTGATTGTGGCTTACTACATACTGATTGCATTGTCGATATAGCTGATTATGCTTGTAAACTTGGAGCTAAAAACTTACATCCAGCTTTCTATTTCTTGCAACATAAAGATTATTATAAAGAAGCTTTAAGCAATAATCTTAAAGTCAATGCTTGGACTATTAATGATGAACAATATATACAAGCTGCTTTACAATTAAAAATTAATGCTATCATTACTAATTATCCTGATAAAGCTATTACTTTAAGAGATAAAGGAATATAGAAAATATAACTATTTTAAACAGTCAACTTTAATATAAGTTGATTGTTTTTTATAACACACGCAAAATCAATTTTATTATTCAATAGCGTTAAAATGTGTTAGAATAGGTAAGAAATAAAAAAAGTAAAGCATTCACTAGTCAATCTAATGATAGTGATAAGTTTTATTAGAAACAGCAATATTATTCTGTACTATCAACAAACGATAACACAGTTGCTAATACAGCATTAACTAATTATACAAACGATCTAGTCATGAACAATAATTTGTGTACTTATATGTCAGAATATTCTCAATGGAGTGATTAAACATGAAAAGATTAAATCGAAAATTAATTAAATTAATATCTTCTTTTTGGATTTTGATTACAAATATTATCTGTAATTTAAAAATAGCAGAATTAATTATTCCTGATAAGGGAATAGTTAAGATCAATTGTTATTACTTCAGCGGGGTTGCTCATTTAGTATTTATTTTCGGATTAATATTACTATTTCTAATGGAAGTTATTTCCGAAAGGAATTTTAAGATATCAGAATATCTTAAGAAACCATGGATCTATATGATCATTTTCTGTATTAGTGCTTAGAGCATTTTATGAAATGACTTATGATATGGTCCATTACTATTATGTTTATGATAATATCGTAGTTAATAAATATATCACTTATAATTTAATCTATGTTTTTTTGGCAATCTATTTAGTATTAAAGATAGTTGAATGGATTTTATTGCTCAAAGAAAGAAAGTATTAGATAAAAGGCTGTAAAAATCATTATGTATTCTTTGCAAAAGATATATGATTCTACAGCCTTTTTTTGTATCTAATTGGATAAATCTAACTACTAAAAACAAAAGCTATCATTCCAAATTATGTTGATGATAGAGCTCATAGCATTGTATGGGAGAGTGCTAACAAAAGTTTAGCAAAATTCAAAAGAGATTTCCCTGTGATGACTGATAACTTTAGTCAGAGCATAGTTGATAATGCTGTTAGACAGAATGCGGATTTTCAATGGAAAAGTGGACTTGAACCTAAGATAGTAAGAAAATCAGAATATAAGTGTTGTAAGTGGTGCTCTAATCTTGAAGGTAGTTAACGGTATGGAGATGTAAAAGATACTGGTAATGATGTATTCAGAAGACACAATAATTGTAGATGCAAAGTAACTTATGTTCCAAGCAAAGGCCATGCCAGAGATGTATGGAGTAAAAGAGTTGTTGATTATGTAGGTAATGATTTAGAAACATCAGTAAACAACTTAATACAACAGAAAAATGTTGTATATTCAACAAATAATGGAAAGATAGTAAATGTGACTTCCGATTTTCTTAAAAATCGCACAAACGGGTATGTATCTATTGACATTGGCTACAGTGAAAAAAGAAACAAAGAAGAAATTGAATGTGCTTCACTTTTAAATAGACTATTTGGTGGTGAGATAATTTGCTTAACTGCTATAAATGAGCAACATATTGTAACAGCAGATTATTTATGGAATGGAAAATTGTGGGATTTAAAATGCCCATCAACAAAGAATGCAATAAATAAAAGAATGCAACATGGAGTAAAGCAAATTAGTGAAAATCCGGGTGGAATTATTTTAAATATGAAAAACAGTGAGATGTCAAGAGATGAGTTTGTTAAAGAAGTGGCAAAAAGAATGACTGAAAGATATAAGATAATTGGAAGCGGATATTGTATTATTATTGATGGGGCAGACCTTGTGAAAGTTCTTGAATATAAAAAATAGAGATGTCCCCCCGACCAATAACGGTCAAGGTTACATCTCCACTACTATTTTTTCATTTTTTTTCGTGATATGTCAACATAGTATTTTCAGTTTAAAATATAGCTGAAGTGAAATAAAGGAGAATGATATGTCCAAAGATGATTACAATGTTATTATCTACAAGATATTGGCATACCTTTATGGCATATTCAAAAGAAAGATTATATATGATCATGATGTGTTTAGTAAACTCATAAACCTTGATGAAATCAATGAGCAATACTTTAGTGATGTCTTGCGTAATCTACAAATGGAAGGATACATTCAAGGGTTAAGTTTTGCTAAAGCGTGGGGCAATGAGTATATTCTTATTAGTGATCATTCAAATATGTTTATCACTCATAAAGCAATCCAATACTTATTAGAAAATAAATCAATGAAAAAGATAAAAGAGGTGCTTATTAATAGTTTTGAATTGATTGGTTCTCTTATCAAGATTATATTTTAAAGACAAGGAAGATATATGGCAGATAAAGGAAGACAAAACACCAACTCGCTCATGCATATAACCTTACGAAAAAGAGCAAGGAACAAAAAGCGATTAGCTTGTTATAAATTATTGTAAAATCACAATATTTATTGTTAAAAAGGTCTTGAAATTAACAATCAATTATCATAAAATAAAGACACTTAGGAGCGGTTTGTATCGCTCCTTAATTATTGCTCGGAGGGAACATGTTAAGTATTAGTAAGATTGATGAACTGATCCAGCCTGTATTAAAACAGAATGCGATCAGTAAATATCACATTGAATTCATCAAAGGATCTACTCCTATCTTAGAGATCTCTATTGAAAAAGAAGATGGAAGTATGGATCTAGATACTTGTGAACTAGTTAGTGGACAGATATCTAAGGTACTAGATCAAAATGATGATAAAGATGATAGTCATTATATGTTGGATGTCTGCTCATTTGGAGCTGAAAAACAATTATATAGTGCTGAAGAAGTTAAACAGAACATAGGAGAGTATGTTCATATTGAACTATGTGAACCTAAGAATGGTTTAGATCAAGTAGAGGGTTATTTACGTAGTTTTGAAAATGATCTATTAGAGATCGATTATTTACTAAAAGGTGTTAAAAAACATGCCACTATCAATTACGATAATGTTAAATTGATCCGCTTGGCTGTTAAATTTTAAGAAGGGAATTTTATGAAGTTTAAGGATTTAGTAAAAGCTATGGGAGCTATTGAAGATGAGAGAATGGTCTCTAACGAGGTTATCTTTAATGCTCTTAAAGAGGGAATTGAGAAAGCTTTCCGTAAGCATGTTGGCTGTCCTGATGCAACTGTACGTATCGATATCGATAGTAAGGATGAAGTAAGGATTTTCCAGATCAAGACAGTTGTTGAAGATGTTGATGATGATGAGATTGAGATAGCATTAGATGAAGCTAAAGAAAAAGATCCAAGTGTAAAATTAGGTGATACTATTGAACAAGAAGTTTATATCACAGAGTTTGGTAGATCTGAAGTTACTTTAGTTAAAAATGTAATGTTACAAAAGATCAAAGAAGCAATAAAACAAGTCATTTATGATGAGTACATTGATAAAGTAAATGATATGGTAACTGGTACTGTTGAAACTGTAGAAGAAAAGTTTGTTTTAGTAAATTTAGGTAAGACTTTAGCAATCATGCTTAAAAGCGATCAGATTCCGGGTGAAAAATATACTGATGGCCAACGTATCAAAGTAGTGATCAGTGAAGTTAAAAAGGAATCAAAAAGTTCTCAGATTCATGTATCAAGGTCTACTCCAGTATTAGTAAAGAGATTATTTGAGGTTTCAGTACCAGAGATCTATGACGGCACTGTTGAGATCAAAGCTATTGCTAGAGAAGCAAATGAAAGAACTAAGATGGCTGTTTATTCTAAAAATCCTAACGTTGATGCTATCGGTGCTTGTATCGGTCCACGTGGTAATAGAGTAGTCAATGTCATTGAAGAGATAGCGCAAAAGAATAATTCTTCATTACATGAAAACATCGATATCGTTGAATGGAATCCAGATTTCATCGAATATGTTAAAAATGTTATGAAACCAGCTACTATCGTTGCTGTTGTTCCACAAGAGAATAGTAATAACTTACTTATCATTGTAGAGGATAAAGACTTATCAGTAGCAATTGGTAAGAAAGGAATCAATGCTCGTTTAGCTTCTAAATTATTAGATAAAAAGATTGAGATCAAATCTTTAAGTAGCGTAGAAAACGATGGTGTTGATTATCAAGCGATGATGTTAGACTTCCAAGCAAAAGAAGCTGAAAAGAGATTAGCTGCTGAGCAAATACAAGCTAAGGAAGATGATGAAAAACTACAACAAGTCATTTTAAAGAAAAAAGAAGATTTGCTTAAGAGTCAAGATCCAGTAGATGAAGAATATGAGCCTGAATTCAATAAAGATGATCAAGGTAGAGTATATGATGCTTATGATGAAGTAGACTTTGTTGAAAAAGCTGCTGCAAGTGAAGGTGAAGCTGTTACTTTAAATGCTAAAGAGCTAGAAACAGTTAAAACTGAACAAGAAGATACTGTTGAAGAAAAAGTTTCTGAAACAAGCGAATCAGCAGAACCTACAAAACGTCGTAAAGCTAAATTAACAGTTAAAGCCACTGATTATGTTTCAAAATATGAAGAATTAGCTGATGCTAAAAAAGCAGAAACTACTCAACCTATTAGAAAGAGAAGATCAAATGTAAAAGAAGATCTTGAAGAAAAAGAGATCAAAGAAAAGATCAAAGCTCTAAAGAATAAGGATTATGAGATCAAGCCTGAATATACTGAAGAAGAATTAGCTGAATTTGAAAATCCTGAAGAAGAACATTGGTACGATGAAGATGTTGATTACGACCAATACGATGAATTCTACGACAAATAGGAGTTGAATATGAAAAAGATCCCAATGCGTAAATGTGTCGTTACTAATGAGAGATTTCCTAAAAAAGAATTGATCAGAGTAGTTCGTACTCCAGAAAATGAAGTAAAAGTAGACTTAACTGGTAAGATGAACGGACATGGAGCATATTTAAAAAAGGATGCCGAGATATTTGAGATTGCTCAAAAAAAGAAGATACTGGATAAATACCTCGAGTGTGAAGTAGATCAAAAAGTATACGAGAAATTAAAAGAAACATTGAATTAAAAGTAAAAGAAAGGTGGTGCATGTTATGGCAAATAAAACTCAACATAACAACAAAAATAACAACAACAAGAAGAACTTTAAGGGTAACAACCCGAAAAAGGCTACAAAGGCAGTTACGGATTGTACTTATAAGGAAGGCATCACTGTTAAAGAATTAGCCGAAAAAACCAATATTGCAGCTACTGACATCATAAAATTCTTATTTATGATGGGTAAGATGTACACATTAAATAGCACTTTAGATGATGATACTATCGAACTTATCGCTATGCAATATAACATAACGATAACTAAGGAAGAAGAAGTTGATTCTAATTCACTTGAAGATGATGAGGTTTCTGATCCTAAGAATCTTCAACCTAGAGCACCTATTGTTACGATCATGGGACATGTTGACCATGGTAAGACAACATTATTAGACTTTATCCGTAAGACAAATGTTACAGCCCACGAGTTTGGTGGTATCACTCAACATATCGGTGCTTATCAAACAGATGTTAATGGACAAAAGGTTACATTCCTTGATACTCCAGGACACGAAGCATTCACAGCTATGAGAGCACGTGGTGCTAAGATGACTGATATCGTAGTAATCATTGTTGCTGCTGATGATGGAGTAATGCCTCAAACAAAAGAAGCTATTGACCACGCTAGAGCCGCAGATGTACCTATCATCATTGCGATCAACAAGATTGACAAGCACAATGCTAATGTTGATAAGGTTTATAACGACTTGGCTGATTATGGCATCATTCCAGAAGAATGGGGTGGTCAGACCATGTTTGCTAAGATCAGTGCTAAAAGTGGTCTAGGAGTTCAAAATCTATTAGAAATGATCCTATTAATGGCTGAAGTACTAGAATTAAAAGCAGACCCTACAAAACTTGCAACAGGTACTGTTGTCGAATCAAAACTTGATAAAGGAAGAGGCCCAGTAGCTACATTATTACTACAAAATGGAACATTACATTCAGGTGATTGCTTAGTTGCCGGTAGTTCATATTGTAGAGTAAGAAAACTTGTTGATGATAAGGGCAGAGAGATCAAAACAGCTTATCCAAGTATGCCAGTAGAAATCTTAGGTTTGAGTAGCGTACCAGAAGCAGGAGATCATTTCAAAGTATTTGCTTCTGAAAAACAAGCCAGACAAGTTGCTCAAAACAGAAGTGAAGCTAAAATTGAAGCTGAAAGAAGAAATTCTAATGGAATGAGCTTTGATGATATTGCTTATCAGATCCAAGAAGGAAATCTTAAAGAGATCAATATCATCATCAAAGCAGATGTTGCTGGTAGTGCTGAAGCAGTTAAGTCTTCTATGGAAAAATTATCTAATGAAGAAGTTAAAGTTTCAGTTATCAGAGCTACTGCTGGTGCTATCTCAGAATCAGATATCATGCTAGCTAGTGCCTCAAATGCCATCATTTATGGATTTAATGTTAGACCAGATGCTAAAGTTAAGAAATTAGCTGCTGAAAATAAGATCTCAATCAGATTACATAACATCATCTATAAAGCATTAGAAGAATTACAAGCTATGATGAAAGGTATGTTAGCACCAGTTTATCAAGAAGTAGTCTTAGGACAAGCGACAGTTAGACAATTATTTAAAGTATCAAAAGTCGGAACTATTGCTGGATGTATGGTAGATGATGGAGTTATCAAAAATGGTTGCTCTATTAGACTTATCAGAGAAGGTGTTGTTATCTATACAGGTAAATTAGGATCATTACAGAGATTCAAAGACAATGTTAAAGAAGTTAAAGCCGGTTATGAATGTGGCTTAACAATTGAAAGATTCAATGACCTTAAAGAAGGAGATATCATTGAAGGCTATGAAGATCAAGAAGTAAAGGATGATACTGATGCAGGTTAAAAAAGAAAGATTGCAGAGCATTATAAAGAAAGAGATATCTCAGATCATATTTGAAGATGTCAAAGATCCTACTATTGGTTTTGTCACTATAACTGATGTAGATCTAACAAATGATTATTCAATCGCTAAAGTTTATGTTAGTTTTTTAGATAAGATCGATATCAATGATTATCGTTTAAAAAATCTTAACAAGACTAAAGGGCTTATCAGAAGTAAATTAGCTAAAAAGTTATCAATAAAAAAATGTCCTGAATTGATATTTGTTTTAGATGATTCATTACAAAAGGGTAATCATATTGAAGAAGTAATTAATGAATTGAATAAAGAAAACAATTCAGATCAACAACAATAAGTCATGGTTTTATAACTATGACTTTTCTTAACAATTTTCATTTGTTTTATAAGCAAACGCTATCATTTCGTGTTAAAATATTCAAGGAAGGTTTCTAAGTATGAATGAACACTATGTTATAGGTATTGGAGCAGCAAATGTTGATATAAATGGTAAAAGTATTAATCCTCTGATCATGAGAGATTCTAATCCTGGAAATATGAATATTTCTATTGGAGGAGTAACAAGAAATGTCATGGAGAATTTGGCATTAATTGGCTATCCTGCTAAGATGATATCTATCACAGCAGATGATGCTTATGGTTCACTTATAAGAGAACATTCAGCTAAAGTTGGCATAGACATGTCTCACAGTAAGATAAGCAAAGAAAGAATCACATCAACATATTTAGCTATATTAAATAACAATGGAGATATGCATTTGGCTTTAAGCGACATGAATATCATTAAAGATCTTTCTGTAGACTATTTAGAGAGTCAAAAAGAAGTAATTGAAAATGCTGATATGATCGTCATCGATCCATGTTTAAGTCAAAATGAAGAATTGATCCCTTATATCTGTAAGACTTATGGGGAAAAGAAAGCAATATTCTGTGATCCTGTAAGTTGTAGCTATTCTTTAAAGATCAAGCCATTCTTACAATATATTCATACGATCAAACCTAATGAAATGGAACTTCAGATATTATCTGATTGTCCATGTAAGAGTTTGGAACAAAAGAAAAAAGCCTGCCAAGCTTTGATCGAAAAAGGTATTAAACGAGTGATTGTCTCTTTAGGAGGCGATGGTTGTTTATACTACGATCATACAGGTTGTTGCATCCAAAAAGCATTTAATAAAGTTGAAATGGTCAATGCAACTGGTGCAGGGGATGCCTTTATGGCAGCAATTGTCTATAGTTATGTAAATAACTTTGATATAGACAAAACATTAGATCATGCTTTAGCGGCTGGAATCATCGCTATAAGCAGTCAAAGTACTATAAACCCAGAAATGAGTTTAGATAAAATCCAAGAGATTATTAAAAAAGAAGAAAGAGGTTAAAAATGAATTACAAAGATTATTTAAGCATTACTCCAGAGATCCAACAGGCTTTAGCAGAAAATAAGCCAATAGTTGCTTTAGAAAGCACTATTCTTTCTCATGGTATGCCTTATCCTGAAAATGTTGAGTTTGCTCATAAAGTAGAAGTAGTTGTTAGAGAAGCAGGTGCTATTCCAGCTACAACAGCTATCATCGATGGTAAATTAAAGATCGGATTAAATTCAGAAGAATTAGAGATCATGTGCAAAGCTGAAAACGTTGGTAAAGTAAGTAGAAGAGATGTTGCTGTTTACTTAGCTACAGGTCAAACTGGTGCTACAACAGTTGCTACTACAATGCTTATTGCATCTTTAGCAGGAATTAAAGTATTCGCAACAGGTGGTATCGGTGGCGTTCACCGTGGTGCTACTGAAACTATGGATATCTCAGCTGACTTACAAGAATTAGCACATACTCCAGTTGCTGTAGTTGGTGCTGGTTGTAAATCAATCCTTGATATCGGTTTAACATTAGAATATCTTGAAACAATGGGTGTACCAGTATTAGGTTATCAAACAAATGATTTCCCTGCATTCTATTGCCGTAAATCAGGCTATGGTGTTGATTTTAATCTTCCAGATGCTAAAACAGCTGCTAAGATCATTAAGACTAAATTAGATTTAGGATTAGAAGGTGGTATGCTTATCGGTAACCCTATTCCAAAAGAATACGAATTAGATTTTGATGAAATGGAAAAAGTCATCAATGAAGCTCTTGAAATGGCTAAGAAAGATGGTATCCATGGTAAAGCTACTACTCCTTACTTATTAGCTCATATTAAAGATTTAACAAATGGTGTATCATTTGCTAGTAACTTACAATTAGCATATAACAATGCTAAAGTAGCTAGTGAGATCGCTGTAGAACTTGCTAAATTATAGTATGTAAATTAAAAGACGGAAATACCGTCTTTTCTTTACGGCTTGATATGATTAGCTTTAACTTTTCTAAAATGATAAGTATTCTGATACAAAATCATATTAATGATGGTATTATCTATCATTGTCCAATATCACTAAATAGCAAATATTGTTATATATATTATTGTATTGTTTGACCTCCAAGTGCATTTAATATACTCTATGGTAAACTTTCAATAAAGTTATATAAAGCTATACTGATCTATCATAATCAAAGAAATGACCAAACAAAGATAATAATATTAGAGTGATGGCTAAATGGTAAAGGAACATTAATACAGGTATAGAATAAAGTTATAATATCATTTAAACCAAAGTTTGCTGCTATAAATGAAACACTGCTAATTATTAGTATAACTGTAGCAGCTAAAACAAATAGACCAACACTCGCTAAATAATGTAACGTGATCTGAGCAAATGATATACCACCATTTTCACTCGTTTCAAATAAATCACATCTCTGTGCACCTACTAAAGTTATCGCAAAATAGATTACAGCCATGATCAAGCAACTTAAAAATCCAGCTTAAACTTTACTTTTAGCTACGACTTTTGGTTCTTTTATACAATTTTTATAACATTTACTACTACGGACAATGGACATACTTGCTAAAGCATCCATGGCATTATCCCCCTCTAAAATGCCATCAAAAAAAGGTTTACTAATGAAATCAGCTTGAGACGCTACTTGACTAACTGTAGTGTTAGGATTGAGCAAAGATGCTATTAGTAAAATACTTTAAAAGCTAAAAAATTAGGAGTAAGTACTTTACCCTACCCAAACTAATATCTTATTAGACTTAAAGAGAAGAATAAAGCACAGACAAAAAATATTAAAGAGAAAATGAATAAATAAAGATTACCATGAACTTCCGAGGGTAATATCTGTTGAATACCAACTATAAATGCTGTAGTTGCACAACGAGGTATCGCAAAGAAAGAACCAATAGTTAAGTAGAGTAAATAAGTAAAAAAAAGAATACTTTTTACTTACTTTAATAGCAAGATCATATAATACATTTGATCTTCTAATACCTAAAGCAGCAACACCTAGTAATGGTAAACCAACACCTGTTATCAAAAAGCCAAATAAAGGACTCCAAAAATTTGAACCCGCTAATTGTCCCATATGCATAAGAAAGATAAGACTACCTGTTCCAAAAACCATACCAAATAGCATACAAGAAATATAAATATAATCTTTAAAACTAAGTTTATTCTTCATACTAGACTCATAATAAAAATTCAAATGATATTAATTATTTACAAGTTTGCCTAATAATTCGATTAAATAAATTTAAAATTATAACTATACATTTAATTCTTTTGAGATTTTTTTGAGATTTCCAATCAAACTTTTTATTAGCATTGTTTCATTTTTATAGAACAAACCAAATTGGACATTATAACCTTTTATTGGTATAAATAATAAGTCTTTTGGAGAATAATTTTTGTAAATTTGTGCAACAATACTTGCACCTTTATTAAAAATAATATTATGATCAAAAACGGCTCTATCAGAGTTAGTGATTATTGTATTATATTTCATTAAATGATCAATGGGTAAAGTTGAAATGATAGACTTATTCATGCTTAAATCTATAAATAAATTTCTTATTTCATTAATACTAATTTCATTTTTACTAGATAATATATTATCTTTATTAATCATTAAACATAAATTATCCATATATATTGGTTCAAAAAATAATGATTTATCATATTCTTTTTCATATCCAAAATAACAATCAATTTTGTCAGTAAGAAGAGCAGAGTATAAATCGTTATAATCCATAGTTTTATAAATAGCCTTAGTATCATCTTTAAATTTATTATAGAAAGTGGAGATAATTGGTTGCATAAAATCTTTTTTAACACCAATAACTAAATTGTTATTATGAAGTTTATCTTTTAAATGTTTATATTGTTCAATAGCCGCTTCGGCATAATCATAGAATAATTTTCCATCTTTAGTTAAGGAACATCCGGTATTTGAACGATTAAATAAAATAGTTTCGAATTCTTTTTCAAGATTATCAATATGATATCTAACATTTTGATATGTTATACCATTTAACTTCGCAGCTTTATAAAAACTTTTATTATTTGCTACACTTATAAAAAGTTCCTCTTCGTAAATATTCATATTTCTTATCTCCTTATGTAAAAATATTTTATAATGAGATTTAAATATTGTAAATATTAAAAATTAATTTTGAACATTACAATATAGATAGATTAATAGAAAGGAGTTAAAAGCTAATGAAACCAGATAATTTAATACTATCTTAACGTAAGCAAATAATATTAAATTAAAACAAAGAAAGGAAAAAATATGTTAAAAAAAATAATTTGTAGCTTTATATCAATATTAATAATCACTTTATCATTTTCAATAACAAATGCTGAAGATTGTGTAACAATAGTAAATAATAATATAGTTCATTGTGAAGATCATACAATGGATTTTGAAATAGATAATGCAGGACAAAATACTTGTAGTGCATATGGGTATACTGGAACAATTGAGTATACAAATAAATTGGACTTAGGAAAGTATAACTAGGAGGTAATATCATGAAAAAGTTATTTATTTTATTCATATTATTTACATTATTGTTGTGTGGATGTTCTTCAAGTAACAATAACGACTATAATAAAGATGATGATAATGAGGATAAAACATCTTCTGATACTTGGATAGTTAATGATTATGATGATTCTACTAGAATATGGCTTATAAATGATTATCAATCACTAACTAAAGAACAATACTACAGTCAGATAAAAGTATATGACAATTCTCAAGATTTAATCAGAATACAAGCAAATGATAGTCAACTTAAAGGTAATTATGATGTAGATTTAAGCAAAGGATTTTATGTACAAACATTAAAAGTAGTAGAATCTTCCTATAATGAAGAAACTAATACTTATACAGTTGGTAATAGTGAAGAAGTAGATAAACAGTATTTCATTGAAACAAATATTGCTCAAAAGTATAAAAGTATTGGTGTAAGTGACGGATACTGGTTCTATTTTGAAAAGTATACCGGCGATGGTGATGCCCTTGTTAGAGTAAACTACAAAGGTGAAGAGCAATTAATCATGAATGACTTTGACATAAATGATTGCTTAAGTATCGCTTATCCAGATAATGATGTGCTATATATTTTAAAATATAATAGTTTTTCTAAAGATTATCAAGTAAAACTATACGTTATTTACATGAATAATGTTTCAATTGAAGAAATTGATTCTCAGATTTTAAATTATGAGGACTATCCACCATACTTCCTTGCACAAAATGATTCGTACCACATTTTGTATCAAGCAGAAAATCCTAATTTCACTAATAAGAAACAATATTTAGAAAAAAATGAAGATGTTTTAAGTGATTTATTATCAAAATATAATGTTCAATTAAAAGAATCATCGGAAGCTAATGATCAATTTAATTCTTTAGTTTTAATGGCTCTTATTTATAAAGAATATGGAATCAGTTCATATGCAACGTTTAACTATGATGTAATAAATAAAATAGTAAGTTATGAACAAATTGTTAGAGACATTGATTTTCCAACCGATGAATATAATCCTTATAAATAAAGACATTCTGTACTTTTACTTTTTAGTAAATCATTCAACTTAATGAGTCAAACGATTTTATAAATTTATTAAGGTATTGTTGAGCTGAACCCGAAAGTTTGGACAAAAATGCAATCTATCAGATAGGCTTAAGCCTATCTGATAGATTGTCGACACCAGACAGGAGGGTTCATTTTATATGGCAAAATTAAGTGTTGAAAACAAAAAAGA
>CAVAAT010000039.1:0-23519 GCA_963586925.1 Erysipelotrichaceae bacterium
AAATTTTTAGCACTTACCTATTGACAGTGCTAATTTATCGACTATAATATAATTAGCACTTGGGTAGAGAGAGTGCTAATAAAGGAGTGTGTTATTTATGAAATACTATTTAAATCCAAGAAGAGTTGAAAGAGATTTCTTTGATGATTTCTTCTCACCATCTATTTTCAATACAGGTGTTCATTCTCTAATGAAGACTGATATCACAGAAAAGGAAAATGAATATGTCTTAGAAATGGAACTTGCTGGTTACAACAAGGATGATGTTAAGATCTCATTAGAAGATGGTTACTTAAAAGTTGAAGCTGAAAAGAAAGTTGAAAATGAGAACAAAGAAGATAAGAAATATGTCCATAAGGAAAGATATTATGGTTCTCAATCTAGAAGCTTCTATGTAGGTAACATCGATCAGAACTTGATCAAGGCTAATTTCAATAATGGTATCCTTGAGATCAGTATTCCTAAGGAAGAAATGGTTGAAGAAAAGAATACCAAGTATATTGATATTAAGTAATCACTAAACTTACATTAATGAAAGAAGGAATTATTTATGACATGGCAAGAAACTTGTAACAAGCATAACGAAGAAGAGTTAGCTCGTATGAGAAAACATCTTGAAGAACAAAAACAGAAGAATGCTAATAAATAACTAATTCTATTTCACCAAGTAGTTTCCTACTTGGTTTTTTATTTTGTGACAGTGTCGTTTTTAATCATATTTATAATATGTTATAATTCTAATGACAAAGGACGCAAATTATGGTATTAGAACAAACAGCAAAAGACAAAACTAATAAATCTACTAACAAAGCTTTTACTCGTTCTAAATGTGATGAGTTGCGTTCTATCAAAAAAAGAATGGATTCTTTATTGAAAGAAGATAAATATATCTCTCAAAAAGAATTTATTGAGAAGCTAAAACAAGATCAAGATACCATTGATTTCTTTACTACTCTTTCTAACGGCGATATCTTAGAAACTTTTTGTGCAAAAAATAATATTTCTCTTAAAACAGTTACTACGACATTAAACATTCATCAAAACTTTTCTAAATTAGTCGATGAGCATAACGATAGATTTATCAATAAAAAGATGAAGAAAGAGAAAAACTATCTTGATAACATTCTTAAAGATGTTGATCCCACTATAAAATTAGATGATGATCAAAGAAAAGTAGTCTTAACTGATGAAGATTATTGTCTAGTCATTGCTGGTGCAGGTGCTGGCAAAACAACAACTGTTGCTGCTAAAGTCAAATACTTAGTAGAAAAACAAAATATCGATCCTAAGGAGATACTAGTCATCTCTTTTACCAATAAAGCTGTACAAGAATTAAAGGATAAGATCAATAAAGACTTAGATATTGCTTGTCCTATCACTACTTTTCATGCTACTGGTAATGCAATACTGAGAAAAAATGATCCTGAAAGACTTAATATCTATGATAATAGTAAGTTGTATTTCCTTTTACAAGACTATTTCAAAAGATCTATCTTGCAAAATGAGAGCTTAGTAAATAATTTGATACTTTTCTTTGCTTCTTATTTTGATGCTCCATATGAAGGAAATGAATTAAATAACTTCTTTAATAAGATCGCTAAAGCTAACTACTCTACCTTAAAAAGTGACCTAGATGAATTCAAACAAGATATCATTGACTCACGAAGTAAGAAAAAAGAAACTATCAATAATGAAGTCTTACGTTCTTACCAAGAAGTAGAGATAGCTAATTTCTTATATCTAAATGGGATTGATTATCAATACGAGCCAATTTATAAATATAATATTGAGTTTTCTAGAAAGCCATACACTCCTGATTTTATCATTAGACAAAACAATAAAGAAGCTTATATTGAACATTTTGGTATTACTCAATCAGGTAAAAATGATCGCTATAGCAAATCCCAATTAGAAGCCTACAAAAATGCAATAAATGATAAGATAATATTGCATAGAGCTCATGGTACTACTCTCATCTATACTTTTTCCAAATACAATGATCAATTATCATTATTAGATCACTTAAAAAAGGAATTAGAAGATAAAGGTTTTGTATTACATCCTCGTTCCAACAAGGAGATCATGGAAAAGTTAGTGTCCTCTGAAGAAAATCGTTATATCCGTAAGTTATTGACTTTGATCTGTCGTTTTATCACAAATTTTAAAACAAACGGATACGAACAAGAAGATTTCAATAGGATGTATCGTTCTACCCAAAATGTTCGAACTAGATTGTTCTTGGATATTTGTAATGATTGTTATCTTGAATACGAACGCTACCTAAAAGAAAATAATGCCGTAGATTTCGAAGATATGATCAACAACTCTGCTAAGGTTTTAAAGCAAGTCAAAGATATGAAGAAAAAACTTAGTTTCAAATATATCATTGTTGATGAGTATCAAGATATTTCTCAGCAGAGATTTGACCTAACGACTGCTTTATCGGAAGTCACTGATGCTAAGATAATTGCTGTTGGTGATGATTGGCAATCTATTTATGCCTTCAGTGGTGCAGATATCTCCTTATTTACTCATTTCAAAGAAAAAATGGGCTATGGAAAACTATTAAAGATCGTTCATACCTATCGTAACTCCCAAGAAGTGATCGATATTGCAGGAAACTTCATTCAAAAGAATGAATCTCAGATCAGCAAAGAATTACTATCCCCTAAAAGTATCACTGATCCTGTCATCATCTACACTTATGATAGAAGCACTAAGAAAGATCATATGGATCGTAAAACTGGTGTAAATTATGCTCTTTCTCAAGCTGTAGAAACTGCAATAGATCAGATAGTCACTTATAACAAGCAAGAACAAAAATCAGAAAATTCTTCTATCTTAGTCTTAGGTAGATTTGGTTTTGATGGTTATAACTTAGAAAGAACAGGCTTATTCGAATTCTATGATCGAGGAAGTAGACTAGTATGTTTAAAATATCCTAAACTAAAGATCACCTTCATGACAGCTCATGCTTCTAAAGGCTTAGGTTATGATAATGTCATTGTCATCAATGGTAAAAATGAAACCTACGGTTTCCCTTCTAAAATTGAAGATGATCCCGTCCTTAACTTTGTCACAAAACAAGATAAATCTATAGAATATGCTGAGGAAAGAAGATTATTCTATGTTGCAATGACTCGAACTAAAAATAGAGTTTACTTCATTGCTCCTGAACAAAATCCTTCAGAGTTCTTACTTGAGATTCAAAAAGATTATAAGAATGTTGTTCTTAAAGGCAATTGGAATAGTGAAGTTCAAGATAATTCCTTCTTACAGAAGAAATGTCCAATATGTGGCTACCCACTTCAATATCGCTATAAGAACTCTTATGGTTTACGATTATATATGTGTACCAATGAGCCCGAAATATGCAGCTTTATGACTAATGAATATGGTACTGGTAAGCTATCCATCATGAAATGTGATAGCTGTCGTGATGGCTATCTGATCATCAAGAAGGGCTCATCAGGTTATTTCTTAGGTTGCACTAATTATACAAGTGATGGTAAAGGTTGTAGCCGTACCATTGCCCAATCTCAATATTATAAAATGTTTGATCTTACTCCACTTATTGAAGATAATAAATTAGAAAATACTACTTCTAAGCAAAAAGTAAAGCAGGAAAGTAAAGCTAAACCAGTAAAAGAAACAACTAAAACTATAAATAAGACTTTGATCAAAAAAGTCGTGTACCAAGAAAAAGGTTTAAACGAAGTCGTGTACACTATACTTAATTGTTTGGAACATATCAATGAGAGGCGTTTCTTTGGTACAACAGTTTTACTTGATGTCTTAAGTGGATTTCCTAGTGATATGACTAAGAAATATCATTTAGAAACGATCAAAGAATTTGGTTCACTAAAACTCATGGATAGAAATGAATTATTCTATATCATCGATTGGATGATCAAAAACAAGTATATTTATAAAACTAATACAAAATATCCTGTGTTGCATATGTCAGCAGAAGGGATAAATTATAGTGAATCTATCACATCTAGAAAACTAACTTATTTAGCTAAAGAATTAACATCGTATAGATCAGGAGGTAAATAAAAATGGATATCTATCAAATGTGTAAAGAAGCAGCAGACTACATCTCATCTAAAGTAGATTGTAGTGATGCCATCGGACTTATCTTAGGAAGTGGTCTGGGAAATTTAGCCGAAGAGATTGAAGAAACAACGATCATCTCTTATAAAGACATTCCTAATTTTCCAATGACTAAGATCGCTGGTCATGCAGGCCGATTAGTTGTGGGCAAACTTAATGGCAAGAAAGTAATGTGTATGCAAGGTCGTTTCCACTTCTATGAAGGCTATGACATGAAGATCGTATCAATGCCTGTAAGAGTTATGAAACTACTTAACTGTAAAGCTCTTATCGTAACTAATGCAGCTGGTGGCGTTAATCGCAACTTTGATGAAGGTTGCTTAATGTTGATCGATGATTTTATCAACTATATGGGGGATAATCCACTTGTAGGTGATAATGTCGAACAATTTGGTGTTCGTTTCCCAGATATGACTAAGGCTTTAGATGAAAACCTCAAAGAAATAGCTGTTAAATGTGCTAAAGAATTAGACATCAACTTACAAAAAGGTACTTATATGGCTTTCAGAGGTCCTAACTATGAAACTCCAGCAGAAATAAGATTTGCTTCAACAATTGGAGCAGATGCTGTAGGTATGAGTACTGTACCAGAGATCTTAGTTGCACGCCATTGTAACTTACCAACAGTAGGCATCTCTTGTATCACCAACATGGCTGCAGGTATCACTGGAAAGGAATTGAATCATAAAGAAGTTGAAGAAGTTGCTAAAAAAGTGAACAGTCAATTCCGCTCACTCATAAAAGCTATCATTTTCAATATGTAGTAGTTAAGCCACGGTAAGTGGCTTTTCTTTCTATACTTTCATTCCTTTATGATTTTGTGAAAGATAATCTTTTAGGCATTCATACCACTCACTTTCATCAACACTTTTAGATGCTTTTGAAACAAATGGTATATTCAATGACGCTACATAATATAATGCTTGTGCAAACTGTTTTCTATTGTGATAGGATCTATCGCACATTTACAAAATTCGTTATATATTGATGGATCTGCTGATCCTAAATCTTTAAACAAGTACAGATTTTCAGTGCTAAGAAAGTCTGCTAGTTTTCTTCCAACACATAATAGATCATATATCTGTTTACTTCTTTATTCATCTAAAAAATTAATATTTCTTACTAAGCAAATTGCTAGATCTCTATTCTCTTCAGATGCATCTTTGATGTTCAAATCAACTGTTTTTGATGATTCAATCACCACCTTTTTTTATGCTTTTTGCTCAATTAAGTTATGCAAATCTTTTAATTTATTATATCAAAACTCTCTTGCATTTCCTTCTTTCTATTTTCTACATCGTAATAATCAATGCACACTTTTAACTATTTGTGCCATTAATCTCTCAATCAATTGAAAAACAATTCAAAATAGTTATAATAGCATCATGACACATATGTGCCACTATTAGAAAGAGAAATATGCTTTATGACTTTGAAAGAATGATTTGTTGAATTTAATAAGATCGCTCCAGTTCAATCTACTACCATTTTAGATCACCCATTTTCCTATCGTTACTATAAAAATCCTGATCCAAACAAGAATGTTACTATAGTATTATTAGCTGGTGGTAGTGGTTTATCTGATGGTTTCTTTTATCTCTATGACTATTTTATGCCTAAGTATAATCTACTATCTTTTAGTTACCCACTAGATTTTAAAGATAACGATTCTTTAGCTGATGCTATCAGTGAGCTTATCAAAAAATTAAATCTTGAAAACGTTTATTTGTTGGGTCAATCCTATGGTGGACTTATCGCACAGATAATCAGTAAAAAACATCCAGAAGTTGTCAAAGGTATGATACTTTCTGGTACTTGTGGTCTAGGTCAAAATACAGATGAGGAAGGTCTTGCATTACTTGACAAAATGTTTGATCCTAAGAAAATTGAAAAGAATATCAAATTAGATAAGAAATTACCTATATGGTTACTTGTACCAATATTCAAACTAATGGCTTCGAAAGTACTAAAAGACAAAAAGATGAAACAAGACTTCAAAGACATCATTGATATCTGCAAAGATTCAATGTCTGGTGAATATTTTGCTTTGATGGACACTTTGCTTGGGGATGTGAGAAATTATGTCAATACTGAAACTAAAGAAGACTTCTTGCCTTTTAAAAATGAGGTACTTATCTTCTTCTCAAAAGAAGATACGATCTTCTGTGACAGTTTAAAACAAAACTTGGTTGACCTTATGAGTGAACCAACTGTTGTGTGGGATCTAAAAGGTGGGCATTTAGCCATGATGACTAGTATAAATGAATATGTTAAAACACTAGATAACTTTATAGCTGAAAGAAATATTAACTATGGAAAGAAATGATATCAAAGAATCGATCAGATTATCTTTGTTGCAACTATTAAAAACTCATGATTATTCTCAAATATTCATAACCGAAATAGCCAAAAATGCTCATGTAGGAAGAAGAACTCTTTACCGTTATTTTCCTACTAAAGATGATATAATACGCTACGAAGCAGACATCTTAATGGATGAGTTCGCTAATATGATCAATAAGTTAGATCGTAGTGGCTTAGATAAAGTCATGTATACTTGGTTTAGTTTCTGCAAAGATCACTTAGATTCACTCCTATTACTAAAAAAAGCTCACTTATTATATTTTATCGAGGATGATTTCCCTCATCTGATCATGAAAGTAGCACTTCAAACCAAATACAAAGGATTAGATATTGATCTTGATGCAGTGTTAGAAGCTACTCCAGTTAGTGATTTATATGAGTTTTACTTTGAATTAGCAGGCATATGGAAACTAACTATTCTTTGGTTAGAAGATACTAGTAGAAAATCGCCAGAAGAAATGAGTCAACTCATCGTTAAAATATGGGAAAATTGATCAAATGAAAGGCCACGAATGTGACCTTTTGTTTAACCCAATAATTCTCTTGCACATTGCTCATCTTTTTGAACTTGAGCAATAAGTTCTTCTTTATTAGCAAATTTAGATATACCTCTTAAATAATGACATAAGTCTACCCTTATCACTTTGTCATAGATATCTTCATTAAAATCTAATATATGAGTCTCAATTGTGATCTTATTTTCATTATCTACTGTGGGTCTAGTTCCTACATTAGTAACACCAATATATTTATTAGAATCTACCCACACTTCAGATGCATAAACCCCATATTTAGGGCGTTCTTTTATTTCTGATGTATCTTGGTTAGCAGTCGCAAAGCCCATTGTCCTACCTAGAGCTTTACCATGAACTACTTTAGCTACGATCGAGATCATATAACTCCTTTTAGAACCATCATAAGTAGAATGATCGTAATAAGTACTACTATACCAATGATCGGATAAAAAGTCTTACTTTGTTCATTTTTAGCACTGCTCTGTTGAGCAAAACCTAAATTTCTTAATGAATTAACTACTGGTTTGTATAACAAGAATACTATGACAGCATTTAATGCGGTCTTTAACAAATTATAAGGCAAAATATATGGCAGTAACAACCCAACTACAGTTGCTCTATCCACATTCATGTAAATTGGAGTTATTAGATAATTCCATAATAGCATTACAGATGTTGCACATAAGCAACCACAGATCAAACCCTTTATTGCTCCGGAAATATTTCTATGTTTCCTGTAAAACAAACTTACAGTACAAGCAAATGAACAACTTGCTAGAATGTTCATTACCATGCCAATTACTCCGGTATCTGAGATAGTGACCATTTCTACAAAAGAGACTATCACCGACACGATCAAAGCTGTAACTGGCCCATAGATAAGTCCACCTAAAGCTATAACAATATCTTTTGGATCATATTTTAGGAATAATACTACTGGTATTCTTATTAGTAGTGTTGAGACGTAGGCAAGCGCTGATAACATTGCGATTGTCGTCAATTTTTTTACACTGTTGTTTTTCATTTAATTTCTTCTTTCTTTTGGCATTTTAATTTTCATTGCCTGTGGGTGTATTTCAATAGTACACTCCTGTAGTTTACCATTTTCTCCATCAATTTGGTAATTTACTGCTCGATCAAATTTAAATTTCATAGTTTTTGCTACTTTATTTATGATTTCAGGCTCATTAGTATGTTTACCTTTAGAATATTTCAAAATCAACTTTATCAAACGTAACTTACTTTTGATATTTTTGATAAAGCAAAGATTTAATATACCATCATTTATCTCTGCTAAAGGAGCTGGCATGAACATACCACCGTAATATTTACCATTAGAGCAAGCAACCATGATGACTTCTTGTTTAAACTGCTTACCATCAATCTCGCCTTCAACACTAAATGGCTTTGGGTGTAATCCTACTTTAAAAGCCGAATACGCATACACTAAACTGTTCGGTATATTTGTTTCTACTTTTACGTAATTACAAGCATAATCATTAACATCAGCATCTAAACCAAACGAACATACATTTAAGAAACGACTCTTACCATTTAAAGTACCATAATCAACCTTGACTACATCTCCCTCGATACAATCCTTAATAAGTTGTTCTTTATCTAACTTTCTAGAATCAATACTCTTATAAAAATCATTACCAGTACCTCCAGGTATGACACATAAAGTAACATTCTCATCGATGCCATCTAGTACTTCTTTCATGGTGCCATCACCACCTACAGAATACAGTACAACATCATCTTCTTGACAATATTTATTTGCCAACTCTGTGGCATGGCGAACATATTCAGTCTTAATGATCTGATAATCTCCACCATTTTTTTTAAAGTAATCTTCTATAACTGGGACAAACTCTAAACTATGTCCTTTTCCACTAGTCGGGTTAACAATAAAAATATGTTTCATATCTTTTCCATCCTATCCACAGACAATTTTATCATACATTTTATTCATGTAACAACATTCATGTGTTTGTGAAACGTTTTCATAGTTATTGTTCTTTAGTCAATTAAAAATACGCTAATCTAAAGCGTATTCTTTTTATTCATCTCTTGTCGCGATTATATTACAACCTGTTCCTAAAATATTTTCTACAATGACATCTCCCACCTTTACTGGAGAAGACACTTTAACATCTTTTAAAGACTTAACTGCTTCTACTAGTAGTTTCTTTGGTAAAGGTTTATCACTTTTAACAGGTAATTGTCTATGCAAACCATTTTCTATCCTTACAGTTGAAGTTAGTGTCCTAGTTGGATTTAGTAACTCTTCTTTACCATATTTAGCACCTGTAGGACAACTATTACCATAGACTTTGTAATCATCATTTTCATCTACTTTTAGATGACAGCCTTTAGGACAACCTATACAAATTAATTCGATCATTCGTGTACCTCCTTTACCCTTACAGTAATCTCTGTCTTTACTTCGTTTAGTTTGGAAGTCAGTACAGCAATTCTTTGCATTTCTGCAGGTATCAAGAAATCTTTATTATAGCTTGCAATGATATTATCTTCATCATCAACTATTTCCAATATACATTTACCGATATTTCTTCTTGATCTGAATGACAAATAGATAACTTTTTCAGTTAATGGTAAATGAATATGTTGAGGTACTGTATAAGAAATGTGCTTATCAGTGTTTACTTTTATCTCTCTTTCATATGTTGGTTTATCAATGATATAAGTACAAGCAGCCTTAGCAGCATTTTCTGCCTCTGCTACTACATTGTCAGCTAAGTCGTGTACTTGGCAAACATTTCCACAAGTAAATATTCCTGATAATGATGTTTCCATATTTTCATAGACAATTGGTCCTTTAGTTCTTGGATCAATTGCTATGCCTGCTTTTTTGCTCAATTCATTTTCAGGTATTAGCCCAATTGATAATAATAAAGTATCACAATCAAAAGTTATCTCTGTTCCTTCAATTGGTTTAAAGTGTTCATCAACCTTTGATACAACTACTTGTTCGATCCTTCCTTCACCTTTGATATCTGTTACTGTATGTGACAAATATAATGGTATATCAAAATCTTCTAAGCATTGTTTGATATTTCTACTTAAGCCAGCTGAATATGGATTGATCTCTACACAAGCTAAGACTTTAGCTCCTTCTAGAGTCATCCTTCTTGCCATAATAAGGCCAATATCTCCACTGCCTAAGATAACCACTCTTTTACCGACATTATAACCATCCATGTTCATGTATCTTTGAGCTGTACCAGCGGTAAAAACTCCAGCAGCTCTACTACCAGGAGTAGCTATAGCACCTCTTGCTCTTTCTCTACAACCCATTGCCAAAATGATCGCTTTTGCTTGATAATGTTGATAGCCATTAGAATTAACAACAAATACATTATGATCACTATCAAAAGATAAGACCATTGTATCTAATAAGATTTCAATCTCTGTATCTTGGATCTTATGAATAAATCTATTTGCAAATTCAGGACCAGTCAACTCTTCATGAAAGTAATGCAGACCAAAGCCATTATGAATACATTGATTTAATATGCCACCTAATTCCTTATCTCTTTCAATCAAAAGGATCTTTTTAACTGATGATTGATAAGCTTTTAACGCTGCAGCAAGTCCTGCAGGACCAGCACCTATGATTATTAGATCATACATATTAGTAGCCCTCCTTTGCTTCAGAAGAAAGGATATAAGATCCCTGTTCATCTTGTAATATCTCGTTATATTTTAACCCTAATCTATCCATTAAGATCATTGCTATCTTTTCACTACAGAATCCACCTTGACATCTTCCCATACCACTATTTGTTCTTCTCTTTACTCCATCAATAGAAGCTGGTGGTATTTCACTATCAATACAAGCTAATATTTCACCTTCAGTTATTGTTTCGCAACGACAGATGATCCTTCCATAACTTGGATATTTTTTGATCAGTTTATTCTTTTCTTCAGCAGACAATTTATTAAATCTGATCTTTTTTCTTTCAGTGATATAGTTTTCTTTCTTGTTAATTTTTTCTTTAGAAAGTAGCCATTCAACAGCAGCCAAAGCAATAGCTGGAGCACTACTTAAAGCTGGTGAAGCCATACCAGCTAAATTAAAGAAATTAGTCACACTCTTTGATTCTTCTACTATAAAATCTTCTCTATCACTTTTAGCCCTAATTCCCGCAAAATTACGGATATTTTCACCATAGTTTAAACTATCAATTGATTTAGCTGCCTTTTCTTTAACATATGCTAAACCAGAAGAGGTAGTTGATTTGTCTTCATTACCTATCGTTTCAGCATCTGGTCCAACTATCAAGTTACCATGAACTGTTGGTGAAACTACCACTCCCTTTCCTAAAGCATTAGGACACTGGAACAAAGTATGACTGCATTTATTTCCTTGAGACTTATCTAATAAGTAATATTGTCCTCTAACTGGAGTGATGGTGAATTCTTTCTTACCAATTAGTTCGTGTACTTTATCAGCATAAATGCCACTAGCATTAAATATATATTTACTTTGATATTGAGACTTATCCGTAGTTATCGTAAATATATCATTTTCTTTAGTGATCGCTGTTACTTTATTGTTAAGTTTTAACTCAACACCATTTTTAACAGCAGTTAAAGCTAATGCATAGGTTAATTCCCAAGGAGATACTATCGAACTAGTTTTAGCCAATAATGCTCCCTTTGCATTTTTAGTTATATTTGGTTCTAATTTTAAGACTTGTTCAGCATTTAAGACAGATAAGTCTTTAACACCGTTATCAATTCCCCTTTGATAAAGCTTATTGATATGTTCTAATTCTTCATCACTAAAAGCAAGAACCATTGCTCCATTATTGATATAAGGTACATCTAGTTTTGAACAAAGATCCTTCATTAGTAGTGAACCTTCTACATTATACTTTGCCATTAATGTTCCGACCATCGGATCATAGCCTGCGTGAATGATCGCTGTATTAGCTTTACTTGTGCCATTACTTACATCATTAGATGCTTCTAATATTAGTGTTGATATATCATATTGTGATAGATAATAAGCAAGAGAGCTTCCTACAACTCCTGCTCCGATTATTGCTACATCATACATTAAACTATCCCTCTCTTTGCCTCTTTATTATACCACTTGTAAACGCATACGCTACATTATTCATATTTTCACAAATTAATTACATATAAAAAAGATCTCCTTATCATAAAGGAGACCTTATAATTTACTTTAACTAATTTTTTGAAGTACTATCTTGATCATTAGATTGATCTTCAACATTATCTTCTGCTTTATTTTCTTCCTTGTTCTGTTTATTTTCTTTCATTTCATTGATCTTTTTACTAGCAGCATCAATGGCTTCACTTGAGAACTTTTTAGTTTCCTTATAAACTTTATTACCGAATTTCTCAGCAGAATTTAGTTCTTCATCAAAATCAGAATACTTACTTTCTTCTTTTCCATACATCTTATCTCTGATCTGAATAGTGGCAATTGCAGCACTAATAGAAAGCCATAATATCTCGTAAGATAATCTAACAACAACTGGTCCTAAAACTAATAAACCTAAACCTTGCCAGAATGTATTGTAATGATAGCCATAGACGTTGAAACCAAACATTAATCTAAATCCATAAATGATTGATAATACTGTTAAGAAAATAACAATAGCCTTTAAAACTATAATGATGTACATTTTCTTAAAATTAAAGAAATCGTGTAGACATTGAAATACTTTATTTAATTGTCCATCTTTATTACTTGGAGTAATAACGATCAAAACAAATGCAGTGATAAGTAGTGCTACTACAATATATAAATAATGCTCCATAAATATTTCCTCCCTAATTAGTATACACCCTTTTTATAAATATCTCCCAGTGATACTATCATTATTTTCTTTGATTTGTTCAACTGTTCCTGTAGCAACAATTTTTCCACCCTCTTCTCCACCTAAGGGTCCCATATCAATGATATAATCAGCGTTATGTATGATATCTAGATCATGCTCTATAACTACTACTGTTGCTCCATTATCAATTAATGATTGGAACACTTTTAGTAATACCTGTACATCTAATGGATGTAAGCCAATGCTAGGTTCATCAAAGACAAATAATGAGTCAGTTTGAACTTTTCCTATCTCTTGAGCAAGTTTTAATCTTTGAGCTTCCCCTCCAGATAGACTAGGTGTCTCTTCGCCAAGTGTTAGATAACCTAAGCCTAGTTGTTGTAGGATCATTAATCTACTATTTATACTTTTCATATCCTTACAGAACTGTATTGCACTATTTACATCCATATCCATTAATTCAGCCATAGAAGCTGATTTTTCTTCTTTATTAGTTAGTTTTATTCCATACGAAATCTTGCTGTAACGTGAACCACGACAATCAGGGCAAGGAATATTAACATCTGGTAAAAATTGTACATCAAGATCGATTTCTCCAGTCCCATCACATCCTGGACACCTCAATGAACCTGTATTATAAGAAAAGTCACTTGCTTTATAACCTTTCTCTTTAGCAGTTTTAGTTGAAGCAAATAATTTTCTTAATTCATCATGGACATTAGCATAAGTAGCCACAGTTGAGCGAACATTAATACCAATTGGTGAAGCATCAATCAATTTAACATGGTCAATACCCTCAGCAACTATTTCTTTTATGTGTTCAGGCAATTTTTCGTTATTGATCTTTGTTTGTATTGCTGGCACTAAACTCTCTAATATCATTGTCGTTTTGCCAGAGCCAGAAACTCCTGTTACAACTGTAAGTCTTCCTTTAGGTATATCTACTTCTAATGGTTTTACTGTATGGATCTCATCTGTTGATAAGTGAATACTACCATTTATGAACATTTCATTTTCTTTAGCCCGTTTCCTAACTATCATGGTCGCTTTATTCATTAAAAAGCCACCGATCAAAGAGTCTTTATTATCTTCTATTTCTTTGACAGTACCTTGTGCTATGATAGTGCCACCATCACTCCCTGCTTTTGGTCCCATTTCGATCATGTAGTCTGCCTCTTTTAATATTTGAGTATCATGATCGACTAAAACAACAGAGTTTCCATCTTTAACAAGATCATGAATGACACCATTTAGTCCAACAATATTAGCTGGATGTAGACCAATGCTTGGCTCATCTAAAACATAGAGAACGCCAGTAGTTCTATTTCTTACCGCTCTAGCTAGTTGCATTCTTTGTCTTTCACCTGTCGATAATGTTGAAGAAACTCTATCTAAAGTAAGATAACCAAGACCTAAATCAACTAATCTTTTAGCATTATTCAAATATGCTTCACAGATACTACTTGCCATTGGTCTCATTTTTTCAGGCATACTAGACGGTACTTCTTTTACCCATTTTATTGATTCGGACAAGGTCATTTTGCAAGCTTTATCTAATGATATACCTCTAAGTCTAGGATAACGAGCAACTTGTGATAGTCTTGTTCCTTGACAATCTGGGCAGATGTCTTGTTTTAAAAATTTCTCTACCCTCTTCATTCCTTTTTCATCTTTTACTTTTGCTAAAGCATTTTCTACTGTATAAACAGCATTATAATAAGTAAAATCCAATTCACAGGCTTGATTAGAATTCTTTGCTTTATAGAAAATGTGTTTTTTTGCAGCAGGGCCATGGTAAACAATATCTTTTTCTTTATCAGTTAGTTCTTTAAAAGGAACATCAGTTCGTACACCCATTTCACGACAGACATCAGTCATTAATGACCACATTAGAGAATTCCAAGGAGCTACAGCACCCTGATCAATACTGAGATTTTCATCTGGCACTAAGCTATTCTTATCCACAGTTCTTACAGTTCCAGTACCACCGCAGGTAGGGCAAGCCCCTTGCGAGTTAAAAGCTAGGTCTTCTGCACATGGACCATAAAATCTTTCATGACATACTGGACAGATCAATTCTTTTTCTGCCGCAACATCTAATGATGGTTCTAAGTAATGACCATTAGGGCATCTATGTGATCCTAGTCTTGAATACATCAATCGTAAACTATTTAATAATTCTGTTGCAGTTCCAAATGTACTTCTAATACCAGGAATAGCTGGCCTTTGGTGTAAGGCTAATGCAGCCGGCACATATAATATCTCTTCTACAGATGCTTTTGAAGCTTGAGTCATTCTTCTTCTAGTGTAAGTAGATAATGCTTCTAAATATCTTCTTGATCCTTCAGCATATAATACTCCTAACGCTAATGAAGACTTACCTGAGCCAGATACACCAGCAATAGCTACTATTTTATTCAAAGGTATCTCTACATCTATATTTTTTAAATTATGGACTTTTGCTCCTTTTATTATCATCTTATCGATCATAACTATTTTTCATCCTTTTTCTTACTATCACAAAAAGTGGCATAAGCCACTTCTATATTTTACATCAATTTTATTAAATAACTAAGATCTCATCATTCCATCGACACTTAAGATAACGCCTGTGATATATGATGCTTCATCAGAAGCTAAGAATACAAAGGCATTAGCAATATCTTCTGGCTGACCTAATCTACGTAATGGAATTCTTGCTACCATTGGTTCAATAACACTCTTTGGTACATTTCTCATCATATCTGTTTCAGTGATACCAGGAGCTACAGCATTAACACGAATACCTTTAGGTCCTAATTCACGAGCTAAAGAAATTGTAAATCCATTAACAGCAAACTTTGATGTTGGATAAGCAACACCTGCTGGCTGTCCAGAGATACTTACCATTGAAGAAGTTGTAAGGATTACTCCAGTACCTCTTTCAATCATCTTATCTGCTACTGCTCTTGAAGCAGTAAATACACCTTTAACATTTAGGTCTAATACTTTATCAAATCCTTCTTCATCATAAGATGTGAATGGCTTACTATCTGATACACCAGCATTATTTACTAAGATATCAATAGGTCCAAACTCTTTTTCAACTTTATCGAATGCTTCTTTTACTGATTCTAAACTAGTTAAATTTGGACTGATGCCACCAACTTTAGCATTTGGATATGCTTCTTTTAATTTAGCAACTGCTTTTTCAGCATTTTCTTGTGTACTAGCAGTTAAAATAACTGTTGCACCTTCTTGAATAAATCTTTCGCAAGTAGCATATCCGATTCCACGGCTACCACCTGTGATAACTGCAATTTTGTTTTCTAATCTCATTGTGTTTTTCCTCCAACATCTATACTATACCTTAATATTAGTTTTAATTCTATCTATTATTTTTTAATTGTGAATTATTCGATAAAATGTTTCACGTGAAACATAAAAGACTGCATTACGCAGTCTCAATAAAACATACTCACAAATTCACTTTCAGTGATAGCGTTGTCCTTGACAAAATATTCATAATATTCATCAAAAGTCATCTCATTATTGTAAATATAATGAGCAACTTCTTTGCCAACATAGCGATAATGCCACTGTTCTTCTTCATATCCAGTATAAAATTCCTTTTCACCTTGATATCTATAGATATAACCATATTTCCAGCTATTATTTCTTAACCATCTATATTCTTCTTCAAAAGTATCAAAAGAGGATCCATCATTTTTTAAGCAAATAGTATCAATAGTCAACCCGGTTTGATGTTCACTATATCCTGGCCTAGCACTACAAGTATCCGCTCCTGCTGTTCCATATGCGTTTTCATAATATTTATAAGTTTTTTCTTGCTGTTGATAGTCCCTAAAAGCATTGATATTACTAATCATAATATCGTAGTCATCATTTAGTGCATCATTATGCATCTCAACAAAAGCATCATATGCTTCCTGAACTAATTGTGGTTGACCACTACCATAGACATAATTACTATCAAAATATACTAAATTATTAGGAACGTATTCGCTCGATAAATAGTAATACTTATTAACCAGCATCAATAAACCGTCATTCGTATTTGCTTCTATAGTGTTTGTGTAATACTCGCTATCTCTATTACAGTTTACAGCCTCAATTACTTCTCTATAAGTTAGCTTGTTATCACTTTGATAATATTCAAGATATCTTTTTAGATTTTTGTTGATATAATACTTTTCATCAGCAAATTTTAATAATTCATCTAAATCAAAACCAGATAATTTATCAAAATAGTTATTTATTATCAATACTGTTTGATGTACATCAAATGTTGGATTATTCGATAAATATTCAATATATTCACTTACTTTACTTAAATCAGCATTATCATCTTCAATAATTTCAACTAAAGTTTCACTATATTCAAAATCATTTAATCCATTATTTACAATCAATATCACTTCTTTGTTAGGTACATCTTCATATGATTTATGATATCTAATGTATTTAGATTCATTTTCAGAAAGAAATCCTTCTGTTGATTGTAATGTTATTTTATATTGATGATCATCATACAATCCTTTTCCTATGACAAAGCCATATATCAAAGCAAATATCACAAGTGCAGTCATTAATAGTTTTTTTAATTTCATACTTTTTACCTCAATACTATTTTAATAAAAGAATGTTTCACGTGAAACATTCTAATTATTAATAATTATTAATTCTTGATTACTTAACAGGAATTAGTTTTTCCTTACCGCCCATATATGGTTGTAAAACCTTTGGTACATTAACTGAACCATCTTCGTTGTAATTGTTTTCTAATAATGCGATCAACATTCTTGGTGGAGCAACAACTGTATTATTTAAAGTATGAGCAAAATACTTACCTTCCTTACCTTTAACACGGATTGATAATCTTCTAGCTTGAGCATCTGTTAGGTTAGAACATGAACAAACTTCAAAATATTTCTTTTGTCTAGGAGAGAAAGCTTCAATATCGCAGCTTCTATATTTAAGATCAGCAAGATCTCCTGAACAACAAACAAGTTTTCTTACAGGTATATCTAATGTTCTAAACAATTCAACTGAATAATTCCACATTTTGTCATACCACATATCGCTATCTTCTGGTTTACATACAACGATCATTTCTTGCTTTTCAAATTGGTGAATACGATATACACCTCTTTCTTCAAGGCCATGTGCACCAACTTCTTTACGGAAACATGGAGAGTAAGAAGTCATAGTGATAGGAAGTTGATCTTCATTGATCATTTGATCCTTAAATTTAGCAATCATTGAATGCTCTGATGTACCGATAAGATATAAGTCTTCTCCTTCAATCTTATACATCATATTTTCTTTATCTTTGAAAGACATAACACCATCAACAGCATCACTTCTGATCATATAAGGTGGAATGCAATAAATGAATCCTTTATCGATCATGAAATCTCTAGCATAAGATAATACAGCTGAATGTAATCTAGCAATATCTCCCATCAAATAATAGAAACCGTTACCAGAAACTCTAGCTGCAGCTTCCTTGTCAATACCATTAAATCTAGCCATGATATCTGAATGGAAAGGAATCTCATAATTAGGGACAACAGGTTCACCAAAACGCTGCTCTTCAACATTAAAAGAATCGTCTTTACCGATAGGTACATCATCAGCAATCATATTTGGAATGATCATCATGATCTTTTTGATCTCCGCAGATAATTCTTCCTCTTTTACTTCATCTTCTTCTAGTTCTTTTGCAAAGGAAGATACTTTCTTTTTAGCTTCTTCAGCTTCTTCCTTCTTGCCTTGACCCATTAGTTTACCAATCTCTTTAGATACAACATTTCTTTGATTTCTTAAGTTGTCATCTTTAGCTTTATAAGAACGATATTCTTTATCTAATTCTATTACTTTATCAACTAAAGGCAATTTTTCATCTTGAAACTTCTTTTTGATATTCTCTTTGACAGCTTCAGGATTGTTTCTCACAAAATTCATGTCTAGCATATTCTTTTCTCCTTATCTCTACATAAAAAGATACCGACCCAAAGGGACGATATCTCGTGGTGCCACCCTTTTGACTAAATTAAATCTTAGCCACTCTCTTCGATATAACGGTCGAACCCGGAGATTTTTGTCTCTCTGCTAAAAGGTAGATTTCAATAGTTTTAGTTAATATCTTTCACCAAACGATATCTCTCTGCAAACTTCAACTATTTACTTAGTCTTTATCATTGCATTTATAATTATAGAAATATTTTTTCTACTCTGCAACTATTTCATTAGACTGTTGCTCATTTTGTTCATTATTTTCAGTTTCGACAGTTTCTTCAACAAGTTCAGCATCAACTACAGTAGCAGTAGCAAGTTTTGCTTCATCCATCTTAAATAATCTAACACCTTGAGTATTTCTTGACATAATAGATACTTTCTTCAAAGATATCCTTATCATCATGCCCTCAGTATTCATCAATAAGACATCCTCATCACCATTAACAGCTTTAAGTGCGATCATCTTGCCATTTCTTTCACTTAGCTTCATAGCGATAGATCCTTTAGCATTTCTACTAGTCTTTCTAAAATCTTCAATCAATGACATCTTGCCATAACCATTTTCTGAAATAGCTAATACATATTTGCCACTACTGCAATTGCATAGTCCAACAACTTCACCACCGTCAACATTAAATCCTCTAACACCACCTGAAGAACGTCCAGAAGGTCTAACTGTTGTTTCAGCAAATCTCACTAATTTGCCACGATCAGATGCAATGATGATATCATCTTCACCACTAGTCAATTGAACAGCAAATAATTCATCTTCTTCATCTAACTTAATAGCCTTCTTACCATTTTGACGGATAGAGAAATATTCACTCATTATTGTTCTCTTAACAATACCCTTCTTAGTTACAAAGAATAAGTATTTATTTTCAAGACTTTCATCTGGAGTAATATCAACAAGAGCTTGGATCTTTTCATTCTTATCAAGTGCTAACAAGTTGACTACTGGCATACCTTTACCAGTTCTACTTGATGCTGGTACTTTATAACCTTTGATACGGTATACTCTACCATAGTTACTAAATAATAATAGATCATCATGTGTCGACATATTGATCATCTGATCGATCATATCATCACTATTTAATCCCATTCCTTTGATACCTTTACCACCTCTATTTTGTGTTTTGAAAGTATCAACAGTCATACGTTTAATATAACCATTAGAAGTGATAGAAATAACTACATTTTCAACAGGTATCAAATCTTCATCTTCTAGATCAGAATCATTAGATTCTGTGATCTCTGTAATACGATCATCTCCATATTTATCTTTGATCTCATCTAATTCATTTTTAATGATCTCTACTACTCTTTCATGACGATTTAAGATGTCTCTATAATCAGCAATAGCAATCTCTAATTGATGATATTCATCTAAGATTTTCTGTCTTTGTAATCCAGTCAATCTCTTCATCTGCATATCTAATATTGATTGTGCTTGAATTTCTGATAATTTAAATCTTTCAATCAATCTATTTAAAGCTTCACTATCATTATTAGAAGTTTTGATGATCTCCACTATTTCATCTACATTATCAATAGCAATGATCAATCCTTCTAATATATGAGCTCTATCCAATGCTTTTTGTAAGTCAAACTTAACCCTACGTTGAATGATATCAATCTGATGATCAATATAAACTTGGATCAAATCTTTAATAGGTAATACTCTTGGCGAATTATCTACTAAAGCTAACATATTGATACCATAAGAAATCTGTAATTGTGTCTTACGGTATAATTGATTTAATAATACTTCTGGTTGAACATCTTTACGACATTCAATGATGATCTTAATACCATTCATATTAGATTCATCTGCCGTATTTGTGATACCTTCAACTTCTTTTTCTTTAGCAAGATCAACTATACTACGATACAATAGTAATTTGTTAACACCATAAGGAATTTCTCTAACAATGATCTCATGTTTACCATTTTCTAATTCATTAATTTCTACTTTTGATCTAATAAAGATCGTGCCTTTACCTGTCTCATAAGCTTTTCTTATACCAGCTCTGCCCATGATGATACCACCAGTAGGAAAATCTGGTCCTGGTAAATATTTAGTCATTAATTCAACAACATCAATATCCGGATTTTCCATCACAGCTTCTACAGCATTGATAGATTCCCTTAAATTGTGCGGAGGCATATTAGTAGCCATACCAACAGCGATACCATAAGATCCATTTACTAATAGATTAGGAAAACGAGCTGGTAAGACAGTAGGTTCTTGTTCTTCTCCATCATAGTTATCAATAAAATCAACTGTATTCTTTTGAATATCTCTTAGTAATTCCATTGATATTTTTGACATTCTCGCTTCAGTATAACGAGGAGCAGCAGCTCCATCACCATCAAGGCTACCAAAGTTACCATGTCCATCAACTAATGGATAACGATAAGAGAACGGTTGAGCCATTCTTACCATAGCATCATAGATAGAACTATCACCATGTGGATGATATTTACCCATGACTTCTCCAACAATACGAGCACTCTTACGATATGGAGTATTAGCATAGTTACCCATGCCATTCATACCATATAAAATTCTTCTTTGAACTGGCTTCATACCATCTTTAGCATCTGGTAATGCTCTAGCAATGATGACACTCATTGCATAATCTAAGAAGGAATTTTTTATCTCTCCCGAAATATTTATCACTTCGACATTGTCATAACGATTGGCAATATCATTATCAAAATTCATTTCTTTATTTTCCATAATATTACCTTTCTATCTTATACAATGTCCAAATTTCTGACAAAGTGAGCATTTTCCATAATATAACGTTTACGTGGCTCTACAGCTCCACCCATCAACATTTCAAAATATTTATCTGCTTCCATCGCATTATCAATATTTACTTGCAATAATGTTCTAGTCTGTGGATCCATAGTAGTTTCCCACAATTGTTGAGCATCCATTTCTCCTAGACCTTTATATCTCTGTAGTGAAACTTTTTCACCCATCTCTGCTTTTAATTTTTCTAATTGATTATCAGAATAAGCATATTTGATCGTATTACCTTTTTGAATACGATATAAAGGTGGTTGAGCAACATAAATATATCCACCTTCTATGACTTCTCTAAAGAAGCGATAGAAGAATGTTAATAATAATATTCTAATGTGAGCACCATCAACATCGGCATCGGTCATGATGACAATCTTATGATATCTTAACTTACTGATATCTATCTCATCACCAATGCCACAGCCAAATGCGGTGATCATAGCTTTAATCTCAGCATTATCAAATATCGTATGTTCACTTGCTTTCTGAACATTCAATATCTTTCCTCTTAATGGTAAGATAGCTTGATGTTTTGGATCTCTACCAGATTTAGCTGAACCACCAGCACTATCTCCCTCGACTATATAGATTTCATTTAACTCTGGAGTTCTACTTGAACAGTCAGTCAATTTTTCAGGCATATTAGCTGATTCTAATGAACTCTTTTTACGAGTTGCTTCCCTTGCTTTAGCTGCCGCAGCTCTTGCTCTAGAAGCAGTTATAGATTTTTCCACAATAAGTTTAGCTACATCAGGATTTTCTAATAAAAATCTATTAAACTGTTCACTAAAGATATTAGAAATTATCCTTCTAACTTCACTATTGCCTAGTTTAGTCTTTGTTTGTCCTTCATATTGAGGATCTGGATGTCTTACTGAGATAATGGCAGTTAAACCTTCTCTTACATCTTCTGGTTTTAAATTTTCATCATCCTTTTTTAGATAATTATTTGTTTTCGCATAACCGTTGATAACACGAGTTAAAGCTAGTCTAAATCCTTCTTCATGAGTTCCACCCTCTTGGGTATTAACATTATTACAGAAAGAATAAATTCGAGAAGAATAGTCTTTAGTATATTGTAAAGCTACTTCACACATTATCTCTCCTTCATTGCCTTTGACATGAACTGGTTTTTCAAATAAGACATCATTATCATTATCTAAGAATGAAACATATTCAGAAATACCGCCTTCATATTCAAAAGATTCTTTTCTTATGTTATTTTCATCTCTTTCATCATAAAGTTCGATAGTCAAAAATGGATTTAAGAAAGCTAATTCTTGTAATCTATCGTAGATAGTTTGGTAATCATAAACCGTTGTCTCTTTGAAAATCAATGGATCAGGTTTGAACTTTACTTTCGTACCGTGTTCATGAACAGAACAACTACCGATCTCTGTAAGTTTTTTCTCAATATGTCCTCCATTAGAAAATCTTACAAAATATACTTTTTGATTTATCTTAACTGTTACCTCTAACCATTCACTTAAGGCATTAACAACTGATGCACCAACACCATGTAATCCACCAGAAACTTTATAAGCTCCTCCGCCGAACTTGCCTCCAGCATGTAAGACAGTAAAGATTGTCTCTACTGTTGAGATACCAGTCTTTTGATGGATACCAACTGGCATACCTCTACCATTATCTGTTACTTCAATAACATCTCCTGGCAATATCTTAACAATGATCTTATTGGCATAACCCGCTAAAGCTTCATCGATGGAATTGTCTACAATTTCCCAAACAAGGTGATGTAAACCTTTTGCTGAAGTAGTTGCAATATACATTCCTGGTCTTTTTCTAACAGCTTCTAATCCTTCTAATACCTGTATATCATTTTCG
>CAVAAT010000040.1:0-83502 GCA_963586925.1 Erysipelotrichaceae bacterium
CAAACAAGGTGATGTAAACCTTTTGCTGAAGTAGTTGCAATATACATGCCTGGTCTTTTTCTAACAGCTTCTAATCCTTCTAATACCTGTATATCATTTTCGGTATAAGAATAATCATCTCTTACTTCTTTTTCTTCAGCCATTTCACATCTCTCCTTTAGTTATATTGATAATATTGATATTTTCTTTTTTTACACTGCTAACTTCTCTAAGATCAGTAGTCGTGATGATAGTTTGGATTGAATTTGGTAATAATCTTAATAAGCATACGCGATGATTACTATCAAGTTCACTGAATACATCATCTAATAAAAGAATAGGGTATTCTCTCTTGATCTGATAGATTATTTGGACTAATGATAATTTTAGAGCTAAAATTACCATTCTCTTTTGTCCTTGAGAACAATATTTAGCAACATTAAGATCATTTAGATAAAATTCATAATCCTCTCTATGTATACCAATATTAGTTTGTTTAAGAGCAATATCTCGCTCTAATAAACGATCGTAAGTTTCTTTGATCTCTTCTTGCATCTTTTGCTCATCACTTTTTTCTCTAATGAAAGATTTATAGATCATTTTCAACTCATTTTGATTTCCACTTATTTCACTATAAAAATAAGACAGGTAAGCATTTAAAGCATTGATAAAAGAATCCCTTTCTTTGATGATCTTAATCTGAGGATCATAGATCATTTCTGTATAAGTTTCTAACATCACCTTATCATTGCCCTGTTTTAGATAAGCATTTCTTTGTTTTAAATTTTTAAGATAATTAGATAAGTTATACATGTAGCCAGTAGATAACTTACCTATTTCCATATCAATGAGTCTTCTTCTCTCCCTTGGAGATTCATCGAAAAGATTCATCTCACTTGGAGAAAAGATAACAGCATTTACTTTTCCGATAAATTCAGAATTTCTTTTTATCATATTGCCATTTAATGACAATGTCTTACCTTTTTTATGTAAGATTATATTTAAACGATCTTTACCATTTTTAGAGATAGACAATGCTTCCACTGAAGCAAATTCTTCCCCAAAAGATATCATATCTTTTTCATCATCATTACGATGACTTCTAGTAGTTGATAAAAGATAGATAGATTCTAATAGATTAGTCTTACCTATTCCGTTTTCTCCTAAGATCAGATTCATGCCATTTTTTAATTGGAATGTTTGATCAGAATAATTACGGAATTTTTTTAATCTAACACTTTCTATATACATCTTTACTCTACCTCATACTTTTTATTTTCTACGACCACGATACTACCTGGATAGATTTTTCTTCCTCTTCTATCCTCTTTTACTCCATCAATAGATATATCTAATTTTTTTACAGCTATCTTAGCCTCTCCTCCTGTTGATATCCAATCAGTCAATTTAAGAAACTGTTGTAATTCAATATAAGGTGTAGTGATCTTAATCTTCATCTTGCTTATCTCCCATCAAATATAATTTTACCTTTAAATTATATCACAAATTCATCTTAAACGGCGTTTATTTTGGCCATATCGCGTTTTTAAGTAAAAATGATATAAATATATCTAAACTAAAAAATATCTCAATTTGTTAGAAATGAGATATTTTTCAAACAATCAACAAAAAAGACCCTAATTGAAGGATCTAATCATAAGTCTTGATAGGTAGTACTAATTGTAAGATCTTATCATCACTATTAGAAGTAATGATAAATGGTTTCTTATCACCACTGAAACAAATCTTTGCTTCTAACGCATTTAAAGACCTAATAGCGTCATATAAGTAATTTCCCTTAAATGAAACATCGAATCTATCACCATTATATGAAACAACAGAGATGACTTCTTGAGAAATTATATCATCACTCTTTGAAGTTATTACGATATTTTCTTTACTTATCTGTAATCTAACTATATATATACCTTCACTCTTGATAAAGCTTGCTCTATCTAAAGCGTTTAATATCTCTCTAGCATCAATAACTAATTCATATAAATGAGAAGTAGGTATCAATCTACTTACTTCTGGGAATAACCCATCGATAAGTCTAGTTTGAACTAGAACATTATCAAATATGAACAATGCTTTTTTATCATCAAGAGCAATCTTGATATTATCTTCAACATTTAATATCCTAGAAATATCAATAAGGTTTTTAGCAGGAATAGTTACATTGAAATTATGTTCTGTATCAATATAAACTTCCTTTTGGGCTAATCGATAAGAATCAGAAGCAACACAATTTAATTTTTTACCTTCACAACAGAAATTAACTCCAGTTAAGATAGGTTTAGTCTCTTTATCACTAGCAGCAAAACTAGTTTGGAAGATTATCTCTTTAAATGTATTAACATCTAATACAAAACTATCTTCAGGTTCATCAAAATTGATTGCTGGATAATCTTGAGCATTGATACCACTGATCTCAAAATTAACAGCATTTCCTTTTACCATACATAAGTTAGCTTCCATTAATTCAATATCAATACTATCTGAATCAATCTTTCTGATCATGTCAGCAAGATATTTACCATCAAGTAAGATATCACCAGTAGTAATGATAGTTAATACATTACTGTCATTGATGATAGTTTCAATTGATATATCTCCATCAGAAGCTGTTAATTGAATATATTCTTCTTTTACTGACAATTTGATGTTATGTAAAACAGGTAATGGGGAATTTATTGATACTGCTTTAGATACAATGTTAATAGCATCTGAGAATTCTTTTTTATTAACTTTGAAATGCATGAATTAACTTCCTTTCTTTTTTATATTTAAATATTAATTATTATTAGCAGCAGTGGAAAAGTGGAAAAGTCTAATATTTCTCACCCCTACTAATAATATTTTATCATATTTTAGTAGTTGATAAATTGTTAGTTTGAGTGGTTAATTTGTTTTTTAACTCAGAAATGATATTCTTATACATATCATTTTCTTTTACTAATTTTTCAATTTTATCATGAGCATTCATGACTGTTGTGTGATCTTTACCACCAAACTCTTCACCAATCTTATCATAAGACAAATCTAACATCTCTCGTGATAAATACATTGCGATATGACGAGCATTAGAGATGTTTTTAGTTCTAGATTTAGATTTTAATTGTTTTTCAGTCAAGTTATAATAATCAGCAACAACTTTGATGACATTACTGATATTTAAAGAATCAGTATCACCAATAGAACAGATATCATTGTATTTGAAAATATCTAAAGCTAATGGTAGATCAATCTTTACCGTTGATTCCTTACTATTAGCTGTAAAATTGATAGCCATAAATAACAATCTTGTTATAGCTCCTTCAAGTTGTCTAACATCACTAGCAAAATAAGTAGCGATAAATGATATGACATCGTCATCAATATCACATATTGCGTAATCAGGTAAAGCTTTTAATTTAAGATTTAAGATTTTATAAGCTGTTTCATATTCTAATGAAGAGATAGTTACAGATAAACCTTGTGAGAATCTTGTCTTTAATCTGTCTTCAATATCTTTTATCTCGTAAGGAGGTCTATCACTAGTCAAAACAATCTGTTTACGGTTGTTGAATAATTCTTCATAGATACTAAAGAAGATATCTCCCATTCCTTTTTTACCAGATAATTGTTGAATATCATCAACAAGTAAGATATCAACAGAATTCAATTGTGATTTGTATTCATCAATAGTCTTATCTTTTATAGATTTGGCAACCTCATTGACAAATTTTGTACTAGAAATATATAAGATTTTAGCATCAGGATCATTATTTTTTAAATGATTTCCTATAGCATGTAATAAGTGAGTTTTTCCTAAGCCTGAATTACCATAGATAAATAAAGGATTATAACTTCTAACCCCTGGTTTTGTTGCACAAGCTAAAGCAGCAGTGAAAGCTTCTCTATTAGAATTACCAACAACAAAGTTTTCAAAAGTGAATTCACTCATCAAATTGTCACTAAGATCTTTTTCAATAGTTTCGGTAGTGATCTTAAAATAATCAGAAGTAGTGATAAAATCACATTTGATATTTTTATTAGGATAAAGTTTTTTGATAGCTTTGTTTACCAATGCTTTATTTTCTTCAGTATTTAATATGATCTTAGAAAAATTGGAATTTAAAGTTATAGTAGCAGTCTTGTCATCAAATTGAGATAATTGACTATCATCAAGACAGTTAAAAAGTTCTTCTTTACCTTCATTAATAAAGATCTTCTGTATTTCATTTTTTATAAGTTCATAAATATAATTTAAGCCATCCATCTAATAACCACACTTTCAGTAAGACTATATTACTCTTAAAGTGGATAAAAATCTATGATAATTTTTGAGGACGAAAGTTATACACCAACACTTTAAGATGGTTTTTTATGCTTCCATAAGATGAGAAATATTAGAGTTTTCCACCATTTTCCACAAATTTAAAAAAGTGGATAACTTGTGGAAAAGTTTTATCCACGGTGGAAAACGGTGGAAAAAGTGGATAAAAATTAGTAATCCACCAGAGTTTTCCACTATAAAAAAGTCAAAATATGCTACTACGTATGAGAAATAATGAAGTTTTACACAATTTTCCACCATGGTGGAAAACTGGTTTATCCACTGGTGAATAACTTGCATATGAAAATGTGCTATAATGTCAATATGAAAAAGAAAAATGTTTTGAAATTAGCTTTAGCTTTACTTACTGTTATGCAGTTATTAACTGGAAATGTTTTTAATGTGCAAGCTAATGAAGAAACATTGTATTTAGAAGTATTACAAGATGATGTTAGAGTAAGAACAGGTCCTGGTACAAATTATGCAATATTGCAGATCAACGGAGAAAACCAATATTATTTAGAAAAAGTAAAATATGAAGTCATTACAAAAGAAGAAAATGATTCTGGAGAATTATGGTATCAAGTAAAAAATATCATTAATGATGAAGAATATCATACATGGATAAGAAGTGATTTTATTTTATTACATTATTATGAAGAGGATAGCGAATTTGAAAAATATCTTGATGAACAGGGCTTTGATGAAACTTACAAAGAATATTTAAGATATTTACATACTGCTCATCCTAATTGGATATTTAAGGCTTATCATACAGGTTTGACTTTTGAAGAGATGTTAGACTCTCAAGATGTCTTAGGAAAAAATCTTATTGATGGAAATAACCTAGCTTTAAGAAGTACCGCTGAAGGAGCTTATGATAAAGAAACAGGACAATTTATTGCTCTAGATGGTTATAATTGGTATCAAGCAAATAGAGAAACTATTGCTTATTTTCTTGATCCACGTAATTTTTTAAATGAAGAAGATATCTTTCAATTTTCTAAATTATCTTTTAATGAAAATGAAAAAGAAGATATCATTCAAAATGTGTTAAATGGCACATTTATGTCTGGTAATGTAGAAGTAAGTGTAGGTACTTATAAAGCTTACAGTACGATCTTTTATGAAAGTGGTAAAAATGCTAATGTATCACCTTTATATCTGGCCACTTTAGCAAGACAAGAGCAAGGTGTAAGTGGTAGTGCTGCTACTGATGGAAGAGAGTTTGAATATAATGGTGTTACTTATAAAGGTTATTATAACTTCTTTAATATCCATGCTTATTCAGGCACTGACAACTGGAAAAAAGGTTTAGTCTATGCTGCAACTGCAGGAAGTTATGAAAGACCATGGGATAGTATTGAAAAATCAATTCGTGGTGGTGCTTTGTGGATAGCTGATGGTTATATCAATGATGGGCAAGATACGATGTATTATCAAAAATTTAATTGTGTTAATAAGCAATATTGGCATCAATATATGACTAATGTTAGAGCAGCTTATCAAGAAAGTAGCACACTTTATAGTGCTTATAGTAAAGGTAATGCTTTAGATACTTCGATAACTTTTAGTATTCCTATTTATGAGGATATGCCAGAAAAGACAGAACTTCCAACAACTATTGAATATCCTAAAAAGGATGAAGATGAGAACAAGGATCATTATAGTGGTGATCTGATAGTTGATTGGGATCTAAAAAATGAAGATGGTTATCTTTCAGGCTTTGAGGTAGGAAAAACTTACAAAGATCTTAAGGATAAGATAGAGTTAATGGGAATTGATAGTTATATAAAAATCTATGAAAATGATCAAGAAGTCAGTGATGATACTCTTATTGCTAGTGGTCAAAATTTAAAGATTTATGATAAAGATGGCAATGAAAGTAATTATACGATCATCATCAAAGGTGATCTAAATGGTGATGGGATCATTGGAACAAGTGATTATTTGATCTATAGAAAAACATTATTAGGTATCTATGATATAAGTGATCTACAACTTAAGTGTGCCTTATTTAATGGTCAAGAAGAAATGAACACTTCAGGATATTTAAAATTAAGAAAATACTTATTAGGTATTGGAGAAATTGAACAGTGAAAAAATTAAGTAAGATATTATTAGTTACAGTCTTTTTATTGACTGCCTTATTAGATACAAAAGCAATGGAAACAGCAAGTGGTTCAGTTAGTGCTTCTTTAAATACTTCTTCTGTTGTATTAGGAAATCAAGTAACATTATACGTCACTTTAAAATGTGATAGTGGTGTAGGTGGAGCAAGAGTATTGGTATCTTTTGATAGTAGTTATCTAAGTATCAGTAGTTATGATAGTCCTAATGCTACTTTTAATGGAACTAATTTATTTTTGGTAGAACCAACAAGTAATAGTTCGATAACAATAAAAGTCGTATTTACTTCTGTAAAAATAGGTAACACTTCTATATCAGTCAATACTTCGCAATTTATTGATTATGAAAATGGTAATTATATAGGTAGTTATAATGAAAGTATCAGTAAATCTTTAGAGATAAAAGCAAAGACTAATAACAATACTGGTGGAGGAGGATCATCTTCTTCTAGTGGTAGTGGTGGATCATCAACTACTACTCTTTCCTCTGATGCTTCTTTGTATTCCTTAAAATTAAAAAATAGTTATCTTGAGGAGAGTTTTGCTTCTGATAAATTTAGTTACACAGTTTATGCTGATGATAAGATAGAAAGTTTAGATATTGAAGCAGTATGCAGCAGTTCGAAAGCTAGTTATACTATAAAAAATAATGAACTAAAAGAAGGATGGAATGAAGTAGTCATTGTTTGTACTGCTGAGGATAAATCAACAAAAGAATATATCATTAAAGTTTACATTGAAGAAACACCAACGATCTTTTATCAAGATAATAAATTAGGAGTAGTAAAAAATCTAGATAAAGTGGAAGATCTAGATGGATTTGAAAGAAAAGAAGAAGTTATAGAAAATAATAATTTAGTGTTATTTGAACATAACAATCTAACACTTCTCTATCTTGTTGATGAATATGGCAACAAAGATTTTTATGTTTTTGATAAAGTAAGTGATCAAGTTATCTGTAAATATAGACCAATAGAAATAGATGGCAAAAAATATATCTCAGTTGATTTTAATTATGAAGATTTTAGCCAATTAGAAAAAGAGTTAAAAAAGAGTAAATATCGTTTTGACAGTGAAACAACTCTAAATTGTTGGAGTTATAATGCAAGCAACATGAGTGATTATCGTATCTTTTATCTAATGGATGAAGATGGTAATACTTCTCTTTATAGTTATGAGATAAGTGAAAAGACTATACAAAAATATACTTTACCGATCAATGAGGAAACTGTGGATAACTATAGTCAGATCAAAGAGACAGTGTATTTGTGTTGTGGAATAGCAGGTTTATTATGCTTTGTTTTATCAACAGTTATGGTTGTTAAAAAATCAAAGTAATTTCAATAAATAATCATCAAATTAACACATTTTATTACTATCATAATAATCGTAAGGAGGCTTTTCATATGGAAGATGAAAACATTTCTCAAGAAAACATTCAACCAGAAGAAGTTCATGAGGAAAAAGAAATCCAACATGAACAGGAAGATTTAAAACAGCAGACAATAAACTCTGTTAAGGAAGAAAAAAAGGATAGTAAGAAACCTTTATTGTTATATTTAGCATTTACGATAATCTTATCGGCAGTATGCAGTTTTGTTTCAGTAAAGCTTGCCTTGAATTCTAATAGTAATAAAGTAGTAGTTTATCAACAGGCAGAAACTAGTGGAACAACAACATCTATTACAACTACTGATCAAGATATATCAGCAATCGTAGATAATATCAGTGATACAGTAGTTGAAGTATATACAGAATCCGTTTCTTACAATTCTTACTATGGTGAGTATGTAACTGAAGGTGCTGGTAGTGGTGTCATTTATTCTCAAGATGGATATATCATCACTAATAACCATGTCATCTCTGGAGCAAGTAGTATCAAAGTAACTTTATCAGATGGTACGCAATATGATGCAACTTTAGTAGCAACTGATTCAGTCAGTGATATCGCTGTTATCAAGATTGATGCAGAAGGATTACATTCAGTTGTAATAGGTGATTCTGATTCATTGAAAGTAGGTCAAGCTTGTATCGCTATTGGTAATCCATTAGGTACATTAGGTGGAACTGTAACAAATGGTATCATCAGTGCATTAAGTCGTGAAGTAACTATTGATGGTCAAAAGATGAATTTATTACAGACTAATACTGCGATCAATCCTGGCAATTCAGGTGGAGGATTATTCAACTACAATGGTGAATTAATTGGTATTGTAAATGCGAAAAGTAGTAGTACAAGTAGTGGTACGACTATTGAAGGAATTGGATTTGCTATTCCTATCAACTATGCTAAAGAAATAGCACAACAACTTATTGAAAATGGTTATGTTGAAGGAAGACCTCAAATTGGTATCAAGTGTGTAGAGATCAACAACATCCAACAAGCTTGGAATTATTCAGTTAATAGTTATGGTATTTATGTGTCAGAGCTTGTAACAGATAGTGCTAAAAATTCAGGTCTTGAAGTAGGTGATGTCATCACAATGTTAAATGGCGAAGACACTACTACTATGGAAAAGTTAAAGAGTAAACTTGCTGAATACACAGCTGGTGATGAAGTAACATTGACAGTTGTAAGAGGCAGAAATCAAGTAGAAATAAAGATCACGCTCGAACAAGCTAAATAAATTTAGGAATTTTCCTTTTTCTTGACAAGTATATATTATGAGATATGTACTTGTTTTTTTTATTGGAGCTTGCTTTGGTAGCTTCATCAATGTTTTGGAATATCGTAGCTTAAGAGGAATGGACTATGTGTTAGATCGTTCAAGATGTCCACATTGTCAAAAAGTGTTATCTTTTCTTGATATGATACCAATTGTCAGTTTTATAGGTTTGAAAGGAAGATGTCGGTATTGTAAAGAAAAGATAGGTAAAAGATATCTATTGACTGAGATGGTATCTGGAATAAGTGCTTTGATATGTTACGTTAAATTTTATAGTGTCAAAGAGATGCTATTGTATTTCATCTTACTATGTTTATTATTATTTGTTTCATTAAGGGATCTAACAACTCAAGAGATATCTTATAAATATCAATTAATGATACTTGTTAGTGTGATCATTATTGATGAGTATAAACAAGAATTTTTCTTCAAAGAGATGATGATAGTGTTTATTATCTTCTTTTTGCTCATGATAATTTCTAAAGGAATAGGAGGAGCAGATGTTAACTTGTATGCCCTATTAACCCTACTTGTAGGAAAAGAAATTATTTATATTTATATATTTTCTGTTTTATTAGCTTTTTTGGAGGCCTTATATTATTTGTTAGTTAGAAAAAAGGATAAAGACTATCAATTATCATTTATCCCCTTTATCTATTTTGGTTATTTATTATTTTTGATCTTTGAAGAAGAAATATATGTTATGTTTTATCTTCTATAACATTAATTCCATTACATCGACTTTCATATCACCAGTATCTTCATAATAAACTTCTAAAGTATCAGTGAATTGAAAGCCTAATTTTGCATAAAGTTTTTCAGCAGGAAGGTTTCCATAAGCAACATCTAAGTGGATTGCTTTGAAGCCTTTTTCTTTAGCTATATCGATGATATATTGTAACATTTCTCTAGAGTAACCTTTTCTCCTATAATTAGGTGAAACAGTAAATAAGTGAATGATGGTTACTTCTTCACTATTAACAGGATGATGCCATACTACTTTAGAATAAATAGGATCATCACCATTTGTTAATACACCAGCCGCAGCAATATTGCCATTATCCAAGCCAATGTAAAATTCGTTATTTTCAATATGAGACAAGAAATCTTGATCACTTGGATAAATACCCATGTGCCAATCTGCAGTGTAATCATCAAGTTTTTGGTGTTCGATGACTTCACTATAAAATTGTTTTAAGTTTTCAAGATCGTTTAGATTTGCTAATCTTTTTTCCACTATTGCCCCTCCTTAATTGTTCTTCTAACTTCCATTAGTGAAAAACCATGTAGGTTATTACCTAACCAATTTTTTGTTTTATAAATACGGCTATCATCATGGTTGTAACCGATGCCGTTTATCTTATCTGTTTTATTACAAAGTGCGATCATGTTATCTCCTGTTTGTAATAGTTGCTCCTTCAATTGATCATTTTGTAGAAATTTTGCTAAGTTACCAAGATATAAAACAATCTGCTTTCTGCCATTCCAAATCTTGTCATCATAATTAGTGATGTTTTTAGCTATTTCGATTATTTCATTTGAATCTGTTGCTTCTAGTATTTTCTTACAGCGATATTCATCTTTAAAAGTTAAAGCCTTTTGATAGTAGAAATATTGTTCTACGCTGAAAAATCTATGCCCATCTGCATAGAAATCAGATATATAACGAATAGATAGATAGCCATTTTCTTCCATTGGCTTGTTAAATGTGATGACTTTCATACAAATAGATTATAAAGGAAATAAAATTTAAATTAAACTATCAAAATCTAATTTAATGCATTCTTGCTCTAATTTGATATTGTAAGATAACATATGATCAAAAAGCATTGATTGTTCAATAAAGGAAGGATCATCTTTCATCTGTGTTAAAGTCTTGTAATCATTAACTGTTAGTTCTTTACAAAATTGAGAATGAGTCATTAAAGTATTAAGATCCATAGATAGTGTCTTAAATGGAATAGATGTTCTTTCTATAAGATTTTTCCATATTTTAAATACACCACAGTCAATATCACCAAAATGGTAATAATGACTATCAGGATAATAAGAATAGAGAGTTTTAAGAAATTCAAATTTGATATGATTTGAAAAACCTCCAAGATAGAAAATGAAAACATCTTTATTTTGAAAATCATTACGAGAAAAAGAAGTTAGATTTTCTACAGTTAGTATATTTTTAGGATATTGAAGATGATTTTTACCTTTGATCATTATCCAAGATGGATTATGGTAGATATTAAATTCCTGTAATAGCTCTTCATTTGTTAAGAAAGAAAGATCACTAGTGGAAAATTCAAATATCACAGGTTCATCTTATCATTGAATAGGCCTTTTATTAAGTTAGAAAAAAGATGGCTTTTATACCATCTTTTTAAGCAAATAATTTAAATATTCCGACTGTGCCGTAACAAGCAAGTGTCATGATGATACCAGCTAAGATAACACCAAGTAATATTGACAAGAAGCCTTTTTTGAAATCAAATTCTAAGATCGTAGCAACAAGTGTGCCACTCCAAGCACCAGTGCCTGGAACAGGGATACCTACAAAGAATGTTAAGGCTAAAAAGCCATATTTACGGACTGCTTCGGATTTCTTATAAAGTTTCTCTTCATATTTTGTAAAGAATCTACCAAATGTTTTAGTAGTCTTTAACCATTGGATGATCTTCATACCAAATAATAGTAACAATGGTACAGGTAGCATATTAGATAAGATGCAAATTGGTAAAGCCTTTTGCCAAGGAATACCAACTGATGCACCATAGATAAGTGCTCCTCTCTCTTCAATAAGAGGGATCATTGAAATGATGAATAAAGCAAATTCTTTAGATATATGAGAGAAAAGATTAAAGATCGTTTCAATCATTATTTAATGATACTTTCGTTCCAAACCTCAAGAGGTTCAAATCCTAATAACTTAACAACAGTAGCTGCAACATTACTTAAACCAAAGCTGCCTTCTTCTTTCATTTCTACATCGTTATTGTAGATGATGAATGGTACTTTGTTCAATGTATGAGAAGTTTGAGGTACGATTGGTGCATCCTCTTTTTTCTTCTTCTGATACATTTCATCAGCATTACCATGGTCAGCAGTTACGATGACTGTATAATTTAATTCATCAGCTACCTTTAAGATACGTTTTAGGCATAGATCAACAGTTTCAACGCCAATGATCGTTGCTTCATAATCACCAGTATGTCCAACCATATCACCATTAGGGAAGTTGACTCTTAAGAACTGATAATTTTGAGTTTTCATAGCATCTAATAAAGCATCAGTAACTTCAGCTGCTTTCATCCAAGGTCTTTGATCAAATGGTACTACATCTGAAGGAATCTCTAACCAGTCTTCTAATGTCTCATCAAATTTCTCACTTCTATTACCATTCCAGAAATAAGTAACGTGACCAAATTTTTGAGTTTCACTTAAAGCATATGATTTAACTTTCTTATTAACTAAGAATTCAGATAATGTATGTTTGATCTTTGGTGGTTCAACTAAATATTTATGAGGGATGTGTAAGTCTCCATCATATTCCAACATGCCTGCATAATAAACATGAGGATATTTGTTTCTCTTGATCTGAGGCATATCTTCATTGTCAAATGCTCTAGAGATTTCTAAAGCTCTATCACCTCTGAAGTTGAATAATACAACCGAATCATGATCCTCGATTGTTCCTACAGGTTTACCATTTTCAGCAATGACAAATCCTGGTAGATATTGGTCATCAAGATCTAATTCATTTCTATATGTTTCGATAGCTTCTAATGCTGAAGCAAATTGTCTACCTTCACCTTCAACATGGATCTTCCATCCTTTTTCAACCATATTCCAGTCAGCTTCATAACGGTCCATAGTGATGACCATTCTTCCTCCACCAGAAGCGATCTTAGAATCAAATGTTGAATCATTAAGTTCATTCATCTTATCTTCTAATTGTTTAACATATACTTGGGCAGTTCTAGGTCCAACATCACGTCCATCAAGTAGGATGTGTACTCTAACTTTGTTAATACCTTCTGTTTTAGCTTCTTCCATCATAGCCATTAAATGGTTGATGTGAGAGTGAACATTACCATCTGATAATAAACCTAAGAAATGTAAAGTATGACCTTTAGCATTTTCTACTAATTCTTGCCATGTTTTTGACTTATAGATCTCTTTTGAAGAGATAGATTCATTTACTAATTTAGCACCTTGAGAATAGATCTGACCACAGCCTAATGCGTTATGACCTACTTCAGAGTTACCCATATCACCATCTGTAGGAAGTCCTACTGCTACACCATGAGCACTGATTGCTTTCCATGGACAATCATTCATTAAATGATCAAGTGTAGGAGTGTAAGCATTCTTAACAGCATTACCATAGCTACTATCATTTAATCCGACACCGTCCATTACGACTAATACTACCGGTTTGTTTTCCATATAAAACATCTCCTTTTTTTACCTTAATAATATTAACATTTATTAAGAAATAATGCATTAGGAAATGAAATGTAGTAAAATCTAATCATAACAGTTAGTAAAAAAACTAGGATTACTTTAAGGAAGGAGGAAGATAATCAATGGAAACACGAAAGAAATTTCTTATTGATTTTGCTTATTTGATCTGTATTTTAGCTATTGTGTACGTTATTGGAAAGTATTTATTACCAGTAGTTGTTCCATTCATCATTGGCTTTGTGATCGCATTTTTTGCTAGAAAGATCAGTATTGGTTTATTTAAAAACACAAGGAAAGAGGTACAGATCGTTATATTAGTCATACTTGATATTTTAATTGTTCTAGCTATCTTCTTTATTTCAATATTTGTTTTCAATCAAATTGCTAAGATTAATTATGCTGGCTTGTATAACAACTTTATTGAACCAGCGATCAATACTATTTACACAAGGATCACTGAACTAAATAAAGAATTGCCACTAGAAATAGAAGAAGTATTAACTAAAGCATTATCAGCAGTATTTGACAGTTTAACATCTATGCTGTCTAAATTATCTACAACTTTAGTTAATTTCATTAAGAATCTGATTTCTGGTGTACCAGCCGCAATAGTTACAACTATCGCAATAGTCTTATCTTCAATTTACTTTGTCTTTGATTATGAAAAGATCATCTACTATTTCTATAGGATGTTACCTAAGAAAACTACAGATCTTATTGATGATTTAATCATTTTTGTTAGAGATAATATCTTCAAAGTGATCAAAGCTTATATTATCATCATCTTTATAACATTTTCCGAATTATTGATAGGATTCTTGATCATGAATGTTCACAATAGTTTCCCATTAGCTATGGTGATAGCTATCATGGATATATTACCAATTGTAGGTGTAGGTACAGCATTAATCCCGTGGTTTATCATAGAGTTTATCTTTGGTAATTATGTAAGAGGATTAGGATTAATGATTCTTTATATCGTTATTACAGTTATCAGAAATATCATTGAGCCAAGAATGGTTGGAGTTAATTTAGGTTTACCACCATTATTAACGCTTGTAGGAATGATAGTAGGATTAAGATTATTTGGCTTAGTGGGAATGATGGGATTCCCATTGTTATGTGCTTTCTTGATCTATCTTGACAGTTTGGGAAAGATCACGATATTCCCTAAAAATGAGTAGTTGAGACATCGAAATATTGCCGATGTCTTTTTTTGCAATTATCTTTTATAATGTTTAAGGTGTTAGAAATGACAAAAGAAGAAAAGTATTTACAACAGATCAAAGAGATCGCTAAAGATATATTAGAATCTGAAGGAATGAATAAAGAGAAATTATTTGCCCATCATGGTGATATCTCTTGTTTTGAACATTCTTTAAAAGTAGCTTTGGAAAGCTTATATATCAAAGATAAATATAACTTGATAGTAGATGAAACATCTCTTATAAGAGGAGCATTATTACATGATTATTACTTATATGATTGGCATATCAAAGATAAAAGTCATAGATTACATGGCTTCTTTCATGCTGAAAAAGCCTTGCATAATGCCTGTAGAGATTTTCACTTGAATAAAATTGAAAAAGATATCATCCGTAAACATATGTTTCCTTTGAATCTAGCTTTACCAAGATACAAAGAAAGCTGGATAGTAACTATAGCCGATAAAAAAATTGCTACTAAAGAAGTGGTAGATAATATCATTGATAAGTTTTTAGTTAGGATATAAAAAAATCAAGGACTTAACCTTGATCTAAAGTAACTTTGCTCATGTAAGATTTATCAATTAGTAATCAGTAGGGATAAACTCATCTTTGTATTTTTGGATAAATTGTTGGAATTCGGATAAGATAGGAAAAGATGAGCTTGAACCTTTGATATATCTTTCATATACCTTTTTAGCAAAGTAGTTGATTATCTTGAACAATAACCATTTTGCGATCAGTAAAGATCTGACTAATTTAGAAGTTACTTTCAATATCCGCCATAATAGAAAAGCTAATGATCTAAATAGATTAGCGGATTGAGTAATATAAGGTGGTATGCTCTTGTAATAAGCTACAGCTGCTTTGGTTTCCTTTTGGATAAACTGTTTCATCACAAAAAAATCCTCCTTAACAGACATGAGTTTAGACTTATCAAGGAGGTTGTAAAAGTTATAATGGCAATATCGTGTATAAAAACACGACATTTAATTATTATTGTCTAATTGTTTTTTGCTTTCGCAAATCTTTCTAAGATATTACTTATGTAATCTTCTCCAATTAGGATATTTAGATCATTGATGTAATTTTCAATATCATTTGGAGCTCCCCTATTTATCCAATCATTAGCTAAACCTACTATTGCATAAGTAAAAGCATTAACAATAAAATCAATCTTTTCTTTAGAGATTTTTTCCGCTAGTGGTTCTTCCATTATTCTCTTACGGATAATTGGTGAAAAGAAACTAGTCAAGAATTGATGATAATAGATGTAATTGCGACTATCATAAGCATTTAATAACATTCTTCTTTCTTCTGTTAAGAATGTTAATAACGATCTAACTTTTTGCAGTGGGGCAGCGTTTTTCATTTCTTCTTTTTCAAAACGCTCTGTCATATAACGTTTTAATGTCCATTCCATTAAGGCGTAGATATCTGTAAAGTGATAGTAGAATGTTTGTCTATTGATGCCACATTGATCAGTTAAATCTTTGATCGAAATCTTATCGATAGTCTTAGTTTGTAATTCTTTGATCAATGCATCGGCTAATGCTTTTTTGGTCAATTGGCTCATTATTTAACCTCCTTAATAGTTAATTTAGTCTTATTTTCCAATAATTGATGACAGCTATCTTTGTCTGCTCTAACATAGCTATCCTCTCTTAGATATAGTGGTCGATTATTTAAAGTTGTTATGATCAGAATACCTTTATAGATCATTATCTGCTTAATATGCTCGTATTTGATAACATCGACTTCATTTAGCGAAGATTTAAATCTGATCTCTTTGTCAGTTAGTTCAATGGTCATGATAAATGGCTTACCATTTCCTCTTTTTAATAAAGTCTTATATCTAGTAACGTTGATGATATAAGGTACTAGAAAAAATAAGATAGGAAATATCACAAATGCAAATAAGCTCATAACTATCGCATAAGTATATTCTTTCAAAGTGATCGATTGAATGGCCAATATCAATAAAGCAACGATTATAACGATCGAAGTGAATAAGTTAGTGTTATAGCGAGTATGGTAAATAGCGATAGTTTTATGAAAATGTTTATCATAATCGCTCTTATTTATAATCTTAGGATCTATCATAAAGTATCACCAAAAATATTTTACCTAAAAAATGCCTAATAATTCAATAATATGAAGTTAGTTTTACAAAGAAAAGGCTAAAAATTGTTCTTGCAATTAAAAATTAGTGTGCTATTATATTTATACACGTAATGCGCCCTTAGCTCAACTGGATAGAGCGTTTGACTACGGATCAAAAGGTTGCGGATTCGATTTCTGCAGGGCGCGCCATTTAGATATTTAAATACGGGATACCGTATTTTTTTGTAGAGAAATCTCTAACAATAATAATATTGATAGTCTGTATTATCAGAAAAATTATTGCTTATTTGACATAGAAAAATAATTTGCTGTTTTTTTATATGCTTTAATCAATTCATCAATTTGTTCAGACTTATAGCGATAAAATAACCCATAGGTTATAAAAGCATTTTTGATTGGTATAAAGCAAATAGAAGGTAAGCAAAGTACCTTATAAAGTAAAGGAGATATTGTAATTGATTGCCCGTTTATTAAATAATAGTCGAAAGCAGAACGCGTGGAATTAGTAATGATCGTATTATTTTTAGATAAAGATGAAATTGGTATTTCTGAAAGAATGCTCTTAGTGTTGCTTAAATCTATTGTGAAGTTTTTTAAATCAGAAAATGTTAGTTCTTCCTTCTTACATAATGCATTTTTATTAGAAATAACAACGCATAATTGGTCTTGGTAAATTGGCTCAAAAATAATTGATTTATCCCATTCTTTTTCATGACCAAAATAACAAGTTATGATGCCATTTTTTAACAATTCATACAAATCTACATAGTTTGATGGATATATGCTAAAGTGATCATTCTTGTATATAGTAGCAACATGAGAAATGATGGGATTACCAAAAGAAGTATCTAAGCCGAATACTAAATTATTACTAGTATTCTTCATTTTTTTCTTTATTTGATTATAATTAAAAAGATAGTTTTCAATAAATGTTTTAAATTGTTCTCCTGCAACAGTAAGTGTGCACCCTAATTTTCCACGGTTGAATAATTTCACGTTAAATTCTTTTTCAAGAATATTTATGTAATATGCGATTTTTTGATAGCTTGTGCCATGCTTTTTAGCTACATGGGATAAACTTTTATCATTGGCTACTTCTAAAAATAGTTCTGCTTGATGATTATTCATGTGTTACAATCCTATATCTACAAAAAATATTTTATGATAAATATTAAAAAGTGTAGGCGAACCTACACAATGTGTTTAAGTATTTTTTATTACTAACAATCTACTCCACCATCAACACGGATTATCTGTCCTGTGATGAAAGAAGAAGCTTCTGTACATAAGAATAATACAGTTGTAGCAATCTCGCTTCCTTCAGCTACTCTCTTTAATGGTGAACGTTCGATCAAGAATCCACAAGAATCTACACCACCTGCTGAATCTAGCATTGCTGTTTTGATTGCACCCGGACAGATTCCATTAACATGAACTGCAGGTCCCATTTCGTTAGCTTGAACACGTGTTAAACCCTTCATAGCAAACTTACTTGAAGTATAAGCAGCTGTGCCCCAGTGTGCACTAGTACCGGCGATAGAAGAGATATTAACGATATGTCCTTCACCTTTTTCCATCATGACTTTACCAAATTTTTGACCTAATAAGAATGCCATAGTTACATTAACATTGAAACATTGTGTCCATTCTTCAAGTGTTGTATCAAAATAACCACTTACAGATAATTGACCAGCATTGTTTACTAAGATATCACAAGTGCCAAACTTTTCCATACAAGCATTGTAGATCACATCTGCACTGTTTAAATCTTGAGTGTTAGCAAGTACATAATCAGCAACTCCACCGTTTTCAACGATCTTAGCTACAGCAGCTTTTGCTCTTTCTTCATTTCTGCCAGTGATCAATACTTTTGCACCTTCTTTTGCTAGTAAATAAGCTGTTTCTCTTCCCATACCAGAAGTAGAACCAGTAATGACAGCAACTTTACCATCTAGTTGTCCCATAAAATAGCCTCCTATATTTTTTACATTGACGATTATATTACTTGTGAAATATTACGCAAGTGGGATATAATTAAAGAAACAATGATATACAAAGTGTTACCTTTTTATGAACAAGAAATATTTAGAAGTAGAAAACTTATTGATCAAAGCTTATTATCAATTATTAGATATAGAGAACTATGAGAATATTACTGTAACTCAAGTTTGCCAATATTCTAATGTTTCTCGTAAATCTTACTATAATCATTTTCAAAATAATGAGGAGATATTGCAGACTATCATGACTAGAAAAGGACGACAGTTTCAAAAATATTGTGACAATAAAAATAGTGTTATCAATAAAGAAAAGATCACTTATCAAGAGTATTACTTGGCTTATAAGCGTTTTTTTGACTATTGGTTTATTAAAGAGAACAAACATTTTATAGAAGTCATGAGTAAACAAAACTTATTGCTTAGGTTTTCTGATTATTTCATTAATTATCGGGATTTTTCTTGTGTTAAATATGATCTTCAAAAATTTAAAGAAAACGATCTAGTAAATGATTATTATCCTCATTTGGCAAATGCTATTTTGTTAAAGGTATTAGAACAATGGGCAAAAAGAGATTTCAAGGAAAGTAGTGAAGATCTTGCTAGTATCATGATGGGAGCAAATGAGATCTTTTCTAAGTATAAGAAATAAAAAAGGATAAGTGATCTTCTTATCCTTAGTACATATTTTTGATGATATTGTAATAATCATCTAGATTGATAGAAGTGGCTACCCTACAATTAGGAGTATCACTATTAAAGTCACAGACTGTTTGGCCCAATCTTTCTTGATCTTTTAATTCAATATAGACATGAGCATCTTCAAACTCTAATACATTTTCATCAATGATCGAAGAAATAGCTACAGCATCATGCATCGGTTCGCCATTTCTAAAGTCAATAAGTCCTTGCATTACTTTTCTTAATTCTGTAGGGAATTGAGTGCTGATCGGATCAAATACTTCTCTTGGTAAATTAGCTTTTAATGTGACATTTAAACCGATCATATCGATTGGTACGCCACTTTTAAATACTATATCAGCAGCATATCGATCATGGCCGATATTAGCTTCTGCATATTTAGTGATATTGCCCTTATCAGTAGAGCCACCCATAAGAACGATCTTTTTAAGATGATCTTTTAGATCCGGGTATTTTAAGAAACTTCTAGCAATATTAGTAAGAGGGCCTACAGGTACTAAGATTAATTGACCGGAATACTGTTTGGCTGTTTGGTAAATGAAATCTTCTACTGCGATATCTAAAGCTTTTTTATTACTCTGTGGGATTGTTATGTCACCCAAGCCATTAGCTCCATGGAACTTTGCTACTGGTTCTGAGAACTCCTCTTTAAGATAAGAAGTACTTCCTTTTACTACAGGTGTATCTTTGCCTAGTAGTGAAACAATATTTAAGGCGTTCTGAGTAGTGACTTCGGTATAATTATTACCACCCATAGTGGTAATACCACATACATTAAATGTATCTTGGTAGCATAAACCGATAGTGATACAGAAGAAATCATCTACTCCGGGATCTGTATCAATGATGATAGGTAATTTTGACATATCTTTATTTCCCTTTCTTTATGATATCTTTGATATCAATGATATTTAAGTGAAGATCTTCGAGTTCTCTAAGTGCTTCTTGATAATGGGTTTGACATTCTAGAATATCTTGTGGTGAATGAGCATCTATACCTATGACACATTTAACATCATATTGAGATGCAATCTGCCAAAAATCATAGTTAGGATATGGATATCTTTCACCAGTATTGTATTGACCTTTGCCTTTTTGAACTCCCCTAAGGTTGATCTCAAGTGGTGTATCAGTTTCTTTAGCTTTCTGAGCAATCTTATGTGATACCTGTAAGCAAACTTCGTTAAACTCTGTTTGTTTTAATAAGAATAAGTCTGGATGACATACATAAGTGTATATACCTGTTTCTAAACCTTTACATACACTATCACAATACTCTAAGATTTCATCATCGGTATTTTTATTAAAATAACTACCAATGCTTATGGGCTTTCTAAAGTGTTGACCAAAGATAAGATATTCACATTTATCTAATAGTTCTTTCTTTTCATCTATTAATTCAGCGAAATATTCCGTTTCAAAGCCAATGTGGATATCGATCTGAGAAGCATATTTTTCCTTAAGCTTTTGTATTGAAGAGATATATTCGTTGATTTCGCTCCATCTCATGCAGACTTTAGGATTGTTATAATCTTTATAAGGAGCATGATCAGAGAAGCCTAAAGTGGTGATTCCTGCTTGGATAGCAGCTTGTATGTATTGTTCATCTGTTCCACTAGCATGGCCGCAGCGATAAGTATGGGTATGAAAATTAGACTGAAGCATTTTGACCTCCGATTATTTGAATAAACACGCAAAGATTATAACACAAAATAATTAACGGTTGTTTTAAGAGTTAAGTGTGAAATAAGTAACGAAAAAAGTGGATTATACAACAAAAAAAGTGCGAGATGTCCTATTATCAGATTTGAAAAAAATATAATAATAGTATAGAAAGCGCTTATCAAAGAAAAAGGACAGTTAGACTATGTAAAAATGGTTAAAAATACCGTAAAATAAAAGTTAAATGTCCGTTTGTAAGTTTGAAAAATCTTACAATTAAATTACATTAAAGGAAAGAGGTAAAAAAGATGAAAGGAATCCATGTTACCAGTGAGATCAAACCACTGAAAAAAGTGTTACTACACCGACCTGGCAAGGAGTTATTGAATTTAACTCCAGATACATTAGGAGAATTATTATTCGATGATATCCCATTCTTAAAAGTTGCGCAGCAAGAACACGATGCATTCGCAAAGATATTAAAAGACAATGGGGTTGAAGTTGTTTACTTGGAAGACTTAATGGCTGAGACATTAGATCTAAATCCAGGATTAAGAGAAAGATTTTTAAAGCAATTCTTAAAAGAAGCTAATATCACTGGTAAGAAATACACTTCTCTTATCGTTGATTATCTTAATACAAATTATCCTGATAATTATGATTTTGTATTAAAGACAATGGAAGGTATGAGATTATCAGAACTACCAAAGAGTGAAGCTACTACTCTTATTGATAGAGTTACGGATTATGAAGAAGTAATGTTACTTGCTCCACTTCCTAACTTATATTTCCAAAGAGATCCATTCGCTTCAGTTGGTAATGGTGTCTTGCTACATAAGATGTATTCAAAGACAAGATCTCGTGAGACTATCTATGATGAGTATATCTTCAATTATCATCCTGATTATAAGGATGTTCCTCAATATTATGATCGTTATGATGCTGATCATATTGAAGGTGGAGATGTTCTAAATTTAAATGAAACTACATTAGCTATCGGTATTTCTCAAAGAACAAACCCAGACGCTATTGAAAAAGCTGCTCATAAGATCTTCGCTGATGAAAATAGCAAGATCAGAACGATCTATGCATTCTATATTCCTAAATCAAGAGCATTCATGCATTTAGATACTGTATTTACTCAGATTGATTATGATAAGTTCACTTATCATCCAGGTATCTTAGGAACATTACAAGTGTTTAAATTAACTCCGGGAGTCGAAGGAAATATCAATATTGAAGAGATAAATGATACATTAAGTCATATCTTGGAACAAGCATTGCAGTTAGATCATGTTGAGCTTATCCCATGTGGTGGTGGAGATATGATCGCTGCTGCTAGAGAACAATGGAATGATGGTTCTAACACATTATGTATCGCACCGGGAGTCATTGTTGTTTATGAAAGAAATGATGTTACTAATGAAGTATTAAGACAACATGGCTTAAAGGTTATAGAGATGCCAAGTGCTGAATTATCAAGAGGTAGAGGTGGCCCGAGATGTATGAGTATGCCTCTGATCAGAGAAGATTAATCAAGTTATCAATATAGGTTATATATATTAAACATAAAAGAAGGAGAAACAAATATATGCCAACAAATTTACAAGGAAGAAACTTTTTAAAACTATTAGACTTTACTACTGAAGAGATCCGCTACTTATTAGACTTAGCTAAAGAGTTTAAGAGATTGAAACTTACTCGTACACCACACCGTTACTTAGAAGGTAAGAACATTGTGTTGTTATTTGAAAAGACTTCAACTAGAACTCGTTGTTCGTTTGAAGTAGCTGGTATGGATTTAGGTATGGGAGTTACTTATCTTGATCCAGGTTCAAGTCAAATGGGTAAAAAAGAATCAATTGAAGATACTGCAAGAGTATTAGGCAGAATGTACGATGGTATTGAATATCGTGGTTATGCTCAAGCAATCGTTGAAGAGATCGCTGCTAAAGCTGGTGTGCCAGTTTGGAATGGTCTAACTACAGAATTCCATCCTACACAGATGTTAGCTGATGTAATGACTATGGAAGAAAACTTTGGTCACTTAAAAGGCTTAAAAGTTGTGTTCATGGGTGATGCAGGAAATAATGTAGGCGATTCATTAATGGTAGTATGTGCTAAGATGGGAATGAACTTCGTTGCTTGTGGACCTAAAGAACAGATGCCACATGCTGAACTTGTTGAACAATGTAAAGCAATCGCAGCTGAAAATGGTTGTACTATCACATTGACTGAAGATGTTAAAGAAGGCACTAAAGATGCTGATGTCATCTATACAGATATTTGGGTATCTATGGGCGAACCAGATGATATTTGGGAAAAGAGAATCGCTTTACTAGAACCATATCGTGTAACTAAAGAAGTAATGGCTAATGCTAAAGATACTGCTATCTTCTTACATTGCTTACCTTCATTCCATGATACTAATACAACAATTGGTGCAGATATCGCTAAGAAGTTTGGCGTAACTGAAATGGAAGTTGCTGATGAAGTATTCGAGTCTAGACAATCAAAAGTATTTGATGAAGCTGAAAACAGAATGCATACAATTAAAGCTGTTATGTATGCAACATTGAAGTAGAGTTGGCATATGGGAAAGAGATTAGTTATTGCGTTGGGTGGTAATGCTTTAGGCAATACCCCTCAACAGCAGTTAGAGTTAGTTAAAAATACCGCTTCAACTATCGTTGACCTAGTTGAAGAAGGGTATGATGTCGTTGTCGGTCACGGCAATGGACCTCAAGTAGGTATGGTCAACTTAGCGTTTGAGTATTCAGCAAACAATGGTGGAAAAACACCTGCAATGCCTTTTCCTGAATGTGGTGCAATGACTCAAGGCTATATTGGCTATCATTTGCAACAGTCTATTCAACGTGAGTTGAAAAATAGGGGAATTAGTAAAGACTGTGCAACAGTAGTCACTCAAGTTGTTGTAGATAAGAACGATCAGGCTTTCCAAAAACCAACCAAACCTATCGGTTCTTTCTACAGCAAAGAGCAAGCAGAAGAGATAGCTAAAGAAAATGGTTATACATTTGTAGAAGATGCCGGAAGAGGTTATAGAAGAGTTGTTCCTTCTCCAATCCCTACAAAGATCGTTGAATTAGATGTTGTTGAGAAATTAGTCAACAATAACACTATTGTTATCACTGTTGGTGGTGGTGGAATTCCAGTTGTTGAAGAAGATGGCTGGTATAGTGGTGTTGCCGCTGTTATTGACAAAGATAGAGCTTCTTCTAAATTAGCTTTAGATCTAAAAGCAGATATGTTAGTCATTTTGACAGCAGTTGATAGAGTTTGTATCAATTTCAATAAACCTGATCAAAAAGAATTAGCTGAGATGAGTGTTGAACAAGCAGAAACATACATCAAGGAAGGACACTTTGCTCCTGGCAGTATGCTTCCAAAAGTTCAAGCTTGCTTAGAGTATGTAAATAATAGCGAAAATAGTCAAGCTTTGATCACTTCTTTAGAAAAAGCAAAAGAAGCATTACAAGGTAAGACTGGAACTATCATTCACAAATAGAAATAGGGAAATAATCTTCTCTTCAAAAAAAGGATAATATAAACGAAGGGAGATATTATAATCAAAAAATGAAAGGGGTTACAAAATGAAAAAAGAAAGAAAAATGTTATCATCATTTACGATCTTGTTACTAATCATCGTTGCTTTGGCGATATTGTCTTGGTTAATACCAGATGTAACAAGTGCTACTTTGCCAGATATCGTGTTAGCACCAGCATTCGGATTCTATGATGCTAAAGATGTTTGTGCATTCGTAATAGTTCTAGGAGGTTTCCTAGAGGTTGTTAAATGGACAGGAGCGTTAGATAATGGTGTCGCTACTTTAGTTAGAAAACTTCATGGTAAAGAAGAGATAATGATCGCAATCATCATGTTCATCTTCTCTGTCGGTGGTACTACTTATGGTATGTGTGAAGAAACTGTTCCATTCTACTTATTAATGGCTACAACAATGGTCGCAGCTGGATTTGATACATTAGTGGGAGCAGCAACAATTGCGTTAGGCGCAGGTATTGGATGTTTAGGTTCAACTATTAACCCATTCTGTACAGGTGCAGCAATGTCAGCCTTAAATGCTGAAGGAATTACAACTAATGTTGCTATCATTGACGTATTAGGTCTGATCTTATGGATCACTTCATATGTGATCGCATTATACTTCGTATTACAATATGCTAAGAAAGTTAAAGCTGATAAGGGTTCAACTATCTTAACATTACAAGAACAAGAACATATGAAGAAAGATTTCCAAGATAAGGAAGTTGATAAGAATGCTGAATTAACAAGTAAACAGAAGCTTGTATTAGTATTATTCGCATTTACATTTGTAGTAATGATCATTGGATTCATTCCTTGGGAAGACTTAGGTGTAACGATCTTTGCTGGATGGTCTGATTTCTTGATGGGTAATCCATTAGGTGCTTGGTACTTTGACGAAGGTACAACTTGGTTCTTATTGATGAGTATCGTTATCGGACTTGTTGGATCTATTCCAGAAGCTGCATTTGTTGAAACATTCTTAGCAGGTGTTGGTGGAATCATGCCAGTAGTTCTTATTATTGCAACAGCAAGAGGAGCTACAGTATTGATGAATACAACAGGATTAGGTGAATATATCGTTACAGTTTGTGCTAATGCTTTACAAGGTGTGCCAGGAGCAATCTATGCACCAGCAGCATACTTACTATATATCCCATTATCATTCTTAGTTCCTTCTACTTCAGGACTTGCTTCATTATCAATGCCAATCATGGGTGGTATCACAGCTAAGTTAGGATTCTCAGTGGAAACAATGGTAATGATCTTCTCAGGAAGTATCGGACTAGTTAACTTATTTACTCCAACCTCAGGAGCTATCATGGGTGGATTATCTATCGCCAAGGTTGAATATCCAACTTGGATAAAGTTTGTCATCAAACCAGTTATCGCAATTGGTATTGCTAATATGATCGTATTAACGATCGCAATGATGATCTTGTAAAAAATCATCATAAACTCTAATCAAGAAAGATGGGAAACCATCTTTTTTGTAAGAAGGAAGTGAATTAATATGGGAGCACTTATAAATGGTGGATTGATAATATTAGGGGCTTTTGTTGGTCAGATAATAGGAAAATATCTTAAAGAAGATATTAGTCAACAACTGTATAAAGCTATGGGACTTGCTGTCATATACATAGCTATATCCTCAATGCTAAAGATGCAATCTACTTTAAACTTACTAATATCAATGGCAATGGGAACACTAATAGGAGCACTATTAGATCTAGATGGGAAGATAGTTAGATCAGGAAATAAATTACAAAAACATTTTTCTAGTAGTAATCCAATAGCTGCTGGTTTTGTAAATGCAACATTACTATTTTGTGTAGGTGGAATGGCAATAGTAGGAGCATTCAATGACGGATTAAGTAATGACTACTCTACTCTTTTGCTAAAAGGGATAATTGATGCTGTGGCTGCAATTGTCTTTACTGCTCAATATGGCAAAGGAGTATACTTTGCTGGGATATTAGTGATCATATATGAAGGATCGCTAACTTTATTAGCTTGCCTACTATCACCTATCCTAACTGATTATGCGATAAGTCAATTATCAGCAGTAGGTGGATTGGTTCTATTAGCAGTAGGATTTAATATGTGTGAAATAAGTAAGTTTAAAGTAATGAATTTAGTACCTTCAATATTTGTTTCTGTAATAATAGCCATATTGTTTAATTTCTAAAATGCCAAATCAAGGAGTAAAAACCGTCCAAATCACGGAACAAAAGTCAGCCAAATCAAGGAGTAAAACCCGTCCAAATCACGGAATAGCATTGAATAAACATAAAAATTAATGTATAATCCAATTGAGGATGACAAATATGGAAAAATATAGGAAAAGAATTGCAGATGAGATATTACAAGATAAGTTACATTCTAAAGGTGCTGTATTGATCGAAGGACCAAAGTGGTGTGGGAAAACAACTACTGCACTGCAAGCAGCCAAAAGCGTACTCAATATGGATAAACCAGGAGATATAGAAAACAATATTAGATTATCAGAGATAGATCCAAGCACTCTTCTTGAAGGCGATAATCCTCGACTTATTGATGAATGGCAGATAGCTCCTAAACTTTGGGACGCGATACGTTATGAAGTCGATATGCGTGGCAAGATGGGGCAATTTATCCTTACAGGCTCAGCTGTTCCAGTAGATACAAAGAGTATTACTCATTCGGGGACAGGAAGATTTAGTTGGCTTAAAATGAGACCTATGTCGCTATATGAATCTGAAGAATCTAGTGGCGAGGTAAGTTTGGCAGAATTGTTTGAAACACCCGAAAAAATATCTGGCAAAAATGATTATAATATCGAAAAAATGGCTTATTTTATTTGTCGTGGAGGCTGGCCACTAGCAGTCAAGATGGAAGCTAAATATGCTCTTTTACAAGCCAATGATTATTACGATGGTGTTATCAATTCAGATATCAGTAGAGTTGACGGAATTAAAAGAAATGCTGATACAGTAAAGAAAGTGATGCGTTCATACGCTAGACATCAAGGCGCACAAGTGGCTTACACAATTTTAAGGGATGATGTTGTTAGTGATGAGAGTTCATCAATAAATATTGATACAATCAGTGATTATATCAACGCCTTAAAGATGATTTATGTAGTGGAGGAAATGCCGGCGTGGACTCCTAACTTGAGATCAAAGACAGCAATAAGAACATCAAACACAAGATATTTTGTTGACCCATCGATTGCTGCTGTATCTTTAGGCTTAGGTCCCAAAGATTTGATCAATGATCTAAGTACCCTTGGATTAATGTTTGAGACACTGTGTGTAAGAGATTTGAGGGTTTATGCTCAAAGTTTATTTGGAGAAGTTTACCATTATAGAGATAAGACGGGATTAGAATGTGATGCAGTCGTACATTTAAGAAATGGAAAATATGGATTAGTTGAGATCAAATTAGGTGGTGAAAAGTTAATTAACGAAGGATGTGAAAACTTAAAAAAATTAAAGGAAAAAATTGATACTGAGAAGATGAATGAACCATCTTTTATGATGATATTAATCGGTGTAGGCAAATATGCTTACCGAAGAGAAGATGGTATATATATTGTGCCAATTGGCTGTTTGAAAAATTAGGAAACTCAAGGAGAGATTGTAATAATTTCTCTTTTTTATTGCTTATATAAATATGCCAATATTTTCACAAGCAAGCCCTTTCAACTTGTGAAACTATTGACATATTAGAGCTGTGATTAGAAAATATTAATGTGAACACGTTCACAAAAAAAGAAAAGGGGTCAATTGATGCCAAAGATCATTGAAAATATCAAAGAGCAATTGTTAGTGGAAGCAAAGAAACAGATATCGGAACAAGGATATTCTGCTACAACTATCCGTTCTGTTGCATCAGCTTGTGGTGTAGGGGTTGGAACGGTTTATAACTATTTTGAGTCAAAAGAGTTGTTGATCGCTACATTCGTTCTAGAGAGTTGGAAGAAACATTTAGATATGATGAATTCTTTGGCAGATAAAAAACCTAAAGAACTTCTTCAAGGGGTCTATGACCTGTTGCGTCAGTTTGAAGATGAGAATAAGAAATTATTTTCTGATAGTGAGGCAACAAAGATCACCAGTATGAGTTTTTCTTCAAGGCACAAGATGTTGAGAAGTCAGATAGCCAACATCATCAAACCGATGTGCGAGAAGAAACAATTGGATGATCCTTCATTTACGGCTGATTTTATCTCAGAAGCTTTGATAAATTGGTCGATGGAAGAAGTTGACTTTGAGATGATATATCCATTGTTGGATAAGATCATAAGGAAATAGTAAAGGAGTGTTGGAAATGAAAGTTGTATTAGCAGGTGCTTTCGGAAATTTAGGATCTGAGATCCTTAAGTGTTTATGTGCAGATGGTCATGAAGTCATTGCTGCTGATGTAAAAGAAAGAGAGATTGAGGGATGTCAAGGTAAGTATACTTTTAAGCAGATCAATGCTACTGATCCTGAGAATCTAAAAGGTTTATGTGATGGTGCTGAGGTAGTCATCACTACAGTAGGTTTAACTGGTGCTTCAACAAAAGTTACTTCTTATGATATTGATTATAAAGGTAATATGAACATCTATAACGAAGCAAAGAATGCTGGTGTTAAGAAGTTTAACTACATCTCTGTTATCTCTTGCGATCAACCTGGTGCTGAAGAGGTACCTATGCTTCATGCTAAATATTTAGTAGAACAAGAGATCAAGAAAGAGTCTATGGATTGGATCATCTATCGTCCAACTGGCTATTTCTATGATATCGCTAAAGTATTCAAACCATATGTTGAAAAGGGAGAAATGCAATTATTAAAGGGTTATGGTAATGTTAAGGCTAACGTAGTTGATTGCCCTGATTTTGCTAGATTCATTGTTGATCATATGTGTGACAGCAATATTACTTACAATGTTGGTGGTAAAGAAACATATTCTTATATTGAGATGGCTGAAATGTGTTTCAAAGCAGCTAATAAGCCTGTTAAGATCAAATGGGCACCAATCTGGTTATTTGGAATCTTAGCAAATCTTCCAAAGATCAAAAAGGCTGGTAAGCATGATATCATCTTATTCTCTAAGTGGACTTTAAGTCATGATCTTGTTGGTGATACTGAGATCGGTGAACATAGCTTTAAGGAATACATCACTAATTACTTCAAGGAGGTAAAGTAGGATGCCTTGGAAGTTATTATTGATCTTATATATCGTTTGTGCTGTATTATGTTGTGAAGGATTCTATAAGTTTGTTTATTTCATGTCTATCGGTTATGGTTTAGCTGTTGCCGGTGGTGGAATAACTATTCTTATCATGTATTTTGTTAATCCGACTGCTACTCCAGCTTGGATCGTAGTTGTACAATGTGCTTTATTTGTTATCTATGGTTTCCGTCTTTCAGGTTTCTTATTGATACGCGAATTAAAGAATGCTACATTTAAGAATACTGAAGTAGCTAAATCTACATTAGCTAAAAATGAAGAAAAGAAAATGCCAGTATTTGTTTTAGCATCAATTTGGATCTTCACATCTGCTCTTTATGTTATTCAAGTTAGCCCAATGTTATTCCGTTATAACAATGGTTCCACTGATGTAGTTGTACCAGTTATCGGATTTATCATTTCAATTTGTGGTATTTTACTTGAAGCAGAAGCTGATAAGCAAAAATCTGCTCAAAAGAAAGCTAGACCTAATATGGTAGCAACTCAAGGTTTATACAAGATGTGTCGTTGTCCTAACTATTTGGGTGAGATCACTTTCTGGACTGGCGTATTTGTAGCTGGTATTTCAACTTATGCTAATGCTGGTCAATGGATCATGGCTATAGTTGCCTATATCGCTATCATCTTCATTATGTTTAATGGTGCTCAAAGACTTGAAAAGCGTCAAATGAAAAACTATGGTGATAAAGAAGAATATATTAATTATGCTGATAAGACTCCTATCATCATTCCATTCTTACCTATCTATCATCTAGTTAAGAAAGAGGAAAAATAGTTATGAATGATTTTAGTGTGTCAATGGCATTAGTTGATTATATACCTGTAATCTTATTTACTATCGGTTCGATCATCTTAATGCGAGATCTTTACAATAAGATGAGTAAAGGTGCATTTGCTTTATTCTCTGCAGGAGTTATTGATGTGACATTATCAGGAGCATTAAAGGCTACTTGGAAATTATTATATGCTGCTGGTGTATGTGATTTTGAAAGACTTAATAATATGTTCTTCCCTGTTCAATCAATTGGATTCTTACTTGCTGGTCTAGGCATCTTAGCAATGCTCACTCATAAGCAATCTAAAGCTGCTGCTTTAGCTGTAGTACCTCCAGTATATTCTGGAACATTTGTCTTCATCATCCTAATGATATCTGGTTTAGGAATGATGCAAGCTTCATTATGTGTATTAGCTAAGAAATTGAAAAAGAACTCCTTGATAGTGATCTTCATCATTTCATTCATCTGTAGCTTAGGTATGGGCTATCTTTCAACAAAAGATTTTGCTCAAGCAAGTATGAACTGGATCGCAGAAGGTGTTAACCTTGTTGGACAATTAACTTCATTGATCGGTATTACTTCTTTACATAAGAGTGGTCTTGCTGATCTAAAACTTCGTGATGAAGAATTAGTTTAAAACATAAGAAAGTCTATGTGTGAGCATAGGCTTTTTATGTGGTTTAGTGTACCTAATTAGAATAGTTACACTAAAAGTTATATTAGTATATCAATATCCAAATTATAGATTGGATCAGCTATTACGGCTTTATTTTCTAAAAACATTAACATATAAATAGGATAATAAGTTATCTTATCTTTAACAGTTATATTATCATTCTGAAAAACATAAGCCTCTTTAATTGAATAATCTGGATTCGACAATAAGTTGTTTAAGGCAGAATGTTTAGTGTAATCTTTACCTGATTTGATCTCGATAGGTAATATTTTCCCATTTCTTTCTACTAAGAAATCAATCTCCTCATTCTTTTTACTATATGAAATTGATCTCAATAAAGTTTTCAAAATGGGATTGACCATAGTGACGGATAGTATAAGTTTTTCCAGTTTGGAGAGCTCCTGTTATAAGTAAAGCTTTTCTTTTGTTTAAAAAATTCATCTATTTTTGTTTCAATCTTTCTAGAAATCATTTTTATCGCTCCTTGTCCGCTTTTCCAAAAAGTGATACAAATATAAAGATAATTAATGGTTACAGAAAGAAATCTTTGCGAATATTATGAAATGTATAAATATTGTTAAGGAATATCATTTGTGCTATCATTTGAACAAGAGATACTTTTCGTAGAAAAAAGATTATCAAAAGGAGGCGTGTTTATGGCTGAGGTAAATAATGGTACTAACATTGATACTTTGTTAAAGAGAGTCTTTATGTTTTTAGAAGATGGTGATTGGCAAAAGGCTGATGAATATTGTGAGAGAGTTTTAGATATCGATCCTGAATGCGGAAAAGCATATTTTGGTAAGTTCATGGCTTTCTATAAGATTGAGAATGTGGAAAAGATCAATAATGGTTATTGGAAAGCTCCTTTTCAAGAAATGCAATATTTTAATAAAGCTTATAAATATGCTGATGAAGATCTGAAAAAGCAATTGGATATCTTTATTGCTGATAGAGAGCAATATCAAAATAGCCAAGAAAAAAAGTATCAGCAGGCTTTAGAATTAATGAATCAGAATACTAAGGAGTCATTGGATCAAGCTCAACAGATGTTTGTTGATCTAGCTTATTGGAACGATTCTAGTAATTTAGCTGATGAGTGTTTCTTTAAGGTACTTGCTGGTGAATATATTGGTGGTAAAAATGATCCAACTAAGGTTAATACTACTACTGTTATAAATGAAGTGACAGAGCCAGTAGAAGAAGTAAAGGATAATGAAGTGCAATTTGGTAAATATCCTCAGGGTAAAAATGGTGAAGTCAAACCGATCGTTTGGAAGATATTAGATATAACAAAAGAATATGTATTTGTCATTAGTAAGTTTGCTTTGGATTGTATGGCATTCCATGAAGGAAGAAATTTAGAATCATGGGAAGATTGCGATATGAGATCTTGGTTAAATGGCAAATTCTATAACGAAGCATTTTCTAATAGTGAAAAAGAAAAGATCATCAAGACTAAAGTTGCTGATGGAGCTTCTAGTAGAAATACATATACTTTAGATCATGTTTCTTTGTTGAATTATAGTGAGGCTAAAGAATACTTTAGATCAAATGAAGATAGAAAATGTAAACCAACATTATATGCACAAGCGCATGGTGGCTATACCGGTGGAAAAGATCATGATTCAGCTTGGTATTGGTTAAGAAATTTTAGCACTTATTCTTGTGATCCTTGTTGTGACATTGTTAATCCTACTGGGGAGATAAATTGTAGTGGTCCTGATGTAAAAACTACTTCTCCTTATTGTGTTAGACCAATAATGTGGATAAGTATCGATGCTTTTTCAAAAGAAAAGATTGAAAAAGCAAAGAAAGCAATGAATAAAACTAGTGTTTATCTTGATGATAATATTGCTGATATCAAAGCTGGCAAGATAAATGAGGTTGAGTTTGGTCAGTATCAAGGTAAGCCGATCAATTGGGAGATAGTTGATAAAAAAGGTGATAAGGTACTTCTCTTTAGTAAGAAAGTTCTCTGCGAAGAGAAAATGAACTACTCTCATGAAGAGCTCTCTTGGAGAGATTGTAGTTTACGTAAATGGTTAAACGAACGCTTCATTAAGGAAGCATTTACGGAAAAAGAAGCTAAGAGAATAGCTAGTACAATATTACTACCTGATAAGAATCCTAATTATAGTGGTAGTAAAGGCACATTATCTAAAGATAAGATCTTCCTATTAAGTATTCAAGAAGTAAAGAAATACTTTAAAGCTGATATTCAAAGAGAAGAAGATAAAACATTTGCTTTAAGGACTAAAGGCTATTATGGTTCTGCTTTCTGTTTTGCTAGTTATGATGGAACTATCAATTATGATGGTAAAGCTGATGATACTTATTTTGGTATAAGACCAGCAATGTGGATAACTTTGTAAAAAAAGATCACGTTAAAGTGATCAGTGCTTTGCAAGTTATTGATAACATTCCTAATTTTAAAATTTATTCTACGGTTACAACTTTAGCTAAGTTTCTTGGCTTATCAACGTTGTAACCTTTACTTTGAGCAAGTTTTAAAGCAAGCAGTTGAAATACTACAACACTTACTATATTACTATACTCTTCTGCCGTTTCTGGTAATATGATCTCCTGATAGCCTGAATTTCCAGCAAGATTTTTACTTACAAAGAAGATGACATTGCCCTTTCTAGCTTTTACTTCATTTAAGTTATTTACCATTTTAGAATATAGATCTTTTTGAGTACATAATCCTAATACTAAGGTATTTTCATCTACGATAGCAAGTGGTCCATGTTTTAGTTCACCCGCTGGATAAGCATTGATGTTCATATAAGCTAATTCTTTTACTTTTAAAGCTCCTTCTAGAAGAGTTAGATAGTCTAATCCTCTTCCTAATAAAATTACTGTCTTATCTTTTTCTTGTTGGACTACTTTATTTAATATATCAGCATCATTTAGTATTGTTTGTACAGCATTAGGTAGTTGTTTTAACTTTTCTAACTCATTTTTTATTAGTGCTTTATCTTGAGTTAGATAAAGAATGAAAAGATTTAAGATCATAACTTGGCTACTATAGGCTTTAGTAGATGCTACAGACATCTCTCTTTTTGCTGGTGAGACGATATGATAGTCACTTATTTTAACCAATAAGCTGTTTTCTACATTGACTAAAGATAAGATCTTTGCTCCTTTTTCTTTAGCATATTGTACTGCTAAGATTGTATCGATAGTTTCTCCTGATTGAGATATAGCTATAACTAAAGTATCTTTATCGATGATCGGTTCACTTTCTTGAAATTCTGAAGAGATGAAAGAAGCACAATCGATATGAAGATACTTCTGAATGTTTTTATTAATGACTAGTGAAGCATAATGAGATGTTCCACAAGCAATGAGATAGATCCTTTTTATCTTTTCTAGTTGTTGTTTTGTAATGTTGGGAAAGAAATGCTCATTATTAAAACAGTCTAAACATTGTCGTAGGACCTCAGGTTGTTGATAGATCTCTTTTTCTAAGAAAGTAGAAAAGCCATTCTTACTGGCAATATCTTCCTTTTTGATCTCAATAGCAGAATAATCAGTCTTTTGTAAGTTACTATCATAGATCGTAAATTCATTACCAATGACTGCTAATATATCTTTTTCAACTAGATCATAGCTATACTTGTATTCACCATTATTTAGTGGTAATAGTTCTGAAGCGATAGCTATACCCTTCTCGTTTTTAGCAAATACTAAAGGGCTGACTTTTCTAACAGCGTATAAGCAATCATGATGATCAGTAAACATGACTACTATAGCATAACTACCCTCTAGATATTTAGTAGCATGATAAATAGCTTTAACAGGATCACCATCATAAAAGTAGTCGATCAAATGAGCAATGACTTCAGTATCTGTTTGGGAAGTTAAATTTGTAAAATGAAACTTTTCAATCAGTTGTTTGTAGTTTTCAATTATGCCATTATGGACAAGATAGACTTTTCCACATTTTTGGGGATGAGCATTTTCCATAGTGACTTTACCACAAGTAGCCCAACGACAATGACCTATGGCGCTATTAGCATAGTTTTCATTGGCATCTAAAGATTCAAAAAGCTTAACGCTTGCTCCTATTGCTTTGAAACATTTTACTTCCTTACCATTATCTAAAGCCATACCTACACTATCATAACCACGATATTCTAAGATCTTTAGACCATTTTGGACAATATTAAAAGCATTTTCTTTTCCGGTATATCCGATGATTCCACACATATTATTTATTTCTCAACTTTCTATGTTAATTTTAATTAATTTTCTGATAATTCATCTATTGTTCCATATTTGTTTTGTCGTTACCGACATATTTGTTGGAACATACGCAGAAGATGACTACGAAAGGGCGTCCGCCGAATATTTCGATGACCCTTTTCCTCGTTAACCTATTTAAAGGTGCTTGGCGCTAATTGAGAAATGTTATCAATAAACTTTTCAAAGAACACTTGCTTATTATACAAGATAATGGGGAGGGTGTATAGGATTATTTTGAACTAAAGAAGAAAGGAAATGTGACAAAATTTGGACATTATTTCTAATCAGCATCAAGGTGCTGATTTTTTCTTGACATATTTTTACATTAATAGTAAAACAATATTAAAGAAGCGGAGGCTTACATATGAATTTAGAAAATATCTTAGAGGATTCTCTATTGTTGATCTGTCCTAACAGTGTTAAAACAAGTGTATTGAAGTATTTAGCTGATAATAAAAAGCTAATGAAGATCAAATTTATGACTTTACAAGAGTTCAAGAAGAAGCATCTTTTTGATTATGATATTGAAACAATCAAGTATCTTGTGGATAAGCATCAAATGAAGGTGGCTAATGCTAAAGAGACATTAGAGGATCTTTACTATATTGATGAAAATAAAGATTATGATAGTGAAAAACTTAAACAATTAGTGAATTATAAGAAGGAACTAAGAAGTAACGATTTGCTTATATATGATAATTTATTTAAAAATAGTTTAAGTAATTATAAGATTAAAGTATATGGTTATGGTGAATTAGATAAGTTTGATGAAGCTTTGATCAAAAAAGTTAATGGAATAGTAATTGTTGAGCAAAAGCAAGACAAAGAGTATAAAATTTACAAATTTGACAATATTGAAGAAGAAGTAGAATATCTTTTTGATGAGATAGTAAGATTAATACAAGAAGAAAATGTAGATATCAATAAGATCTTAGTAGCAAACCTTGATAAGGAATATTTCCCTTATATTAAAAGGTATGAGAAATATTATGGCATTGAATTTCAACTTCCAGAAAAGAATAGCATCATTGGTACAGAATTAGTTAAGGACTTTTTAACTGAATTAGATAATGGTTTTAGTAGTGGGGTTCAGTATTGGTTTGATAAAAAGACTTATCGCTTTGAAGTAGTTAGCGAGTTATTGTACATTGTTAAAAAGTATTACTCTGATAAAAACCTCGAGGAAGTGAAAGATCTTAGTGATCTAAAAGAACAGATAGAAGAAGAGATCAACAATAATGAAGTTATTCAAGCTAAATTAAGTAATAAGAAATCAAAAGAAAAGATTGATGATTTCTTGTCACATGTAGAGCAAGAATTTGAAGGCAGTATTCAAGCATGGTTTGATAAAGAAACAATAAAAGATGAAGCTTTTATTAGTGTATTAAAGTCTTTGTTATCTGTTATTAATAAGTATGCTAAGTATATTGAGAATTTGTCTGAAGTAAAAGAATTGATCAAAGATGATCTTAAACACACTTATATTAAACAACCGAAGAAAACAAATGTTGTTCAAGTTGTAAATGTACTTGATCCAATAGAAGATGATCAACATCTTTTCTTAGTAGGATTTAATGATAGTATACCTATGACTTATAAGGATACTGAATATATTACGGATAATATTAGAAATGAAGTGGCTAGATCTACTACATATGAATTAAATCTTAATAGCAAGGTAAATACACTAGCTTGGCTTTCTAATGCTAATAATATGCAGATCTCTTATAAAGAAAAGAGTCCATTTAATGAGTACAATGCTTCCTCTCTTTTAGATGAAATGAAAAATAGCGTAAAAGCAGCATATCAATTTAAAGATATCGCAAGAGATGTGAGAATGAAGAAATATGGTGATAATTTAGATAAATACCGTAAGTATAGTGATGCAAATGCTGAAAAAGAAGTATTGAATTACTCTAAAGAGTTTGCTAAAGCAGATTATTTAGGTTACGATAATCAATTTAATGCTGATCCTAAAAAAGTAGCTAAATCTAATTTAAAACTATCTTATTCTTCTTTGAATGAATTTTGCGAATGTCCATTCAAGTATTACATAGATTATGTATTAAAGCTTAGTATAAATGAAGAAAACTTTGCTGCTTCATTAGGAGATGTGATTCATAAAATACTAGAAGATGCATTTGATAAAGATGATCAACAGATTAAAGATGAATATCGTGAATATGTAAAGGATAAAGATCTATTTAATTATACAAATGATGAAAGGACTCAAATGTTCATAGATGTAGTTGAAGAAAATCTAATGGCTGATCCAAGTATCATTAGTTTTATTCGCGAACAAGAAAAAGAAAATTTTAAAGTTAATGGATTAAAACATTTAACTGAAGAAGAAATTGTTATTGATGACATTGTTCCAAATATGACATTTAAAGGCAAGATCGATAAGATCATGTATGATGAAAACGGTGGACATATAAGAGCACTTCTTGTCGATTATAAAACAGGAAGTAATGTTGTCACTAAACTTAGTGAAATTGAATATGGTTTATCTATGCAATTACCTATTTACATGTACTTAGTTAATAAAGCAGTAGAACAAGATAAAATAGATGAGTTTAAAAACAAGAATGTGAAAGTTTATGGCTTTTATATTCAAACTGTGATAAATAAAAAGCCGACATTTGATGCAGAAATGTTAAAAAAACATTATAAAAGGAATGAGTTAAATACATTTTTATCAAAGAATTGGAATGAAGCTCAATTGAGACAATGGGATAGTCTTAAATTGAATGGTATCACAGTGAGAGATAAAGATGTTATGTTAGCTTTTGATGAAAACTTTGATAAAACGGATCATAAAAATTTAAAAAGCAAATACATTCGATCATTGTATAAATCATCATCAGGGGTAAGTGGTCCTAAGGGAAATGTGATACCATTTGATACTGAAAAAACAATAAAAAAAGGAAAAGTAGAAATCAAAAAGGGGCTTAGTGAATACATTACAGATGTTGAAAATAAAATTAAAGAAGTAGCTAACTCAATTCTATCTGGTCACTTTTTGATAGAACCTGTTCGTATCGGAAATAATGATAGATCATGTGCGTTCTGCTCATTTAATAATATCTGTTATAAGAAACCAAAAGATTATTATAAAAAAGAAGTATCTGAGGATAAAAAGGAGGATAATGGTGATGAAGTGGACGAATAGTCAAAATGAAGCGATCATTAAAAGAGACACAAATATAATTGTTTCTGCTGGTGCTGGGTCTGGAAAAACTGCTGTATTAAAAGAAAGAGTTGGCAAGTTAGTTGAAGATAAAGTGGTTGATGATATTGATGAGCTTTTGGTGTTGACCTTTACTAAAGCAGCTGCAGCTGAAATGAAAGAAAGAATTAAAAAGAGAATAAAAGAAAGTGAAGACCTTAGACAAAATGATCCTAATAGGCAAAAAGAGTTACTCAATAAAATAGATAATTGTCAGATCACGACATTTGATGCTTATGCTTTGTATATAGTTAAAAAATATCATTATCTGTTAGGTATGAGCAAAGATGTAAATATCATTGATGAAAATATCTTTGAAATAAAAAAGAATGAATACATAAAACAGGTTTTACAAGAATACTATGTGAATAAAGATCCACGATTAAAATATATGATCAGTAATTTTACTAATTATAAAAATGATCAGAATATCATAGATTGGGTAAATATAATAGATAAGCATTTTGATAAGAGCTATAAAAAAGATCAAATGTTAGAAGATTATGAGAAATATCTTGATGATCTATATTCACCAACTAATTTTGAGAGCTTATTTAAAAAATATGAATCATATGTCTTAGAAAAAAAGAAAAGAATTAGTGATCTTTATGATCAATTATCGGAATGTATAGAGGATAAAAAATTTAGTGAATTGAAAAATGATGAAGTTGACAACTTTCTTTCATCTAATAGCTATGCTGAAGTTCATGATTCTGTGGGCTACACTCCAGTAAATTTAGGAAGGGAAAGCAAAAATAATAAAATATATGTTGAAGATTCTAAAGAAAGAGCTCAAACAATTTATGATAAGCTCAAAAAAGACAGAGAAAAACTAAACCTTATTGCATTCTTTACTGAGGAAGAGTTAAAAAAACAATTCGATGAATCAAAGCCAACTGCTGAATTCCTTTTTGAAGTAGTTAAAAAGGCGAATGATAAGATAAGACAATATAAAGAAGAAAATGATCTTTATACTTATTCAGATATTGCTAGAAAAGCTATAGAGGTTGTAGAAAATAGCCCAGTCATCAGAAATGAGCTAAAGTATAAATATAAAGAGATATTGATCGATGAGTATCAAGATACCAATGATGTTCAAGAGCATTTTATAAGCTTAATAGAAAATAATAATGTTTATGTTGTTGGAGATATTAAACAAGCTATTTACCGTTTCCGTAATGCTAAACCAGAGATATTCTCTGAAAAATATAAAAACTATAGTAATAATGATGGTGGAATCTCTATAGATCTTTTAGAAAACTTCCGTAGTAGAAAAGAAGTTGTTGATACAGTAAACATGATCTTTAATCCGATCATGGATATCAACATTGGTGGAGAAGATTACCAAGATCATGAGATGGTAAATGGAAACCTCAATTATACGGCAGTCATTATGTCAGAAGCTGTTTGTGAAAAACTTAATACAAAGTATAGTGAAGCAGCGAATAAACAATCTCATTCACTTGATGGAAAGATCATAACTGGTTGTGATATTGCGAGAATTTTCTGCAATAGGATAAATAACATCTTATTAAATGATCCTACATATGGTGACAAATATAAGAATCTGTTATGGTCTTATGAAAATATGGATCAAAAATATGTTGGAGTTATGGATGAAATAACTGATGCTATTTGTCAAATGGTTGATAAACTTATATGTGATTGCCCTGATCTATTTAAATTAATAAATAAACTTCAAAAGTTAGATGATAATGGAAAAGTATTAGATAATGAAGTTTTAGATGATATTAATAATGCTTGTGAATTGATCAAAGAAATGCTTGAGTCAGTTACTTTTGACAAAAAAACAATTGTTAAAGAATATGACACAGAGATATTTAATTATACCTTAAAAGAAAGCAAAGAGGATAAAGAGGCAAGAGAGAAAGAGCTTAAAGAATCTGGCAAGCAAGTAATAGAAGATGAAGATACTAAGAAGAAAGATACTTATTCTTCTGATGAAGCAGAAGCGTTCATCATTGCTAAAGACATAAAAGATAAAATTGATACTGGTTATAAAGTAATGGATTCAAAAAAGATCAATGGTGAAGAAGTATTCTTTAAAAGAAAAGTCAGATATTCGGATTTCTGTATATTAGTTCAAGATTCAAAACCATTTGATAGATATAAAGATATCTTTACATTTAAGGAAATACCTATCAATGTTGATAAAAGAGAAAATATATCTGATGGTGATATCTTTATGGTATTTGGTAGCTTATTTAGATTAGTTGATGATGCTAAAACCATGTTAAGGGGCGAATTAACAAAAGAGAAAATAATCCAATTAAAATTGGATTACATGTCTGTTGCACGTAGTTTTGCTTATCGTCAAAGCGATGATGATATACATCAAGTGATGATAACAAATGAGTTAAATAAAACTGATCTAATGAAAAAGGTGATTGAAATAGCTAAAAAGATTGATGGTAAGACAATATCTATGATACTTGATGAGATCATTAAAGAGTTTACTATTTATGATAAACTAATGCTCATTGGCGATATTAACGAAAATTTGATCAAGATCAATTATATTTATCAATTAGCAGAACAATTTACCGAGATTGGTTTATCATATAAAGACTTTATTGATTATATCGATCATATCTATGATGATGATAGAAAAGTGGATTTTGAAACAAAGAAGAGTTCTGAGAATGCTGTTAAGATGATGACTATACATAAGTCAAAAGGACTTCAATTTAAGATCTGCTATTATCCACAATTAATGAAGAAATTTAATACGCAAGATCAAAAAGCAAGGATTACTTGTGATGATGAATCTGGCATTTCAATACCAATATATGATGATAAGTATGGTGTAATGTCAACGTTTAATAAAAAGTTATTTGAAGATAATGAAAACAGGAAGAATATTTCTGAAAGGATCAGATTGTTATATGTTGCTTTAACAAGAGCAGAAGAAAAAATAATATTAGTTTATCCACGTAATAATGATGTAGTTTATGAGACAAAGGCTAATGGCGTTATAAAAGATGAGCAAAGGATTGATTGGAAGAACTTTGCTGAGATGCTTAATGCAGTTGATGGCTTAAATGCTAAAGTTACAAAAACATATAAATTTTATGAAAATGATCCAATAGGTTTAACAAAAGATTATCAAAAATATGTTAAAGATGTATTTGGAAAGTTAGGTATTGATGACAATCAGATAAGGGATATTAAAGTGGATAACTTGCCTAAGATTGAATCTAAAGTAATAGATGAATCTCATTATTCTAAATCAACTAATAATGTCATTACTGTTAACCAGAGGAACAATATGGATAGGGGTACTAAACTACATTCATATCTTGAAGAGATCGATTTTGTAAGTCCTGATTATTCTAATATTGAGAATGAAAAAGATAGGATATTGATAAAGAACTTCATAGATAGTGATATCATGAAGGATGTAGAAAAAGCTAAGATCTATAAAGAACAAGAGTTCATTGTTGTAGAAGATGAGCAAGAAAAGCATGGAATCATTGACTTGCTACTAGAATACGAAGATAAATATATCATCATTGATTATAAGACCAAGAATATTGATGATGAGAAGTATGATGAACAAGTAAATGGTTATCGTAGTTATGTTAAAAACTTTAGTGGTAATAAACCAATTGAATGTTATCTTTACAGTATTATGAATTCTGAATTTAGAAAAGTTGAAGAATAATAATATTTTGAGTGTGTGAACTAGTGTTTGCACACTTTTTATAAGGCTATGATATAAAAAAACATCCTTCATTAGTTTTAGTTTATCATCATAAAGAAGATCAAAAATGAGCTGTGCTGGAAGTTTGATCAGTTGATTACTACTTTGTCCATATATTTGAAAAAGGTACTGTCCTAATTGATGATGAAATGCTAATCAATTATCAAAAAAGTATTGTGCTTCTTGTTTTGATGATCGTAGATTTTTTCGTGAGATAAAAATAAGAAAGATAACTTATGCATTTTATATTTGCGTTGGCAGAAAGAATATAACGAGCTTTGCGATCATTTGTGCAAAATACATAGATAGTTTCTGGGATCAAATGAAGCAATTGAGACATAGTATATAGCTTTATCTCTTCTAAGTCATTAGCGTTAGGAATAGATAAATCGCATTGTTCTAATAAGTTAACAAACTGATCAGTATAATATTGACTAAACGCAAATGAGTTATTACTGCTTACTATATATTAGTTTTAAGTTTTTCATATTCCTAACTACTTAATAAAGAAATATCTTAAAATCAAGTATAATATTGTAGTGATTTAAGAGGACGCACTTTATGAGGAAAGAAAAAGTATTATATATTAACAGTTGCATTCGTGATGATTCACGTACTGAAAGACTTGCTAGAGAGTTTTTAAAAGTTAAATATCCTTGTGATAAATATGAGATTGACATGGTGAAGATCAGTGAATTATTTTTATTGCCTTTTGGAAAAGATGATCTCTGTCAAAGGGATATGGATATTAAAAATGAAGACTTTTCTTCATCCAAATATGATCTAGCTAAAAAGTTTGCTGGTAGTGAAGTCATTGTTATCAGTGCTCCATATTGGGACAATTCCTTCCCTTCTATGTTGAAAGTATTCTTTGAACATATCTGTGTCAATAAACTAACTTTTGCTTATAGTAAAGAAGGAAATATTGTTAAAAAGTGTAAAGCTGATAAGCTTGTCTATATCACTACGTGTGGTGGATATCTTAATGAGAATGCCAGTATAAAATCATATCTTAAAGAAATGTGCTCTTTGTTTTCAATTAAAGAATTGAGTTTTTATGCTGCTGAAGGCTTAGATATTTATGACAATGATGTTGAGATGATATTGAAAAACAAATTAGAGGAAATGTCTTGTAAGGAATAATAAAAAGAGAATTTCTTCTCTTTACTACTCACCACTATCAGTAGATGGCAATTCGTAGATCTGCTCATCTTCTTTTGTTATGAGATATTTGCCTCTTGCGACAGAACTAACATAGTTCTCATCAGTCAATTTTTCTTTTTCACTTTGAAGTTTTTCTTTTTCTTTTTTTAACTTCTCTAATTCCTGTTGAGAGGAATTTAGATCAGCTAATAGACTAACGGTTGTAGCTGCTTCACTATGGATAGATACCCAGAAATAGCAGGTACCAACAATCATAAGTAAGCATACCAAACACTTAGTAATCTTCTTCTTTACGCTACTTTTTACTCTCTTAGTTGTTTTCTTTGTCATTAAATGCCTCCCCTTGCTTTAAGTCTATTATAATAATATTTCTGTCATTTATGCAAGTTTTATGTTATTCTTAACTAGTAAAGAGGTATAAGGTTATGCGCCCGTTGATTTTTCAGTCAGATTTTGGCCTCGCTGATGGGGCTGTGTGTGCTATGTATGGAGTTGCTTGTGGGGTTGATCCTAATATCAGGATTTACGACTTAACTCATGAGATACCCCAATATGACATTTGGGAAGCTAGCTATCGTTTGATCCAAACGATCAAATATTGGCCTAGTGGAAGTGTATTTGTATCTATTGTTGATCCAACTGTTGGTAGTGAAAGAAAATCAATAGTTGCTAAGACTAGTAATGATAATTATATAGTTACTCCTGATAATGGAACTTTAACTCATGTTAAAAAACTATTAGGTATCAAGGAAGTAAGGATCATTGATGAAGCGATAAATAGGATGCCAGGCTCAAGTGAAAGTTATACTTTCCATGGTAGAGATGTTTATGCTTATACAGGAGCAAGACTAGCTAGTGGTATCATCACTTTTGAACAAGTTGGTCCACTTTATGATGTTGACGAGCTAGCAGAGTTACCAGTTATCCAACCAACATTTAATGATGGAGCAGTTTGTGGTGATATTGATGTATTAGATGTGCGTTATGGTTCATTATGGACTAATATTGATAAGGACACTTTCACAAAGCTCAATGTTAGTTATGGCGATAAAGTTGAAGTAACTATATCTACAAACACTAGAACACTTTATAGAAATGTTATGATCTATGAGAAAAGTTTTGCTTGCGTAAATGTAGGTGAACCATTATTATATATTAATTCCCTAAATTGTGTAGCTATTGCGATCAATCAGGGAAACTTTGCTAAAGCCTATAATATAGGAACTGGCATCAATTGGCATATTTCATTCAAAAAATATCAATAGGTATTTTTGATAAAAGAAAAGAGGGTATATTTACATGAAAAACATTTCAACTATCCAAAAGTTTGCTAAATTTGGAAAAGTTATCGCTACTATTGAGTTTGTAGTCTACGTTTTAGTCGCTGTAGTATGTGCATTTGGCTTGGTATTTGCATCTTTTGCTTCAAGTGATGTCTTACCAGTTATCCAACAAGCAATATCTGAGTATTATAATTATACAGTAACTCGTAATGATTATTATGGTGCTCTATTAATGATCTTTATTTCATTATTAGAATTACTAGCTAATGGATTTGTAATATTGTCGGTCAAGAACTATTTCAAACATGAATTAAAAGCTGGAACTCCTTATACTCGTGAAGGTGTTGCTGAATTAAAACGTGTTGGTTACTATAAGATCTTTATTCCAGTTGCTGCTAGTTTGATCGCAACAATATTGGGTGTTATCTTAGGATTCAGTACAGTAGATGGAACTACTTCAGTTAATTTTGTCCTTCAAATTTCTGAGCCAGTATTTATTGGTATGCTATTTGTCGTATTATCAATTGTTTGTGAGAACACTGTTGATTTATTAGAAATGGATAACAAGGTTCAACAACCACAAGAATCTGAACAAAATTAATCAAATAGTTTTATTAAATATATTGACATTTGGGAAGACATTCTTTAGAATATGAAAGTAGTTGTTGTTCTTTTCAACTATATTGAAAAGGTTTCAAAACAGCCATTACTGATATTCGAAGTTTGACTGTTGTTGAACAAAGTTAAGTAATGACGTCCAATTTTAGGATGTCATTTTACATTTTTGGCAATAATACCTAGGGTATTTATATATTGCGAAAGAAAAGGAGATACTTATGAAAAAAGAAACTTTTGGACAAATCTTACTTGGTAAGTGGGACACTAAGACTATCGTTGGTGTCGCAGTAGGCGTAGCTTTATTTGGTGTACTTATGGTTTATGGTTCATTAACTGTATTTACAAACACTAAATTATCTCTTGCTATGATCGTACCTGTACTTGTTGGTGGATTATTTGGACCACTACCTGCAGCATTAGCAGCTGGTCTTGGTAACGTATTAGCTGACTTAATTGGTGGTTGGGGCTTCTGGTTTGACTGGTCAATCGGTAACGCTACTTTAGGTCTGATCGTTGGATGTTTAAAACTTTATGGTGCTGATATCGAAAATGGTGTATTTACTCCAAAACAAATGGTAATTTATGTTATTTGTTGTGTTGTTGGTAATGCATTAGCATTTGGTGTAATCACTCCAATCATGACAGTTCTATTCTATGGTGGAGAACTTTCAATCACTTTCATTCAAAGCTTAACAGGTGGTATCTCTAATACAGCTGTATTAGTTATCATAGGTATTCCTCTGTTAAAGGCTATGGCAGCAAGAAATGCTCGTGGCACTAATTTAAGTAAAGAAGATGAATAAAAAGCCGGTTATTGAATTCAAAGACTTTAGTTTTAAATACAAATCCCAAAACGAAGCTACTTTGAAGGATATAAACCTGACCATATATGAGGGGGAAAAAGTATTATTACTTGGCCATAGTGGCTGTGGTAAAAGTACTTTGGCCAATTGTATTAACGGTCTTATCCCTTTCTCATATCCCGGCGAAATCAAAGGTTCATGTAAGATTGCCGGAATTGAGACATCAACTTCCGGCATTTTTAAATTGAGCTCTGTTGTTGGCACCGTTTTACAAGATAGCGATGCTCAATTTGTCGGGTTATCAGTTGGTGAAGATATAGCCTATGCGTTGGAAAATGACAATATGCCACGAAGTGAAATGTTACCACGCGTAGAAAAATCAGCAACTCTTGTTGGAATGCAAAACTTTTTAAATCACGTACCTTATGATCTGTCAGGCGGCCAAAAACAACGTGTTGCCTTGGCTGGTATCATGCATGGTGATGTAAAGATATTATTATTTGATGAACCATTAGCCGCATTAGATCCTCAAATGGGTAATCAAGCTATCGATCTTATCGATCAGATACAAAAGAACAACGGTCAAACAGTGATCATCATTGAACACCGTTTAGAAGATGTATTATATCGTCATATAGACAGGATCATTTTAATGGAAGAAGGAAAGATAGTCTCTGATTGTTCACCGGATGAGTTATTATGCAGTTCTTTATTAGAGACTCATGGTATCAGAGAGCCATTATATCTTTCAGCTTTAAAGATGGCTGGTTGTGACTTTAAGATCGAAGATAAACCTAGCGATATATTCTCGATGAATCTTGATGAATATAAGGATAAACTTTTAGCTTTCTATGATCAAGAAGAAGTAAAAGAAAAGAAGCAATTAGGTGAATGCGTCATTGATGTTCAAAATGTTTCTTATAGTTACTTTAAATATAAAGCCTTGGATGATGTATCTTTTAAGATTCATAAAGGTGAAAAGATCGCAATTGTTGGAAAGAATGGCGCTGGTAAGAGTACCATGGCTAAATTATTAACAGGTATCATCAGACCAGAGAATGGTAAGATTTATGTTGAAGGCAAAGATTATAAAGATATATCGATCAAGCAATTAGGCGAAAAGATCGGTTATGTTATGCAGAATCCTAACCAAATGATCGTTAAAGACATCATCAAAGATGAGGTAGCTTTAGGACTTACTTTAAGGGGCGAAAAGGAAGATATCATTAAAGAAAAGAGTAAAGAAGTCTTAACAATGTGTCAACTCTACCCTATGCGTAATTGGCCAATATCAGTGGTTAGTTATGGTCAAAAGAAGAGAGTCACTATCGCTTCAATACTTGCTGGAAAAGCTGATGTCATCATTTTAGATGAGCCAACTGCTGGTCAAGATTATCACTCTTATACAGAGATCATGAGCTTCTTAGATGAATTAAATCGCGCTTATGGCATCACTATCGTCTTTATCACTCATGATATGCATTTAGCTATTGAATATACTGATAGAGCTATCGTATTTGCCAATGGCAAATTGATAAATGACGATGCAGTATTTAAAGTATTATCAAATAATGATACGATTGAAACAGCCAATCTAAAACAGACTTCTCTCTATACATTAGCTGAGAGAATAGGCATGTCACCAGAAAAGCTGATCAGTAATTTCATCACAAAAGAAAGGAGTAAACGTCATGGATCCTAGTTCATTGATCAATCTGATTCCAGGAGATACCTTTCTACATAAACTAACAGGTAGAAGTAAAGTGCAATTATTTGCCATTGTGTTAATCTATACGATCATGTCGTTTGATTTACCATTATTACTACCTTTGTTCATTGTTTCTTTGTTTGCTCTTATTTCACTTAAGCCAAAGTGGAAAGCCATTAAGACTATCGTTATCATCGTTTTTTTGATGAATTTACTTAATATTTTCTTATATTGGCTAGCAAATCCATTAGGTGGTCTTGAGTATACCAATGATCAAACTGTTTTGTTCTCTGTCACTACTCGTCTTGTAGTCACTAGAGGTACATTGTGGTATCTATCTGTAAGATTCTTAAAGATGTTGACTTCATTTTCGACATCTTTAGTATTTGTCATTTCTATCACTCCTAGCGAATTAGCTGCAGGATTATATAGTTTACACTTACCTTATAAGTTCTGTAGTATTGTGGAATTAGCTTTCCGTTATATTCCTGATATCACTCGTGATTATAAGAACATTCAAACTTCTATGCAATGTCGTGGTGTAGAACTTGATCCAAAGAAAGCTAAACTCTCTGAAAGAATGAAACAAACGATCATGACTTTGATCCCACTTGTTATCACTTCTTTTGATAGGATCAATAATATCGCTAATGCGATGGATCTAAGAGGATTTGGTAAGAGTAAGAAAAGAACTTATTATGCTGAACATGAACCTAGTAAACATGACAAAGTGTGTCAGATCATTGTTTGGCTATTAGTAGCTTTTGTAATTTTCTATATTGTTAAAACGAATTTCTTCCCACCAGAAACAAAAATGTGGGTATATTGGAGGTAATTATATATGTCTTATCCAACTATCGTAATGATGACGGATTTCGGTGCTGATAACGCTGGCACTTGTGCAATGAAAGGTGTTTGTGACAGTGTTTGTCACCAATTAGTTACTACAGATGTAACTCATTCAATTCAGCCATTTAATACTTGGCAAGCTTCATCAGAATTAATGTATGTAGAGCCATTCTGGCCAGAAGGAACTATCTTTGTTTCAGTAGTAGATCCAACTGTAGGAACTAAAAGAAGAGCTTGTGTAGCTAAATTAAAAGATGGTAAATATGTTGTTACTCCAGATAATGGAACTTTAACTCATTTATTCTATGAAGTAGGAGTAGAAGAAATTAGAGAAATAGATGAAACGATCAATAGATTAAAAGGAACAGAAGAAACTTCTATCTTCCATGGCAGAGATTTATTTGCTTATTGTGCTGCTAGACTTGCTGCTGGTGTAATCACTTATGAGCAAGTAGGTAAGGCCTATCCTGTAGAAGAGGTAGTTTTACATGATGAATTGTATCATCCTGTTGTTAAAGAAAACTATGTTGAAGGATGTATTGCTTCTGCAATGCGTCATTTTGGCAATTGCTTTACTAATATTTCAGTTAAAAACTTCAAAAAGGCTGGCTTTGTTGAAGGTGATATGGTCAAAGTAAAGATCACTCACGATGGTGAAGTGAAGTTTGAACAAGAAGTAAAATATGCTAGATCATTTGGTTATGTAGCAGTAAATGAACCAGTAATCTTTAATGGATCTACTTTAGTGATTTGTATTGCTTTAAATCAAGGCAACTTTGCTACTAAATATGATCTATATGGTGGCACTGATTGGAGGATCACTTTCTCAAAATGAAACCAAGTATAGTATGGCAAACTGATTTCTCTTTGACTTGGGGAGCAGTTTGTAGTATGCGTGGCGTTGTGAAACAAGTCGATCCAACTTTGGAGTGCTTTGATATAACTCATGATATTGAAAAATTCAATCCATTAGCTGCATCAAGAGAATTAATGTATGTAGAACCATTCTGGCCAAAGGGAACTATCTTTGTTTCTGTAGTAGATCCAACAGTTGGTACTTCTAGAAGAGCTTGTGTAGCTAAATTAAAAGATGGTAATTATGTTGTTACACCAGATAATGGAACTTTGACTCATCTTTACTACAATGTAGGAGTAGAGGAAGTAAGAGAAATAGATACAACTATTAATCGTTATCCGACAACAAAAGAAGTATCAGTCTTCCATGGTAGAGACATCTTCGCTTATACAGCAGCTAGAATGGCAAGTGGTATCATCACTTATGAACAAGTAGGTAAAGCTTACCCAGTTGAAGATATCATAGTTGCGGAACCAATATTCATTGGTGCTGAGGTAAATAGCACAGATATCAATGGTATCATAACTTCTGTTGGTGATTATTTTGGCTCAATCTTATTTAATGTCTTAACTAAAGACTTTGTAAAAGTTGGCTACAAGCATGGTGATATGGTCCATGTAAAGATCACTAACAATGATAAAGTTTATTTTGAAGATGATGTTTTATATGAAAGATCATTTGGTTATGTCGATATAGACAAACCAATCTTATATAATTCAAGTAGTAATTATATCTCACTTGGTTTAAATCAAAATAATTTCCGTGATACTTATCATGTTAAAGATGGTAAGGATTGGTTAGTAACAATGAATAAGAAGTAAAAAGTCCCTAGTGGACTTTTTATTTTACTGATCTACAATCATATAATTTGGAAGCAATGCTATGGTGTTTGTTAATCAAGGAAAATAAATCAGTTTGATCTTGCGGCATAAAACAGAAGCATTAGGGCTAAGATGTGCTAATCAATAGAATTGTTAAAACAAGAGATTTTAGAAGATCAAGTGTGACTTTCTAAAGAATGGCCGTAAGATATTTAGAAGTGATTGATCAATATTATTATAGGTTGTGTATTTCTTCTTGAAGAGTCTTTAGATATGACAAGATATCATCAAATTTAGGAATAAATCCATAGATCATATCTTGCATTTGATCATAATCTGAAAATAACTGATGTTTTGTAGTTTCGCTAGGTAATAATTGTACTTCTTTAGTGGTTGCGTGAGAATAATCAGCACTTTTAGTATAGTAAAACTTTTGATCGAACTGGATAATATCTTCTAATAGTTGTTTTCTTTCAAAAGCTTTTTCTTTTACCCAAGAGTTGGCCATCATATAGATATCATAATAATGTCTAGCGTATCTTTTAGGCAATTGTTTGTCACTTGTGAAATCTGAAATTTTGTGTAAGATTGATATCTTCTCCCAAAAGGTTCTTTCAACATCTGTTGTAAGTAAGGTGGATGAACTTTGTTTGAATTCATTAGGAAATAGTTCACAAACAAATGGAGTAATACTCTTATTGTGAGATGGTATCCATTTTGCCAAGGGCCCAATTTCTAATTTAATATAGTTTCTCATATAATCATTAAAGTAAATTATCGGATAATAGAAATTGATGACCATATTATCCATTTCATCAATAGCCAAGTGATATTTACCGCTAATCTTACCTGATAATTCCTTGTTTAAAGTTGGAATTAACATTTTGACAAAGAACTCGCTTGCCCTGTTATTAAGCTCTTTGTTAAATCTATTTTGTTTGTTTCTTGATCTTTCTTGCCATGGATCATCATCTTCCATAATAAAATGTCGCCAATCTAAGATAAGATCAATATCTTCAGAAAATCTTTCAATGACATGATAGGCTTTTGATAGACTAGTTCCACTTTTAAAAACAAATAGGTTATGAAATTCACTTTCATGAAATAGATGATCTAAGATAAAACAGACCCAATAATCTTTTTCAATAATAAATGGATCTTGGTTCATAGAAAAAGAGCACGATAGAAATAAATCGGCTCTTTCATTTTGTGATGATTTTGCGATAGTTTTCATGTTTCTTTACACACCTTTCTGATGGCAGAATAGATCCAATCGTTAGCACCTTTTGATTCTTCTAATAGTGTTTCAAAATCTTCTAAAGGAATTCTGCACCTCAATATATTAATAGTGTCAGAATCTATATAATTCCTACCTAAAGTGTGAAAAGCTTCAATAATTATTTTAGTAATTTTCGATAAGTTGGAAATATCTTTGCTAGGTCTATGTTGAAAAGTGAGGGTAAGACCCATAATGTTATAAACCTTATTTGGACCATCACTGATAATAATGATTTTTGCCGGTACTTGAGTAGATAAGCCAAGGCCATTTAAACATCTATTACCTCCATAGCTAATTGACCAGTGATTTTTTCTAGCAATGCATTCTATGACTTTTTGAATGTCTGGTGGTACATAGGTATTTATAAAATAACTATATTTAGCTCGATAATACATACCGTTTGTTATCCTTTTAATCTTCTCAGCTTTTACTAATCTAGAAAGACATTTTCTGATAGTAGATAGTGATGCAAGATCATTGAAGTCCTCAGTCAGAAAGATTGTTCCTTCTTCACTTTCAAAGATCCTTTTTTCTATTTCTTTTTGGATAGATTTACTCATAGTGTTTCCTTTCAGTCACGGATAATATATATAAAACGTGACACATTAATCAGAACAGATCTTTTTAACAATTGTATAGATCCAATCATTGATCCCTTTAGCTTCTTTGAAGAGTACCTGTTTATCTTCTTTGGTTAGTTTAGCTTTTAAAGTAGAAATTACTTTATCATCGACTTTATCTTTTATTAAAGTACGTAATGCTTCAATAAAGATGATGGTGATTTCTGATAGATTAGTGATATATTTCCTGCTTCTTTGACTAAAAGTGATGATAAATTCATTATATTGGTAAGTTCTAGTTGGCCCATCACTAATGAATGAATGTTCATCATCATCTTTATCAGATAAGCCTAATAGGAATAAGCATCGTTTACTACTTGGTGCGATAGTCCAACGATACTTTCTAGCGATCTCTTTAGCTATCATTTCCACAGAAGGGAGTTCTTTATTGGTGGATTTATAATACATACCATCCATTAGCCTAATTAACTTATTATTTTCTACTAGTCTTGCTAATACCTTTCGTATATTAACAATAGAGGTAATATCCTTAAAATCATTAGTTAAAAAGATAGTATCACTACTTGCTTCATTTATTCTTTCTTCAATTGCTTGCTGTACTAGTTTAACCATATTCCCTCCTTTTGTCACGATTATTATATAAAAAGCGTGACATAATTACAAATAAAATAGCCATACGATTGTATGACTAGTATGCCTAAATTCTATTTAGTAATATTTGAGGATATTTATTAAAGAAGATCACGTCATCTATTCGTTTTCTTTAGTTTCTTCTTCTTGAGGTAAACGATATTCATCTAATACTTCATAAAGAATAGATGCGTCATTCTTTTTTACAACTTCTTTGATCTCAAGTACTTTGATCTTCAAGACTCTTTCACCATAGATGACTTCAATGATGTCACCTACATTGACTTCTTTTGAAGGTTTAGCTACCTTGCCGTTAATGAGTACTCTTGAGTTAGCAGCTAATTCTTTTGATACTGTTCTTCTTTTTAGGATCCTTGCTACTTTTAAATATTTATCTAATCTCATAAATTGAAATGTCCTTTCCATTTTTCTTCATTAAAACCGATCAAGACAATATTTTCATCTATTATTAGCGGTCTTTTAACAAGTTTGCCATCGCTAGATAATAACTTAAGTTTTTCTTCATCAGTCATTAAAGATAATTTATCTTTTAGTTTTAACTCTTTATATTTTAATCCACTAGTGTTAAAGAATTTGTTTAATGGAAGATCAGTTTTATCGATCCATTCTTTTAATTCTTCATAAGTTGGATTATTAGTGGTTATATCTCTATTAACGTAGTCAATATGATTTTGATCTAACCATTTTTTAGCTTTTTGACAAGTTGAACATTTAGGATATTGTAAAAATAACATGTTTATCACCTCTATTTCATCTTATCACATTTTATCTATTGCTTGTATTGCCTTGACTATTAGATCAAGATAATTCTTTCGTTTTTGGAAAGTTAAAGTGATCTTCTTTTGTCTATAAGATAAACCTATTTCTTGAGAGATCTTAGAAATAGTTTCAAATAGTCTTACACCATCAACGCTATCAGAGAATTTTTGAGTCAATATCACTCTGTTTTCTCTTTCTAACTCTAAGTAGGAGTCAATCTTATCACTATTTAGTAATAATTCTAATTTCTTTTTTAAGAATAAGTTATTGATCATTGAAGGCAAGCGTCCATAGAAGTCAGTCAATTTATCATAATACTGTTCCAATTGATCATAATCATAGATCTCGTCTAATTTTTGATAGATAGATATCTTTTCATTATCTTGAGGAACAAATTGTTGAGGGATATAACCATCAAGTTCTTTAACTTTGACTTTAGTCTCTTCAACTTCTTTTTCAGCCTGACCTTTTTTCTCTTTTATCGCCCTATTTAGGATATCAAGATATAAGCTCATACCAATAGTGTTAATGAAACCAGCTTGTTTTTCACCAAGTAAGTCACCTGCACCTCTGATTGCTAAATCTCGCATTGCTATTTTGTAACCTGAGCCAAGCTCGGTGAAATCTTTGATCGCTTGAAGTCTTTTAGAAGCAACTTCGGATAATTGTTTGTTAGCTGTATATAGCAAGTAAGCATAAGCTATACGGTCACTTCTCCCTACTCTTCCTCTGATCTGATAAAGTTGAGAAAGTCCAAATCTATCAGCATCTTCAATGATGATCGTGTTGACATTAGGGATATCAATGCCTGTTTCGATGATGGTAGTACAGATCAGAATGTTATATTCTCCAGTGATGAAACGATACATGACATCTTCAATTTCTTCTCTGTTCATTTTGCCATGGCCAATAGCTACTTTAGCTTGAGGGACTAAGTTTTGTATCTTACGAGCGACCATATAAATATCGTTAACATTGTTATGTAAGTAGAAGACTTGACCATTACGTGCCAATTCCCTTTCAATGACTTCTTTAATTAAACGGTCATTTTTTTCTACAACATAAGTTTGTATTGGCATTCTATTTCTTGGAGCAGTCTCTAATTGTGACATATTCATTACACCTACAAGTGACATCTGTAGTGTACGAGGGATTGGAGTTGCGCTTAAAGAAAGGACATCGATACTGTTCTTTAATTCTTTGATCTTTTCCTTGGCTTGGACACCAAAACGCTGTTCTTCATCGATGATAAGTAATCCTAGATCAGCAAACTTAATATCATTACTTAATAATCTATGTGTACCAATGATGATATCTACTTTACCTTCTTGCAGATCTTTGATGGTCTGCTTTTGTTGGGAAGCAGTTATATAACGGCTCAATACTTTTATCTTTACAGGGAAACCTCTAAATCTATCAACAAAGCTATTATAATGTTGCATAGCTAGGATGGTCGTTGGGCACAAATAAGCTACTTGTTTGAGGTCTTTAAAAGCTTTAAAAGCAGCAACCATAGCCACTTCTGTTTTACCAAAACCTACATCTCCACATAGTAGTCTATCCATTGGTCTGTTGCTTTCCATATCAGCTTTTACTTCACTGATCGCTTTCTTTTGATCTGGTGTTAATACATATGGGAAACTTTCTTCAAATTTTAATGAATATTCATCATCTTTAGAAAAAGCAAAGCCAATGTTTTCTTCTCTTGATGAGTATAGTTCTACTAATTTAGAAGCAATATCATTTACTTCTTTTTCAATCTTTTCTTTCGTCTTATTCCAACTATTAGAACCTAATTTACTTAATCTGATGCCTACTCCTTCGGAAGAGACAAACTTTCTGACCAATTTAAATTGTTCTAGTGGTACAAGTAGTTTGTCTTCATCACGATAGATGATCTGTAAGTAGTCTTTATGCTTACCACTCATCTCTTTTGTGATGATGCCTTCATATCTACCAATACCATATTGATTGTGCACAACATAATCACCGATCTTGAGATCTTCATAACTATCTAAGATTACAGCTTCTTTAAACTTGCTTTCATAACGAGATTTTACTTGTTTGACACCAAATAGTTCTTTTGCGGTAAGAATGATATATTCTTTATAAACAAAGCCCTCAGCTAATTCTTCTTCACTATATTCAAAGTACTTTTCAGATATATATCCCATTTGATGGAAAGTATTTTCTAATAATTTTCTTTGATTACTAGAAAGAGAGATGATGATCTTATTTTGTTTAGATAGTTCAACTATCTGCTCTATTGCTTTATCTAATGGAAGTAAAGGAAAATAGTTGAGTTTTATTTCTGTTTTAAAACTACTATTACCAGTAACAAATTCTTGGATATGGTAAGGGTGATATTTTAGTATAGTATGGTCAAAATCATTAAATAGGCTGTAATAGTTTAATCCTTCATTGTTTTCATATAGTTCTCTAATATAATTTGTATTATCTTCACTTGTCAAAGACAGGTTAGAAGAAACATCTTCATCAGTAGAGATGACTAGCTTAAAGTCATCTAAATAATCTAAGAAACAACAGCGATCTTCGAAGAAGCATTGATAACGATATAAATAATGTTCAAATAACTTGTCTTTCAGATAGGAGATATCTCTTAAGACATTATCTTCTAATTGATTGGGATTGTTACTTTTAGCTTTAGATAATTTTAATTGCTTTTTGATATTATCTTCTACATGAGAAAAATCTTCATCATAGATAAGAAGAGAAGCAGGCATGATAGTAGCTTGATCTATTTTTTCCACTGTTTTTTGAGTAGAGATATCAAAGTAACGCAGTGAATCAATCTCATCATCAAAAAATTCTATTCTTAGTGGTTGCTTGTCTTGAATGGAAAAGACATCGATGACTCCACCTCGTAGTGAAAAAGTCAAAGGTTGATCTACTCTAGCAGTTTGACGATAACCACTAGCGATAAGCAACTCTTTCATCTTGTCCATATCATAGATATCATTTACTTTTAAAGAGATGATATGTTTGATGAATGTTTCTTTTGTAGGGAAGAAACGGCTGATAGCTGAAGGATGTGTGATGATGATCTTAGGCTTATCACTAGACACTATCTGAGTTAAGACGTCAATTTGACTAGCATAGATGCTACTAGAGGCAGCAACAGCTTCAACTCTTAAAGATTCTTCCACGGTTAAAAGCAGCACATCATCCTTAACTAGGGGGTATAAGTAATAGTAGAACTGTTGTGCTGCATATAGGTTGCCTTTAACAATGACCATAGTCTGTTTCTTGGTATTAAAAGCTGTAGAGATAAGTAAACTTTCTTCTATGCTACTAAGTGAAGCTAAGCCAGGTTTGTTTTGGTTAAAAGCGATTAAAGCTGGATCATCATTTAGAAGTTGTTGAAATTGGATCATTAATCTCCTTGTTATACATATTCATCACCTTATCAAAATCTGTATCGATAAAGGCGATTGCTGCTTTAGCAGCTCGATCAAGTGAACTTTCATATAAGTTCAACTTATCTTTTTCAATCTTACCTAAGACATAATCAACTACAGGTATCTGAGGATTCTTTTCAATACCGATCCTTATCCTTTTGAATTGATCAGTACCTAATTGAGAGATAATGCTTTTTATACCATTATGCCCTCCTGCTGAGCCTCTTGTTCTTAAACGTAATTGACCATACTTTAGATCAAGATCGTCATAGATGACTAAGATATCGTTTAGGTCAATATGATAATAATTGACAAATGAACTAATGGCGATACCAGAGTTATTCATGTATGTTTGTGGTTTTAATAAGACTACTTGTTGACCTTTATAAGTGGTCTTACCAGTTAATGCTTGATGTTCTTTTTTATTGAGTGAGACATTTAAAAGATCAGCGATCTTATCAATAGTCATAAAACCACTGTTATGTCTTGTTTTTTCATATTCTGAACCGGGATTACCTAAACCTATAATAACTTTCATCTTATTTCCTTTCAGCGATAATATTTTACACTATCTTTTTTCGTTGTCAATGATATCTCTGACAATGTAATTAGCGGCTAATAAGCCAGCAGTTGCAGGCACAAAGATCATTGAACCAAGATTGCTTTTTTGACTTAAAGAATCTTCAACTGGTCTTTCAGTTGTAAAAACGACAGGGATATTTAAAGATAGACCATTTTTTCTTGCTAATGATCTTAAAGCCTTAGCCATTGGATCATATTCAGTTTGATTTAGAGTTGTTATCTTTATTTTTGTTGGATCTAATTTTCTAGCCATTCCTAAAGAAGAGATAAAAGGAATGTCATGAGATTGGCAATATTTCCATAGGCTTATCTTACTTGTCATAGTATCAATAGCATCTACAACATAATCAATATCATAGGAAAAGATCTTTTCTAAGTTGTCTTCACTTAAAAAATCATTGATAGCTATAACCTCGGTAGAGGGATCAATGTTTTTGATCCTTTCAGTGAAGGCTATGGTTTTATTTTTGCCAATTGTCTCTTGGGTCGCTATTATCTGTCTATTAAGATTAGTGATATCCACTGTATCTTTATCGATGATGACTACTTTTCCTATTCCACTTCTTACTAGTGCTTCTAAAGTGTAACCACCTACTCCACCAAGACCGGCAACTAGTACTCTCTTACTTCTGATCTTATTGAAATTTTCTTCACCAATTAAATTGACCACTCTTGTATAGATCTCATTCATCTTAAAAACTCCTCTACATCTTTGTAAACATTATTCGGATATTCATCATCTTCAATATCATACCAATCAACAGGCATTTGGTTTCTAAACCAGGTGTATTGTCTTTTCGCAAATTGTTTTGTATGAGTTTTAACATCATCAATGCATTCTTGTAATGTTTTAATATTTTTGTGATAAGGTATAAATTCTTTGTAACCTATACCCTGAAAGCAATGAAGATCATAGGGATATTTATTAAAGAGATAGTTGATCTCATCTAATAGGTGCTGATTTAGCATGATTTCAATACGTTGATCGATCCTATTTCTTAGCTTTTCTCTGTCCATAGTAAGCGAGATGATCTTGGTATCATATAATAATTTGTGTTCTTGTTTAGCTTCTTGTTCAGATTTACTATTGCCACTTTTTGCCATATCTAAAGCTCTGATCATTCTTTTGCGATTATTAGGATGAATAGTTAATGAGCTCTGATAATCTAGTTGTCTTAACAATTCAAATAATTGCTCATTACTATATTGGCTGTAATCATGACTTACTGTTTCTTCTTGTTTTAAAAAAGTATAATCATATAGTAATGCTTTGATATATAAACCTGTGCCACCACAAACGATTGGCAATTTGCCTCTAGAAAGAATATCTTCTATTGCTTTTCGACCATCTTGTTGAAAGAGGGCTACATTGTAGTCATCCGTTACTTCTTTGTAGTCTAAAAGATGATGAGGGATACCTTTCATCTCTTCTTTAGTGATTTTAGCACTGGCGATATTTAATTCTTTGTAGACCTGTATTGAGTCACCATTGATTATCTCTCCATTAAATCTTTTCGCAAGTTCAATAGATAAAGAGCTTTTACCAATGGCAGTAGGGCCTACTATAACTAATACTTTAGACACGTTTGAACTCCTTTACTAATTGTTTTTCGCTGATGGTGATCATTGTTGGTCTACCATGAGGGCAATTGAATGGTTGTTTACAATTTGATAAGCGTGATAAGAGCTTCTTGCTTTCTTCAGCAGATAGGTAGTGATTGAACCTAACAGAACTATGGCAAGCTAAAGAAGCAATCTTTTCTTTTCTAACTTCTAAAATAGACATCTTTTTATCATTGATGACTTCATTAATGAGTTGGTCAATGAATTTATCTTCATCAAGATTTTCAAAGAAATCAGGGACTTCCCTAACGATCAAAGAGTTAAGGGAGAATTGTTCGAATTGCAATCCAATACAAGCTAATTGCTCATTAAGTAAGCCAATCTTATCAACAATAGCTGGGGTAACATTGACTACAAGTGGAACTAATAATGGTTGAGTGATGACACTTCTTGCCATGATCTTATTTTGGATATCTTCATACATGCATCTTTCTTGAGCAGCATGTTGATCTATGATATAGAGATTCTCTTCATCATAAGCTAAGATATAGCGTCCATGTAGTTGAGAAAGATAAGTGAATCGATCGATAGTTGGATTAGTTTGATAGTCTATGATCTTTTCTTGAACAACTTGTTTGTTAGTAGTATTTGCAAAAGACTCTTTTTTTAATAGAGATTCTCTATCATCTTCTAGTTTAGTAAAAGAAGAATAGTCATATTCTAATTTTGGTTGAGCATTAGTTGTTTCTAATTTGTCTTCTTTGACTTCTTCTTTAAATATAGGTTCGTCTTTTAAGACGATATGATCGATAAGCAAGTCAGAAGGAATCATAGAATTTTTGATGACAGTTGTGACATTAGTCTTGATCAATTCGGCTAATTGTTTTTCTTTAGATAGACGAATTTCCCACTTTGATGGGTGAACGTTGACATCAACTAATTGATAATCCACTTTGATATTTAGTACGGCTATTGGATAACGATCAGGCATTATGAAAGAATTATAGCCATCGATAACAGCTTTATTTAGATAATAGCTTCTTATGACTCTTCCATTGATGAAAGTGTTGATATATTGCTTACTACTGCGAGTGATAGCTGGAGCAATGATATAGCCTTCTACTTCAAAATCGTAGTCGTGACATTCTATCCTCAGGGCTTTTTTAGCAATATCTAAGCCATAGACAGCCATGATAGTTTCCTGTAAGGAGTTAGAGCCATTAGTTAGGATCTTTAATTTATCATCGTTATATAGTTCAAAGGCGATCTCGGGATGAGCTAAAGCCATTTTTTGAATTAAATCTAATATGGCATTTAATTCACTATTAGCATTCTTTAAGTGTTTTAATCTAGCTGGTGTCTTGTAGAATAATCCTTCGACTTTTACTGAAGTACCTTGGGCAGCAGCGATAGGTCTTACTTCTTGGATCTTACCATATTCGATCTTAACTAGTGTTGAATCATTAGAATCATTAGTTGTTAAAGTAAGTTTACTTACAGAGGCGATAGAAGGTAAGGCTTCTCCTCTAAAACCCATGGTCTGAATATGCCATAAGTCATCATCTTGAGAAATCTTACTAGTAGCATGACGACCAAAAGCTGCAGTGGCATCTTTTTTATCCATTCCACAGCCATCATCGATGACTTCTATCTCATCTAATCCTCCGTTTTTAAGTCGGATCTCTATCTTGGTGCTTTGAGCATCGATAGAGTTTTCTACTAATTCTTTGACTACACCCATTGGTCTTTCTACTACTTCTCCAGCAGCGATCATATTAGTCAATTGTTCATTTAATGTTTTGATCTTACTCATTTGTTACTGTCCTTTATCTTCTCTTTTAATGTAGAGACAAATTGTAGTGCTTCTATTGGTGTCATATTATTAGGATCAGCTAGTTGTAAAAGTTGTTTGACTTGTTGTAAGTCATTAGGGATCTTTTCTAACATGATGATCTGACTTTGATCATTGCGGATCTTTTTTGAACTCTCTAATTCTTTTAACAATGCTTTTGCTCTTTCAATGACACTACTAGGTAATTTAGCAAGTGAGGCAACATGGATTCCATAGGATTTATCCGCTTTACCATCTTTTACTTTATATAAGAATGTTATTTCACCATCATTTTCCGCAACTTGTACATGTTTATTACGTAAGTGCTCCATATTGTTCTCTAATGCAGTTAATTCATGATAGTGAGTACTAAATAATGTCTTGGCTTTGATAGCAGCATCAATATATTCTAACATTGCTTGAGCTAAGGCCATGCCGTCATAAGTTGAAGTGCCTCTACCTATCTCATCAAAGATGATAAGTGAATCTTTTGTGGCTTTGCTCAAAGCGTTATTGGCTTCTAACATTTCTACCATAAAGGTAGATTGACCTGATAAGATATCATCAGTTGAACCAATACGAGTGAATATTTGATCAAATAAAGGCAATTCAGCTTTTTTGGCTGGTAAATAACAGCCAATCTGAGCCATGATAGCTAATAAGACACATTGTCTCATATAAGTACTTTTACCACCCATATTAGGACCTGTTATCACTAAAGTTGTAACTTCTTTATCCATATATAAATCATTAGGGACATATTTGATATTTTTAAAAGAATTTAGGATCGGATGTTTACCACTAACGATATTTAACAAATGGTCATTATTAAAAGTAGGTCTGACATAGCCAAAGTTACTACTGACTACTGCTAATGAGTAAATGGCATCAATGACAGCTAAGCAATTAGATAATTGTTGTAAGTTATATAAGTCTTTTTTGATCTTATCTATTAGTTGAGAAAATAAGGCAACTTCAAGTTTTAAACTTTTTTCTTCGGCATGTAAGATCATGTCTTCTTTTTCTTTTAATTGCTCAGTAATAAATCTTTCACCAGTAGTCAATGTCTGTTTTCGTTGATAACCCCATTCTTCTTTGATCTGACTTAAAGCACCTTTGGATACTTCAATGTAGTAACCAAATACTCGGTTGTAGCCGATCTTCAAAGTCTTGATCTGGGTTCTTTCTCTTTCGGATTGTTCTAAGGAAGCGATCCAATTCTTGCCATTTTTCAAGATATTACGATATTCATCTAGTTGCTTGTCGTAACCATCTTTGAAGATATTGCCATCTCTAATAAGTACTGGAGGATCTTCAGTTAAAGCTTCATTTAATAAATCATAGATCTCTCTACATGAATTAATGTCATCATATTCAGGATAACATTTACTTTCTTTAACGATATTTAAGATCTCTGGCACATTTTCTAAAGATTTAGCTAAACGTTGACAATCCTTAGGATTAGCTGAACCATAGGCGATACGAGCAACGATTCTTTCTAGATCATAAAGAGATGAAAGATATTCTTTTAACTGTTCTCTCTTTAAGAAATTTTTATTGAGATAAGTGATCATGTCTAAGCGTTGATCGATCTTATTGATATCTCTTAGAGGTCTACTTACCCATTTCTTTAGTTGTCTTGCACCTATAGCACTACGAGTATTATTCAAGAAAGAATAGAGTGTTATAGATTTATTGTTAGTTTTACTAGGTTGGACTAATTCTAGACCAATGATGGTAGAATAATCCATCTTTAAGTAATCTTCCTCATTTATTAGTTCAAATGGCCTTAATTGACTCATTGTTCTTTTTTGCGTAACTTCTAAGTAGTTTAGTAATCTACCAAAAGCTTCGTTAAGGTGGATATCTTGACATCCATTTAATAGATGTTTGTAATCTTCTTTGATCGTTGTTTCATTACATTCAGAAATAGTTAAAAAATAACTATCAGATAAGTTAGTTAAAGTTTTTTTATTGAATTTAGAGTCAACTACTAATTCTCTTACTTCATTACTGATGAGAGTTTGGATCAAACTAGTAGTATCATGATTTATAGAAATGAACTTTCCTTCTCCCGTAGTACAATCACAAATAGCTAAAGAATATCCATAGCCTTGATCTACTAAAGAGGCAAGATAGATGCTTCCTGTTTCATCAGTTAGCTCATCCATGATGGTACCGGGAGTAACGATCTTGATGACATCTCTTTTAACTAATCCCACTGCCTCAGCAGGATCTTCTAATTGTTCAACGATGGCAACTTTATAACCTTTATTGATGAGTCTTTGAATATAACCATTTACCGCATGAAAAGGCACGCCACACATGGGTACCTTCTCTTCAACACCAGCATTTCGGCCAGTTAATACTAGATCTAATTCGTGCGATGCTGTCTTAGCATCATCAAAAAACATTTCATAGAAATCTCCTAGGCGGTAAAAGACTAAAGCATTAGGATACTTTTCTTTGATCTCTAAGTAATGTTTCATCATTGGTGTATATTCACTCATTGTAAACCTCTACTTCTTACTATATTGTAGGCAGGCCTGATAGTCTTGCATAGCTTTTCTAACCTTTCGACAGATGCTACTACTGCCTGCACCATATTCAATGATAAATCCATAATATCTTTCCGTGACTTTATAAGCTCTATCAGCTAGTAAGCCATTGACATCTAGTTTATCACGATCATTTAAAACAACAGTGATGGCAACTGATGAAGATGTTATTTTTTTAATGTTATTTATTCCACCTAATAATTCGATGAAATGATTTACTTCGATCTTTCCTGTTTCGCTATCTAGGAAATCTTGAGCTAAAATATGATAATAAACAAATACTATTAATTGATATAACACAAATACAATGATGCCCATGATCAAGGCTTTGAGCATTGTTTGATGTAAGTTGACAACACTATAATAATGAATAAATTCAAATATTGTTCCAATACACAAAGCTGATTGACTGATAGCGGCAGTATTCATTACCCCAATGTAGATGCCTAATATTCCACAAGACATATAGATAAAGCCACTTAGTAAGATATGTAAGAAGTACAACATTGGTGAAGTTAATAAGATGACTATTTCAATTGGTAAAGGTGAAGCTGTTAGTACTGAACAGGCAATACCCGTTAGTAGGATACCTAGCACTCTACTTTTATCGATCTTATCAGTGATATTAAGGTAATAACCTAAAATAAGCGAAGGTGCAGCAAATAAGTTGATGATATAAGAAGCAGATGTATATTTACCTGTGCCAACGCTTAAACTATCACTGGCAAGTTGGGCAGTCCAAATATTGATATCACCATTGTAGACAGCTTGAACATTGTTGATCCAATTGCCTCCTAAAGTACCAAATAAGAAGTTATTCTTAAAGATGTTCTCTAGCTGTAACATTTCTCCTAATTTTACACAGGTACCATAGATGAATAAAACAGTTGGATTAGAGCTATTCGCTGAAATGAAATCCATCAGTCTTGAAGTTATGCTGACTAAATAAACATAACCAAAGCTTGCAGCTATAGAGGCTATTGTAGTAAATAAGAAAGCTGTGATCAAAAACCAAGCATCATTATCAATGAAGGTCAAAAAACCATAGTTATATCTTTTGCGAGACAAGTCATAAGCAACATTAACTAACAAGATGATGAGCACACTACCGAAAATTCCTAGATTTAAAGGCTTTAATCCAGTAGAGGTAGTTATGCCTAAGATTGAACAATAGAATTCACTAGCATAGTTGGAATTACCAATGATCATAGTGATGACATTCATCAAAAAATAACAAAGTAAAGCCCCCATAAATGGAATGACGTCTTTCTTATTCTTTCCAATATAGTTCAAAGTTATATTTAGTGGAAAAAGATCTTTCATTAAAGAGCCGGTAGATGAGAATATCAAAAGGATCTTTTTGATGACTTCATTTTCAACTTGGATATTTCCAATGCCGATGAATAGATAGCCGATCAAAAGGATGGTGATCGCAAATTTCGTGGAATCTAATATTTCATACCATTTTTTCTTCACTTATCTTTCCTTCTTTCTTTAAAATAAATGTTGTAAGCGACTTATCCAGTCTATTGGCTTGTAGTGAGCTAACTGTACTTTTTTATCTGATAATGTGCAAGAGATCTCTTGCTTCTCTGGTAAGTCGATGTAATAACGGTCAAAGCATAATTTAGCATGAGAGAATTGTTGAGAACTTAACTTGATAGTCGTATCTGCTGAAACGATGATCGGATTACCAATGGAATGGTAATGTGAGTGGTGGATGCCACAAATCTCACTTAGCTGTATCGTTTCAAGCCCTGGTTGGATGATCGCTCCCCCTGCTGAACGACTATAGGCAGTAGAACCGATCTGAGTAGAGATAACAAGCCCTGTGCCATGGAATGTTTCTAATTGGATTTCATTGATCTGGATATCGATATGCTGAGTCTTGAAACTTTCGATCCAAGCTTCATTGACAGCATAAAACTCTCGATCTGGTGATAAAGAGATCTTTAATAATCTTTTTGCTTCGACCTCTGGCTGTTTTGTTGCGATGTCCTCGATGCAATCATTCATTTCTTTAAGAGTGTAATCAACAAAGAATCCTAAAGTTCCTGTGTGTATCCCTGTGAAAACTGTTTGATCGAGCATTGACATATATTTATGAATAGCGGATAAGAAGGTTCCATCTCCTCCAATGATACAAACAATTTCTGGTTGTTTGTCATCATAGGTAAGCCCTTTTTCTATCAATCTTTTTTGAACTGTTTTAGCTACTTTGATGGATACTTCATCATCTTTTGAAACTACCGCGAATTTTTTCATTGAACTGACTTCTCCTATTACATTATTTTAGCATATTTTAAACTACAAAATAACTATTAAATAAGTGGAGGTATGCGATATAATTTATATATGCGTTATTATATTTCGGATCTGCACTTTTACCACATTAACTTACTGACAAAAATGGATTGTCGGGGTTTTGATAGTGTCGAACAGATGAATGAATATATGATCGAAAGATGGAATAGCAAGATCAAAAAGAATGATGAGGTCATTATTTTAGGGGACTTGTCTTTTGGTAATGGAAAACAGACTAGTGAGATTGTTAACAGATTAAAGGGAAGGTTATTTTTGATCAGGGGAAATCATGATGATCGTTATTTGAAAGATAAGGAATTTGATGCATCTAGATTTGAATGGATAAAAGATTATGAGGAAATGCATGATAATAATCGTAAGGTCATTTTGTGCCATTATCCGATCATCTGTTATAATGGGCAATATCGTATTGATGCTAATGGTAGTGCGAAGGCCTATATGTTATATGGACATGTTCATGACACCCGTGATGAAAAGTTGATTGAACAGTTTTGTAAGATAACTACTAGCACAAGGATCAACCCTGATGATGAAAATGATCTTCGTACTATTCCTTGTCAAATGATCAATTGTTTCTGTATGTATAGTGATTATCAACCGCTTACTTTAGATGAGTGGATCGAATTAGATAAGAAAAGAAAAGAAGCGAATTTATAGAACGCTTCTTTTTTTCTATCTAAAGTGACCAAACTTGGCTGTTTCGAGATAACAAGTATTTAATAAGTCAAGATCTTTGATGATGTTATTTACTGAACAACAATGATATAACTCTTGTTCTGGTTCAATGTCACCTTTGTTTGAAGTAATGTATATAGCAAGTGGCTCACTTTTACCTATAGCGTAGCTTAATTGGACTTGACAATAGCGTAAGTTATATTTTTTTAGATAATCAATAGCTATTGCTCTTGCTTTATAGGCGGCAGAACGGTCTACTTTGCTTGGATCTTTGCCTGAGAAAGCTCCTCCTCCCACAGGGGCAAATGATTGGTAAGAGTCAACGACGATCTTTCTGCCAGTAAGACCAGCATCCCCTTCAAATCCTCCGATAAAGAATTTACCAGTAGGATTGATAAGGAATTCCTCAATTTCGATATTGTACTGTTTACAGATATCTGTGCAGATCTCTTCTAGGATCTTATCAGTTATTTCTCTTTCTTTTTCGGTATTTTGATAACAGATAGTAAATGTCTTGATCTTTTGTAGTTTATTTGACTGATCATAGTAACCTGTGATCTGTGCTTTACCATCAGCTAAGAAACGATCATCTTGTTTTCTTAATTGGTCATATTTTTGAGATAATTGTTGAAGGATGACCATAGCTGTTGGTAGATATTTGTCATTATCATCACACGCATAACCAAACATCATGCCATTGTCACCTGCTCCACCTACTGTGGTATTAGTGCCTAAGGCAATATCACAACTCTGTTTGCCTAAGTTATCGATTATCTCATAATCAGTAGAATAGCCTACATCTTTTAAGACACTTTTTGCGATCTTTTCTACATCGATTTTAGCATTAGTAGTAACTTCACCAGTGATAAATATCTTACCTTTACCACCAACTGTTTCAATGCCACAACGGCTATTCTTATCTTGTCTTAGACATTCATCTAAGATGGCGTCTGATATTTGGTCACAGACTTTATCTGGATGACCTCGGAATACGATCTCATTACTGTACAATTTCATTTTTCTCTTCTCTCCTTTGTTATGATCTACATCAAAAAAGCACCCAAGATAACTCTCGGATGCTGTCTCTCTTAAAGTTATCTCATCGTTCCGACTTTACCACCTAATCAAATAGGTTGGTGTGACTTCAAAGGGTCGGTCCCTCCATCACTCTTTATAAGATGTGCAATTATTCTAAAATAAAAATGAGCAGAATACAAGAAAAATGATCTTACAAAAGGTATTTGTTAACACAAATATTTCTTAAAAAAGATTTTTAATAAAAAGATTAAAGTTTTATAATTAAAACAAAGAAAGACAAGGAGAAATTTAAAATGACAAAAGAGCAATTAGCGAGAATGATCGATCATACTAATCTAAAGGCATATGCTACAGATGCGGATATGAAGAAGTTATGCGATGAAGCATTAAAGTATCACTTTGCGATGGTAGCTATCAATTCAGGTCAATCTAAAAGGTGTGCAGAATATTTAAAGGGTTCGGATATTCATGTTGGAGCTGCTGTTGGGTTCCCTTTGGGTCAACAATCGATTGCGACTAAAGCTTTTGAGACGGAAGATGCGATCAAAAATGGTGCTAATGAGATCGATTATGTGATCAATATCACTGAGTTAAAAGAAAAGAATTACGAGTATGTCAAAAAAGAGATGCAGACTATCGTTGATATCTGCCACAGTTATAATGTCATAAGTAAAGTCATTTTTGAGATATGTTATCTTACAGATGATGAGATCGTTAAATTAGCTGAGATAGCTAAGGAAGTAAGACCAGATTTCATTAAGACTAGTACAGGCTTTGGAACATCGGGAGCTACAATAGATGCTGTTAAGTTAATGAAAAAGACAGTTGGCAATACTGTTAAAGTAAAAGCTGCTGGAGGAATCAGGACTTTGAGGGATGCTTTAGCTTTTGTTGAAGCTGGTGCTGAAAGGATAGGAACTTCTAAGGGTGTTGAAATCATTGAATCTTTTGATGAAAAATAAGTGAGAACTTCTTGTTTTTTATTGACTATGCTTGACAAATTTAGTAAGATAATAGGGCAATTGCTCTATTTGTATTAAATTCGGGAGGTGGCTGTAAAATGAAGAGAACTTATCAACCGAGCAAAAGAAAACATGCCAAAGTAGCTGGCTTCAGAGCCCGCATGAAAACTGTTGGTGGACGTAAAGTATTGGCTCGCAGACGTGCCAAAGGAAGAAAAGTATTATCTGCATAAAGGAGAGTTGCTGATGCAACTTTTTTTCTCAAATGAAAAAACAGTTTAGGATTAAGAAAAACGAAGAGTTTCAAAGGATCATAAAAAGTGGTAAATGTTTAAAAAGTAGAAATTATGTGATGTATTATTCTAAGGCAATAGAACCATTTGATCGTATTGGGATTTCAGTTGGTAAGAAAAGCGGAAATGCGGTAGTCCGTAACAAGATCAAAAGACAAGTAAGGATGATATTGCAAGAAACCTGCGATTTTGCTTCAGGTAAGGACTATGTCATCATCATTAGAAAAAATTATGATCCGCAACAGTATGATACTAATAAAAAAGATTTGTCAGCGCTATACAATTCGGTTTATAATAGTCAAGGACAAACTTTTGTGAAGGAGATTCGACAATGAAAAAAGGAACAAAAAAGAAAATAATGTTGATAATGCTGATAGTATTAGTTGCAGTCTTAACAGGCTGTCAGAGAAATACTGATGCAAATGGAAATACATTAGCAGAAAAAGTTATCTACCTTACAACACCATGGAAAGACATGCTAGATGAAAGTTTCTTTACTGCTATTTTTGTTTATCCATTATCACAATGTGTTAACTGGTTAGGTGCTGTTTTACATAGCGCTGTATTGGGTGTTATCGTCACTACTGTTATTTATAACATCATTACTTTAGGATTATCTGTTAAATCAACAGTTTCTACTCAAAAGATTCAGATGTTACAGCCTGAGATGAATGCTATTCAAGCTAAATATGCTGGTAGAGATGATGACAATTCTAAGATGCAACAAGCCCAAGAGTTGCAAGCTCTTTACAGCAAGCATGGTATCAATCCATTGGGATCATTAGTTACACCATTCTTGACATTCCCTATCCTTATCGCAATGTATTATGCTGTTCAACGTGCTGATGTTGTTTGCAATGGAACATTCTTTGGTATCCCATTATCTACTACACCTTTAGCAGCATTCAAGGATCTAGCAAATTGTTGGCCAATCGCTGTTGTATTCGTTTTGATGGCTATCACTCAATTTGTTTCTAGTAAGATACCTTCTTGGTTAGCTGAAAGAAAGAAAAAACAAGCTAAGAATTATCGTGCTTACAAGGATACAAATCCTCAAAATACTCAAACTAACATGATGATGTTCACAATGGTCGCTATGGTAGTTATCATCGGTATCAGATGGCCTGCTGCTATGTCAGTTTATTGGTTGATCAACTCATTAGTTAATGTATTAAAGACAGTATATATCCAATGGAGGTATATCGATCATGAATAGATATACTGCTAAGACAAAGGAAGAAGCTATTAAGATAGCTGCTTCAGAGAAAAATGTCACTGCAGAAGAGATAGTATATTTTGTTGTTGAGGAAAAAGCTGGCGGTTTATTTGGCATTGGTGCTAAGGCTGTCATTGAAGCTTATGCTCATAACGATATTTCTGATTTCATTGTGGAGTATCTTCAAAACTATTTCAATAACATCAATATGAAATGCGAGATAGCAATTGAAGAAAAGAATGATTGTTACTTTGTTAAGCTAAATGCAGAAAACAATGCTGTATTGATTGGTAAAGCTGGCCAAACTTTGCAAGCTATCACTAATGTAGTAAAGGCAGCAAGTAGTGCTGAATTTAGAAAACATGTAAATATCCTTATTGATATCAATGGATACAAAGAGGAAAGATATGCTAAATTAAAGAACATGGTTGGCAAAATCGCTCGTACAGTTCAAAAAACAAAGGTATCTGCTCGTTTAGGTCAGATGACTAATGATGAAAGAAGAGTCATTCACCAATATCTTTCTAACTTCCCTCATATCAGAACAGAATCTGAAGGTGAAGGTAGTGAACGTCGTCTAAAGATTATTTACGATGCTAATAAGTAAGTCTCCTAGTTGGAGGCTTTTTATTAGGGAAAGATCATAAATGTTTAGGAATATTAGTAATATCTCTACTAATTAATATTAGTGGAGGTTTTTTATGATTGAGATCAAGAATTTGTGCAAGAATTATGGCGGGAAGGAAGTCATAAAAAATATAAGTTTAAAGATTGAAGATGGTGAGGTTATATCTTTGCTAGGTAACAATGGTAGTGGCAAGACTACGACTTTTAAGATGATCGCTTCTTTATGTGAAGCAAGTCATGGTCAGATTCTTTATAATGATGAGCCAATTGAGCATGATTCTGTCAGTTACTTACCTGAGGAAAGAAGTTTGTTTTTAGATTGTAGTGTTTATGATCATTTAAAGTTAGTTGCTGAATTAAATAAATTAGCAGATATTGAAGATAAGATAAATAGACAATTAGAATATTTCAAAATAGCGAAATACAAAAACGAAAAGATCAATAATTTATCTAAAGGCAACCAACAAAAAGTCGCACTAGCAGTGTGCTTAATAAAGAATGCTCCTATCATCATTTTAGATGAGCCTTTTACTGGTCTAGATAGTGAGAATGTTGACTTGTTTGTACAATGCATAAAGGCATTGAAGTATCACGGTAAGACTGTTTTTCTGTCTTCTCATTTATATCAACCAATATCTGGCCTGTGTGATAGATTCTTATACCTGTACAATGGTAAGATCAAATATGATATAACAAAAAAGGATCTATTAGCTGATAAAAGAAGAGTCATAGAAACTGATCAAGATCTTTCTAATTGTGAGTCGGTATTAAATAAATATTGTGTTAATGGCAGATGGCGATATGTTATCTTATCGGAATCTATCGCTCAGATAATTATATTGGATCTAAAAAGCGATTATGTATTTAGAAAGCTAAATTTTGAGGACATCTTGTATATTGGTCAAGATTGATGATTATATAAGTTTTTAATTGATCAATCCGATGGAGAGAAATTATCAGAGATCAATCGCTGGTATTTATATTAATGAAATTTAAGGTGTCATCGATACTTTCCTTTGAATTGGAGATTCTTTTTTTGGTAAGAAATATAGGAGAATTGAGGAATTGCTGACAATTATATAATGGGAGGAAAATAATACAGATAGTTTTAATTGTTGCATAAAAAATAGATAGTTTGACATTACAACGGTATGCCGCAATACTTTGATTGAGGTGGTAAGATGAAACTACAAAAACTTTTAGAGGTAAGTGATATATGGAATTGTAAGAGTAGTATTGTTAATTGTTCGGCAAAAACAGTTAAAAGGTTAGCAGTTGTTTTACATTGCAAGATGGAAGATTTAATGCGACTTGATAATGAAAAAGTGGGATGTAGAGATAAAGATTTTCTTGCTAAGTCAGAATATTTTGAAACAATGATCAATTCTAATTCCAAGATAATCGTGTATGCCTTAGAACCATTACCTAAGCCTTTTAAAATGGATTTGGTTAGTAGTTTTGATGATATGGATCCTTAATCTCTAGCTGAAGGACTTTCTGTTTAGCATTGTAGACACAGTGAGTCATTTAAAAAATTATATTAAAGCTGAGGATGTCAATAAATATATAGAATATCAACAATGGGCTATCGAGTATTACGATGAGCAGTAATGACAGAATGTAAAAAATTTTTGTATAAACTTATTGGAGCAATGACTCAACCTAAAAAATCCATAATGTTTAAGGCAATTGTTTTTGTGATGGGGGAGAAAAAGCAATGAAGACATTGATATTGTTTAATTTAAAAAGAAGATTTTTTAACAAGAGTACTATTGTGATAATGGTATTACAGTTTATCTTGATATTTTTTTTCTTGCATTTAGACATCTTTGAAAATAGTAATGCTAATACAACTATATATTTAGATAATAGTGTTAAGAAATATCACGAGTATTTTGGCGATTTGAATAGTTCACTGATCTATCTTATAGGTAATGCAAGTGGAGAAGAAAAGATCATCATCCATCTTGATGAGGATAAGTGGTCAATTTATAGTAAGGAAATAATAGATGAAGATATCAAAATACAGATTGAAAATGATATAAAAACTGTTATGAGGAAAAAATATGAAGATACTCATACTTTTATGAAGGGCTATATTGCGGAATATGAGGATATGTATATTGAGATAAATGAAGTTGTTGAACAAGAAGAAAGTGATGAAGTATTGATGATATTAGTTAGTGCTTGTTATTTCTTGCTAGTTGCTTATGGTAATCTTATTTCCACGGAAATAGTCTATCAAAAGAATATGAAGGTATTGCCGGTAATCTTAAACAACATAGATATAAAGGAACATTTTTATGCTCATATAATATACGGTTATTTAGTGCCCTTAATAAGAGGTGGGATGTTTTTAGTGTGTCTTATACCAAATTTGCTTATAGGTAGTAGTTCTAATAATACATTAAGTGATATAGCTTTACAGAATGTTGAATTACCCGAAAGAGAGATAGCTTTAAGTTCAATTATCCTAACAATTCTTTTACTACTATCTTTATTAGTGATCGTTCAGATACTATTTTTACTGGTAGGTAGTTATTTTAAAGATAATGATCAGATAAGTAACTTTTTGCTTATTGTAAATATCATTGGGCTTTTATTCTATTATCTTTGCTTGAATAATCTCACGGGATCATTTTTAAATAAACCAATTGTTGTTTTCTTATCGTATGTTCCACTATTATCTTCAGTATTGACTAGTGGTAGACTCTTATTAGATTGTTGTGGGATATTAAATGGTTTATTTGCGTTAAGTTTAAATATTGTGGTGATATATCTATTAGTTACAAGGTGTCTGAAAATATATAAAAGAAATTTACTTAACTAGGTTTAAAATAGGGAAGATATTACATGGATTTTACATAAAGTACTCTTTTGATTTTACTTTTACTGTTTATAGTATTTATCGTAAACAGAAAGGAAATGTTTAGTTTATGAAAAAGTTTATCAAAACATTAGCAGTATTATTAGCATTAACATTAGTTCTTGCAGGTTGTTCTTCAAATACAGAAACAGAACAAACAGTATCAACTGATGGATCAACTTCAATGGAGAAGGTTATCGGAGCATTAGGTGAGTCATTCATGCAAGAGAATGAAAATATTAAATTTACTTATAACCCAACTGGTTCAGGTTCAGGCATCTCAGCAGTTGCTGAAGGCCGTTGTGATATCGGTTTATCAAGCCGTTCATTAAAAGATGAAGAAAAAGCTCAAGGTTTAACTGAAACTGTATTAGCTTATGATGGCATTGCTATTATCGTTAATCCTAACAATCCAGTTGTTGATCTAACTGTTGAAAAGATTGCCGACATCTATACTGGAAAGATCACTGATTGGAGTGAACTTGGTGGAAATGCAGGTGAGATCGTTGTTATCGGAAGAGAAGCTGGTAGTGGTACAAGAGATGGATTTGAAAGCATCACTGGTACAAAAGATGCCTGTGTATATCGTCAAGAATTAACTTCAACGGGTGATGTGATCACTGCAGTAAGTCAAAACGAAAATGCTATTGGATATGCTTCATTAGCATCAGTCAAAGATACAGTTAAAGCTTTAACAGTTAACGGTGTTACTGTTTCTGAAGCAACTGTTAAAGATGGCACATATTTGATCCAACGTCCATTTGTCTTAGTTACAAAGGAAGGAACTGAATTATCAGAAGCTGCTCAGAAGTTTTTCGATTATGCATTATCTGAAGCAGCAAGGGATATCATCTCTGCAGCAGGAGCTGTTCCAGCTAACTAAAAATCAAGTGGTAATTTGCAATGGATAAGAAAAAGATCTTTGAGAAATTTATCGAAATGATATTTCTCTTAGCCGGTCTTATCACAGTAGGATTTGTCTTAGTGATCACGGTATACCTCTTCGTTAGTGGTATACCGGCGATCAAAGAGATCGGCATAAAAAACTTTTTGTTCAATTCCAAATGGGCGTCCACTGCATCGCAACCAGCATATGGCATATTGCCATTCATCTTGACAAGTATCTACGGTACCGCAGCAGCTATAGCTATTGGGGTACCTATTGGTTTTTTCACGGCAGTCTATCTGTCGAAATTTGCTAATAAGAGGATCAAGAGTATGATACAAAGTGCGATCAGTATCTTAGCAGGTATTCCATCAGTTATCTTTGGTTTAGTTGGTATGTTGGTATTAGTACCTGCAGTACGGAAAGTATTTAACTTAGCAGATGGTTCTAGTTTGTTTTCAGCTATCATCATTTTAACTATTATGATCTTACCTTCGATCATCAAGGTTTCAATTACCTCACTTGATGCAGTACCAAAGGAATATGAAGACGGTTCTTTAGCTTTAGGTGCTACTAAAACCGAGACAGTCTTTAAAGTATCGGTGCCAACTGCCAAAAGTGGGATTGCTGCTGCGATCGTTTTAGCTCTTGGTAGAGCTATAGGAGAGGCAACAGCAGTAATGATGGTTGCAGGAAATGTAGCTAATATGCCTTCATTATTCGAGAGTGTGCGTTTCTTAACTACTGCGGTAGCTAGCGAAATGTCGTATTCTTCAGGTTTGCAGAGACAAGCTTTGTTCTCTATAGCTCTAGTATTATATTTCTTTATATTACTTATCAACTCAACCTTAAATATGTTCTTAAAGAAGGAGCGTCACTAATATGACTTGGAAAAGAAAATGTTATATTACATTAATGAAAGTCTCTATGTATCTATCCGTGATATTGACTGCTTCTTTAACTTTGTTTTTGATCATATATATATTGGTAAAAGGATTACCTAATATATCTTGGAAGTTCTTATCAACTTCACCAAGTTATCTAAGTGATACAGTGGGTATCTTACCGGATATCTTAAATACTTTATATCTTGTATTTACTACGGTCATCATAGTCATACCATTAGCAGTTGCTTCAGCTGTATATTTAAATGAGTATGCCACTAATAAAAAAATAGTTACTTTGATCGAGAGAGCATCACAAACTTTGTCAGCTATTCCATCAATCATCTATGGCTTAGTTGGTATGTTATGTTTCTGCGAATTCTTTAAACTTGATACATCATTACTTGCTGGTTCACTTACTTTAGTTATGATGAATATTCCTACAGTAATGCAGACAACACTAGAAAGTTTAAAGACAGTCGATGATTCATATAGACAGGGAAGTTACGCGTTAGGTGCTGGTAAGTGGCATATGATCAGAACAGTTGTATTACCAAATTGCTTGGATGGTATCATCACAGGTGTTATCTTAGCTATTGGTAGGATCTTAGGTGAATCAGCTGCATTACTATATACAGCTGGATTTGCTCATGTGGTCAATGGATATTTCACTGGTTTAAATAGTGCTGGAGCTTCTTTAACAGTTGCTATGTATGTATATGCAAAAGTTGAAGGAAGATTTGATGAAGCCTATGCGATCGGTGCAATATTAATGATCTTGACTTTGCTGATCAACTTATCAGTTGATAAGATTGCTAGTTTTGTTAAAAATAGACCTTTTAGAAAAGAAAGTAAGAGGAAATAAAGATGGATGATATTATAACAGTCAAGGATCTTGATCTATATTATGGAGATCATCAAGCCTTAAAGAAAATAGAAATAGATATAAAGAAGAATTGCATAACTGCTTTGATCGGGCCTTCGGGTTGTGGTAAATCAACATTCTTAAAGACACTTAATAGAATGAATGATCTTGTTGAAAATGTTAAGATTGATGGTAGTGTTAAATATCAAGGTAGTGATATTTATGATAAGAAACAAGACGTTACAGCTTTAAGAAGAGAGATCGGTATGGTCTTCCAAAAAGCTAACCCTTTTCCTATGAGCATTTATGATAATGTTGCCTATGGTGTTAGGATCGATGGTAAGAAGAATAAAGTTGAATTAGATGAGATCGTTCATAAATCTTTAGTAGGTGCAGCTTTGTGGGATGAAGTAAAGGATGACCTGAAGAAAAATGCTCTTGCTTTATCTGGTGGACAACAGCAGAGATTATGCATTGCTAGAGCTTTAGCGGTAGAACCACAAATACTACTCATGGATGAACCTACTAGTGCTCTAGATCCAATATCTACTTCTAAGATCGAGGAATTGATAATGACCTTAAAAGATAAATATACGATCATCATTGTTACTCATAATATGCAACAAGCTGTCAGGATTTCTGATTACACAGCATTCTTCCTACTTGGAGAATTGATCGAATATGGAAAGACAGATATGATATTTAGCCAGCCAACAAATAAAAAGACAGAAGACTATATAACAGGGAGGTTCGGTTAATATGAGAAGTCGTTTTGATGAACAATTAACATTATTAAATAAAGATCTGATCACTATGGGAGGCTTGTGTGAGACGATCATTGCTTTAGCTTTCCAAACTATGAATGAGGAAACACTTAAAGATGGTAATGAAGTAAAGACATTAGATAATGAGATAATCCAAAAAGAAAGAGATATTGAAAATCTTTGTTTAAAGTTATTGTTACAACAGCAACCTGTTGCTAAGGACTTGAGACTTATTTCAGCAGCCTTAAAGATGGTAACGGATATGAAGAGAATTGGTGATATTGCTACTGATATTTTTGAAATAAATGCTCAGTTAAAAAATAATGAAAGCGTTATGTTTCATGAAATGTCAATTGTAACGGCTTTAATGGTAACAAAAAGTGTAGACGCCTTTGTAAATAGTGATATAATTCTCGCGAATGAAGTTATCAGAGATGATGATAAGGTTGATGAATACTTCAATCAAGCTAAATTACAACTTATCAAGAAGATAGCCGCTGATCCTGCTGATGGTGAATATGTCTTAGATCTACTTATGATAGCCAAATATTTAGAAAAGATCGGAGATCATGCAGTCAATATCAGTAAGTGGGTGATATTCTCGATAAGTGGACAGCACAAGGAGGAGTAGGGCAATGATCTATTGCGTAGAAGATGATGCTAGCATTCGAGATATCGAGGTATATGCTTTACAGGCTTCAGGTTTTGAAGCTCAAGGTGTTGAAGATGGCCAGAAGTTTTACGAGATACTTCAAAAAGTAGAACCACAGTTAGTAATATTAGATGTAATGTTACCTAATATGGATGGTATCGAGTTGTTAAAAACTATGAAGGCTGATCAACGTTGGTCAAAGATACCCGTAATAATGGCAACTGCTAAGGGTGCAGAATATGATAAAGTTACAGCCTTAGATCTAGGAGCTGATTATTATCTTACTAAACCATTCGGTGTACTAGAACTTATCTCTTGTGTAAGGGCAGTTTTAAGGCATTATCAGAAATGCAATGAAGAAATGATCAATTGCGATGGATTAAAGATCGAATGTCAGAGCCGTAAGGTTACGGTTGATGGAATGAAAGTCGATCTAACATATAAAGAGTTTGAACTTTTACAATTGTTGATGTCTCATCCCAATATTGTCTATAGCCGTCAACAATTGATGGAAGATGTTTGGGAAAGTGATTTTTTAGGTGAGACTCGAACGATAGATGTGCATATAAAATCTTTAAGAAAGAAGATTGGAAGATATGGCGAGAAGATAGTTACGGTTCGTAGCGTCGGTTATCGCTGGCAAAATAGTAAAAATGAATAAAAAGATATTTAGATCAGTTTTGACTGCCGTTACGGTAGTATTGATCAGTTGTCTAGTCTGTGTAACAGGAGTTCTTTATGTTTATTTTGATAATATCCAAAATGATTCCATGAAAGAGGAAATGTCCCTTATTCAGACTGCAGTAGAAAAAGAAGGAAAAGAGTTTTTGTTAACTCTTTCGAATAATGATGATGACTATAGAGTAACTTGGATCGACGCAGATGGTGTAGTTATTTATGATAGTCAAGCAGAAAATTTGGAGAATCACTCAGATAGGCAAGAGTTTATTGATGCTATCGAGAAGGGTGAAGGATTTAGTAGTCGTTATTCTAAGACAATATTAGAAAAGACAGATTACTATGCTAAAAAGATCTCTGATGGAACAGTGTTAAGGATTGCGAAAAAACAAGCTACTGTTACTAATTTCTTATTAGGAATAGTCAAATATGTCATCATCCTATTTGTACTGGCAATACTAATGGCATATTTTTTAGCTAAAAAAGTAGCAAGTAGTGTCATTGAGCCATTGAATAATCTAAACCTAGATGATCCATTAAGTAATGATACATATGATGAACTTTCTCCTTTGTTAGGAAGAATTTATTCTCAACACAAGCAGATAGATGAACAAGTAGCAGAATTAGCACAAAAGAATGATCAATTCAGTCAGATCACAGATAACTTAGAAGAGTGTTTGGTCTTATTAAATGAGGATGATAAGATCATTGCGATCAATAGATCAGCATGTGAATTATTCTCTACTGACAAAGATTGCATTGGCAAGGATATTGTGTTTATTGATCGTGATCCTAAATTTAGCGAGTGCATGAAACAAGCTAAGGAGAAGAGTCATGCAGAAATGAAACAGGAGATAGGTTCTTTCTACTATCAATTTGATATTTCTTCGATCACTCATGAAGGAAAAGTCGTAGGACTTGTCATACTTGCTTTTGATATTACTGAAAGACAATTGGCAGAAAATAATCGTAAAGAGTTTTCAGCTAATGTTTCGCATGAATTAAAGACACCTTTACAAGGCATCATTGGTAGTGCAGAACTTATTGAAAATAATATGATCAAACAAGAGGATTTACCAAGATTTGTTTCTCACATAAAAACAGAAGCTCAAAGGATGGTGTCTTTGATCAATGATATCATTAAATTATCTCAACTTGATGAGGGTAACATTTTACAGAGCGAGGAAGTAGATCTTGCTGAAATAGCTAATGATTGTTTTGATCAGATCAAAGTAATAGCTGAAAGAAAAAATATCACTTTGACTAGTGATATAAATGAAGTAAAGCTTTATGGAGTAAAACAGTTATTAAGTGAGATGATCTATAATTTGCTAGATAATGCGATCAAATACAACAAAGACAATGGTACAGTTGACCTTACAGTAAGTAAGGAAAATGATGATGCGATAATTTCTGTTAAAGATAGTGGTATTGGAATAGCTAAAGAAGATCAAGACAGAATTTTTGAAAGATTCTATCGTGTAGATAAGAGCCATTCTAAAGCAACTGGTGGAACAGGCTTAGGACTATCAATCGTTAAGCATACTGTCATGTATCATCATGGTAAGATTGAAGTTAACAGTGAACTCAATAAAGGGACAGAGATTAAGATAATCCTACCTATCATAAAATAAAAATACACCCATCACAAGCTAGTGGTGGGTGTTTTAATAGCGATAATTATTTTTGCATGTATGTTTAGCAATAATAGAGTCGGTGTCTTTTGGTCGTTAATTATTGCTTTTTCGTTAGTTTATGATCTAACCATACAGCGAGATAACCAACTGTTAGAAAGGCAATTGCTAATAAGATGATATTAATGCATACGGCAGTAACACCAAGCATATCGATATTTAGGAAAGGATATGGGTACCGGCTATCGCCTGTCATAAATTGAGCTGTGATCATTGATATGACAACATATATGATAGGAAAGCTAGTAGCAAATAATGGCATTTTACTATCAGTATTTCCTTTTTCATCAAAAATGAGCCAATCTAAAACTGTGGAAATAGGGACAACATAGTGTAATAGAGTAAGTCCTATCTTTGCTTGCATGTCCATATTAGTAAACATATCTCTTAGCATGAAGTGAGCTACAAGCCCTGTTAGAGTGATAGACATACTGATCAAAAACTTGAAATAGTTAATGATCGTTTTCTCTTTTTTGGTGATATTTTTCTTTGAAGAATATATCACTAGGTAACTGATAAAGAATAAAGCCACTGCAAGATTACTTAGAGTTGTGAACATCCTAAAACTAGCAAGTGAGAATTGTGGTGTACCTACTTCACACTGGAATAGTATCCCTATTATTGCTGCTAGAGCGATAAATCCTTTAAATAGATAGGATAATTTTGTTGACACCTAATATCGGTCCTTTCTAATTTGAACAAGCTAATTGAAAATTTCATCTAGTTCTTCTAAAGAAGGTTTAGCTTTTTTGCACCAATTAGTAAACTTTATGTATATCCTTGTTTGAGGAAGTATAAGGGTGATTAATAACCAAATAAATGACAAGATTATACCAAAAGCTATACCGATCAAACAAACATCCCAACGTCTAAAAATGATCAAAAATATAGCACACGAAATGATGAAGCAAGCTATAACACCACCTAACTGAAGCCAATAAGTTGTTTTGTATGACTTCATATATTTGTTGTAGTTTTCCTCAGTTAATATTTCTTTAGCCAATTCTTTAGCGTTCATATTAGCAGCTTGGTTTTCTAATATACCATTGATACGAGCGATATTTGCTGCATCTTTAAAGAGTTTACTCATGATGGTCTATTCCTTTCTAAAGGTATTGTTGGATCTTATTTTTGTCGTAATCTAAGATGATCTTACAATGATGTTCTTCAAATTGCTTATCTGAGTAAACATCAATGACCATTTTGCCATAAGTCGTTTTGCCTTTTGTTTCAATGTAGGCACCACACTCATCACTGATAAAGATCGATCCATCTTTTAGATAGGCATATGGTAATAATGCTTTATTAGTTAGATCACGAGTGATATTTAAACCAAAGATGACTACTTTTACATCAGCTAAGAAAACTACTTGAGCACTATTTACATCTGCATAAATATGCTTTTCAGCTACTGGTGTTACATCACCATAACTATCAGTTCCACCAACAAACAAGATCTCTTCGATATTATCAGCTAGTTTGTAATCTGTTAATAAAAGGTTTGCTGTTTCTGTTAATGGACCATTAACTAGGATAGTGAACTTGTTATCTTTTAGTTCTTCTTTTGTTAGGATCTTAAATTCATTATCTTGAGAGATTCTTTCTTTTAAAAGAGTATTTTCTTTACTTTCTTCTAAACTTAAATATAGGTTTTTCATTTAAGCCACCTCACTGTAACTTCTAATATAGTCGATCATATAATTGATGAACTTTTCTCTATCAAGATCCATCAAACATGAACAATTAGCTTGCTTACCCGTGATATTGTAGATATCACCAACAGTAGTTCCTTTACAATATTCACTACTTGTTTCAATTTCAACATACATATCTTTGATAGTGAATATTTCAGGATGGATAAGTACCATAACGGCACATAAGTCATGCATTGGTGCTCCAGGATAACCAAGAGATTTGTGGAAACGATAGAAGAAATCTAACCACTGCCATACGATCTCTGATACAGGATTGCCGATCTTTTTGATCTTTTCAACATCCTCTTGTAATACAAGGGCTTTTTCGGTAACATCAAGTCCTGCCATATAGATATGGATGCCACTACGATAAACGATATCAGCAGCATCTGGATCAACTAAGATATTGAACTCAGCAGCTGGTGTCCAGTTACCATATTTGATTCCACCACCCATAAGAGCGATATGACTGATCTTTTCTTTTAATTCTGGATAAGTGATAAGTAAAGCTGCAACATTAGTTAGTGGACCTGTAGCAACTATTACTACTTGTTCATTGCTTTTCTTAAGTATTTTGGCCATTAATTCAACAGCTGTAAGTTCATCTAGATCTTTTTTAGGTAAAGGTAATACTGGCCCGTCAAGTCCACTTTCGCCGTGAACATTTGTTGGAGCTTTTAGTGGCTCAACATATAATGGTTTGTCTTGACCTTTAGCTACTGGTCCATCATAGCCGATCAGGGCTGAAATACGTTGAGAATTATATGCTGCTTTACTAGCAGAGCAGTTACCATTGACAGCTGTGATCGCTAAGATATTGATGTCTTTACTTGCTTGAGCAACAACCCAAGCTATGGCATCATCGTGTCCAGGATCACCATCTAAGATAACAGGAATAGGTTTTTTAAGCATTTGTTTATCCTCCAAACATTAATCTTATTATACAAGAAAAAAGCCCTGATGACACAGGACTTTTCTTTTACTAATGATAATTACTACTTTAAGCCGTACTTCTTGTTGAATTGTTCGATACGTCCTGCAGCAGCCTGGAAACGTTGTCTACCTGTGTAGAATGGGTGGCAGTTAGAACAAGTATCAACTTTGATCTCTTTCTTAGTTGAATGTGTTGTAAATTCTGCTCCACATGATGCACATACGACTTTTGTTTCATAAACAGTTGGGTGGATCTTTTCTTTCATAATTCAGTCTCCTTCCGCCTTGGATTTCATGCGAATCCAAAGTAAGTGCTTAATAATATTATCATACTTGTAATGTTAATTCAATAATAAGAAAAATCAAAAATTTATATTTTCTCTGTCAAGTATGATCTTTTTACTTTCTTGATCAATACGATAGATCACATCAGTATCTAAAGCT
>CAVAAT010000041.1:0-45287 GCA_963586925.1 Erysipelotrichaceae bacterium
GCCCTATTATGTAAATAGATTAATTTTATTGTCCAACTTTTGGGGTTCGGGACATAATGCGTCTTCTTTTAGTTTGATTGGCTACAGTTGGTATTGGGCCAACACTATAGTGGATTAAGGATTACAATTTATGAAATGATCATTTGAATTGTTTTATATTATAGTTTTTTCATTAAATTTATTTGCTTGTAAAAATAAATTTAATGAAGTACTAAATGTGCAAAATAACACTGTATTTACTGATGAATTCTTTGAAGATATTGTAGAAATAGATGATGCAAGATATGGTTCTGTCTCAGGAAGACAGATGGAACCTATTATCAAATATTTAAAATCACTATATCTTTCTGAAACAGATATAGATTTAGATTCTAATCGAGAAGAAGGTATCCTAGGTTTTGATGCAATATATTTTATAAAAGAAGATGGTACTAGAATAGATATATATAGAAATCATGTGGTATTCAATAAGATCAATGGCGTAAGTTATATCATATCTAATGGAAATTTAAACATAGGTTTAGAAATAGCATTTGATTTTGGTTCAAGTAGAGAAAATAATGAATAGATAAAAAGCTATTAGAGAAATTCTAGTAGCTTTTATTCTTCCGTGTTTTCTGATTCCTTAGGTTTAAATAATTCAACTTTTGAATAGTTTCTAAGCATCAAAGAGAAGTTCTCTTTACAATGATATTTATGATACATTTCATTTAACATATCTTTCATTACAGCTCTTTCAGTATTACCATCGTTAGTACAACCAGATTTAACTATTGGAAATTCTTGAGATTGAGCTACTTTGATGATATCTGTTTCATAAGCATATATTAGTGGTCTAATTAAAGTGATCCCACTTCTTTCTAAGAATGTCTTAGGTTTAAAAGTGGCGATCCTACCACCATGGATCATATTCATAAATAGTGTTTCTACAGCATCATCATTATGATGTCCAAAAGCTAACTTATTGCATCCATATTCCTTACAAGCATTGATGATCGCACCTTTTCTAAGTCTTGAACATAAAGAACAAGATAACTTTCCTTCATCTGTTAAGTTAAGATTTAAGATATCTGATATCTTTGTTGGATATTTGATGATGTTTAAGTTATATTGTTTAAAGTATTCGATTAATTCATCTATATTATTCTCCTTAAAGCCCATATCACAATAGATTGGTACTATTTCATATTGTTTTTTAGAAAACATTTGATAAAGATAAAGACAATATAAAAGAGTAGAGGAATCTTTACCTCCTGAAATACCTACGCAGATCTTATCGCCATTTTCTATAAGTTCATAATCGTTATCAGCTCTTCTTAAAGAACCTAATACTTTTTTTAAGTTTTTCATATTCATCACCGCAAAATATTATAACTTATTTGCCTCAAATATGGTATCATTTTATAGGTGTGAATATGGATGGAATTATTTTAGTAAACAAGCCTAGTGGTATTAGTTCTCATGATCTAGTTCTAAGAGCACGTAGGGCATTAAACGAAAAAAAGATTGGTCATACAGGAACATTGGATCCTTTAGCTGAAGGTTTAATGTTACTTACTTGTGGTAAAGCTACTAAAGTCTTACCTTTTTTAACGCATCATTCTAAAGAGTATATCTGCAAGATGCAATTAGGCTATAAGACTGACACCCTAGATGTAACTGGACAAGTTATTGAAGAAAAAGAAGTTGTACCTGTTAATGAAGAAGAATTAAAAAAAGTCTTAAACTCATTTTTAGGTGCAAGTAAGCAGATACCACCAATGTATTCAGCAAAAAAAGTCAATGGCGTTCATTTATATAACCTAGCTAGAGAAAATAAAGAGATTGAAAGAGAAGCGATAGATATCAATATCTATGAAATTGAACTGTTAGAACTAAAAGATGATATGATAACTTTTAGAGCATTATGCTCAACTGGTACTTATATCAGATCATTAGTTAGTGATATTGCTGAAAAACTTGATAACTTAGCAACAATGACTTATTTAAAAAGAACTAAAACTGATAAGTTTTCATTAGATGAAGCATCATCAATTGATGACTTGTTTAATGGAGATTATAAATTGATATCTACTTATGATCTACTTGATAATTATCGTTATATCGCTATTAAAGATCCAACAAGGATTTATCAAGGTAAGAGATTAAAGTTGGATAATATAGAAGATGATATCGTTATGATCACTTATGATAAGCAAGTTATCGCGGCTTATGAAAAAAATAAAGAAGATTCTCTTTATTATAGTAAAAGAGGTTTATGGTAAGATGAAATATGTTGCATGTATTGGAAACTTTGATGGTGTTCATTTAGGCCATCAAAAATTGATCAAGAAAGTATTAGAGACAGCTGGAAATGAGTTTATTCCTGCAGTCATCACTTTAGATCCTGATCCCAAGACTATCTATACAAATGATAAAAGGCGAAAGCATCTAACTACTTTATCTCAAAAAGAAGAGATCATGTATTCTTTAGGTATACAAGAAGTGATACTCATCAATTTTACTAAAGAAGTAAGTTATGTGACTCCTGATATTTTTATAGAATACTTCTTAAATGAATTTGATCTAGATACATTGATCTGTGGTCCTGATTATTCATTTGCTCATAAAGGAGCAGGAAAAGTTGATACTTTATTAAGATCTAAAATTAAGAATTTCAAGGTAGAAGTAGTTGAAGATGAACTATTTGAAGGAAAAAAGATAAATTCTACTGATATCATATCTTTGATCAAAAAAGGTGATATCAATACAGCTAATCATTTATTAGCAAGAGATTATCATGCTACTGTCATAGTCAAAGATAAAAAGATCATAGATACAGAAAATATCTTGCCAGATAAAGGCGAATATAAGGTAGTAGTTGATGATAAAAACCATATATTAAAAGATAGAAATATCTCAATCAAAAATGGTCAAGCAGATATTTACTTTCCAACCGTTTAATAAATATTGAAAGTGTGTTAAAATTATAAAGAGGTGTTTTTATGGCAGTTGAATACATTTTAGCAAACAAACAAGACAGAAGTACAGGCGTTATTGGATTATCGATCGCAGTATTTGAAGCGATCGCTAAATATAGTATAGAAGATATGAGTGATGTTACACTAGCTTTAAATACCAGTTTCCGTAAAAGTATTTCTTGTAAAGTAGTGGATAACAGATTAGTCTTAACAATGAATATCTTAGTTAAGACAGGAAGAAATGTTAATGATATCTGTAATGATATCCAACAACATATCCAAAGTATGATCAAAGAAATGACTAATATCAATAATGTTAAGGTAAACATTATCATTAGAGGATTTTACATATAGAAGGTAAATTATGATGACTAGAAGACAACAAAGAATTACAATCATGACTTGTATTTATCAATACTTATTAACAGGTAAAGATATTAACGAAATTTTTGATGAGAACTTAGATATCAATGAAAAAGAGTCATTATCTTTTATCATTGAGAATACTGTAGGAGTACTCAATAACTTAGATGAATTGATTGATCAGATTGAACCTAAATTAGTAGACTATCAATTTGATAGATTAGGTTATGTTGAGCAATCATTACTACTATTATCAGCCTATCAATTAAATCAACATAATATTGATAGAGCAGTCATCATAAATGAAGCTATTGAAATAGCAAAGAAATATTGTGATGACAAATCACCTAAATTTATAAATGGTGTATTGGATCAACTATGATAGAAAAAAACGTATGGACAGTAAATGATCTTGTATCTTATATCAAGCATCAACTTACAACTGATGCTTTTTTGACTAATGTTACTGTCTGTGGAGAAATTGGGAATTTTACAAATCACTATAGTGGGCATTGGTATTTTTCAATCAAAGATAACAATGCTTTTATTAATTGTGTCATGTTTCGTAGTGCCAATAGTAGAGTAGGTTTCATTCCGGAAGTTTCTCAACAAGTTGTTGTTAGAGGTAATGTCACTGTTTTTGAAAAAAGTGGACAATTACAGTTAAATGTCTTAACAATGCAGCCAGTAGGTGTTGGCAAATTCTATCTACAGTTTGAACAGACAAAAAAGAAATTAGCTCCATTAGGCTATTTCTTACCGGAAAATAAAAAAGCTATACCACCATATCCTATGAGCATTGCTGTAGTAACAGGAGCCAATACAGCTGCTTTACAAGATGTTAGGATCACTTTAAAAAAGAGATGGCCATTTGCTCAATTGAAAGAATTTTATGCCTTAGTACAAGGAGAAAATGCTGCTAAAGATATGATCAGAGCCTTAAAGGAAGCTGATGAATCTAATTGTAATGTCATGATCTTAGCTCGTGGTGGAGGATCAGTAGATGATCTATGGTGCTTTAATGATGAACAATTAGCAAGAACGATATTCGCACTAAAAACTCCGATCGTCACCGGTATTGGTCATGAAGTAGATACAACTATTGCAGAACTTGTTGCTGATGAAAGATGTGCCACTCCCACTGCTGCCGCTACAAGAGTTAGCCCTGATGTAAAAGAAGTTTTAGCTAAATTAGATAACTATAAAGTTCTATTTAATAAATATCTTACTAATCGACTACAATTAGAGCAACAGACTTTAGATCTATATGTAAATTCTCTAAATTCTTTTAAATTCCGATTAGATAAACTAACTATCTATTTAGAAAATTATAAGTTCAATCTTAAGCAAAACTTACTACATTATTTCAATAATGCATCATTAGCTTATATTGATAACAAGCATAAATTATCTGATAATCTAACTGAACTTAAACAAAAGATAAGTAGTCAAAATAATCAAGTAACGTTAGTTAAAAATAATATGCAAAGCAAGATGAAAGAATTATTCATCAACCAGGATAATTTATTAAATAACTATAAGATTACTCTTAAGCAAAATTTAATTAATTATCAAAATAATGCTTGCTTAGCCTTGATAAATGCGAAACATAACTTAAATGATAATAAAGCTTTGATCAAAGAAAATATATCTTTAAAAAATAAGGAAAATGAACTTTTGATCACTAATATATATAGTAGGATGAAAGTGATCTTAAACCAAAACAGTAGTTTACTACAACAACAACTTCTGCTATTAGAAAATGTAAATCCCCTAAATATATTAAAAAGAGGTTTCTCATTAACTTATAGTGAAGATAAGATCGTCAAATATGCTAAGGATACAGATGTTGGACAAGAACTTGTCATCAAGTATCAAGATGGTGATGTAAAAGCTAAAATAACGGAAAGGAATATAGAATATGGAAAATAAGATGACATTTGAACAAGCAATGAAAAGATTAGAAGAGATCAATGGACAACTACAGAAAAACGAATGTCCATTAGATGATGCTATCGAACTTTATAAAGAAGGATTAAAATTAGCCCAATTATGTTCTGATAAGCTAAATAGTTTATCTAAACAATTGGAAGATATTTCAGAGGATAAAGAGAATGATAAATAAAGATCATTTTGAAAAATATCTTTCTACTGTCATAAACGATGATTATATAGTGGAGCAAGCAATGAATTACTCCCTTTTAGCTCGTTCTAAAAGATTACGTCCTTTACTGTTACTAAATTGTCTAAAAGATCTCGATATCGATGAGACTGTAGGATATAGTTGTGCTTCCTCAATTGAAATGATCCATACTTATTCATTGATCCACGATGATCTACCAGCTTTTGATAATGATGATTATAGAAGAGGAAAACCTACTTGTCATAAAGCTTTTGATGAAGAAACAGCGATCTTAGCAGGTGACGGACTACTAACTTATGCATTTGAAAACATCTGTGATAGCGATTATGCAGATAATATAAAAGTAAAACTCATCAAATATATCTCAGAATATGCTGGTAAAGATGGTATGATTAAAGGACAATCTTTAGATAAAGATTATGAGAATAATGATGTTACTTTACATCAATTGATCGAAATGGATAGCTTAAAGACAAGTAAATTGCTGACTTTACCATTGATCTGTGCTTGTGTATTAGCTGATAAAGAACAATATATCCCAGCTTTTAAAACTGTAGGTTATAAGTTAGGTATCGCTTTTCAAATACAAGATGACATATTAGATGTTACAAGTAGTCAAGATCAACTTGGAAAGTCTATCAGTGATGAAAAGAATCAAAAATCAACTTATGTTTCCATTTTGTCTTTAGAAGAAGCAAAAAATTATGTAGATGAAACTTTTAAAGAGATCAATGCTATATTGGATAAACAAGCTATCAAGTTCACTAATACAAAAGAACTTATAAATTCCTTGATAAATAGAAAGTGGTAATATGCGTTTAGATGTTTATTTGACTGAAAAAAACTATTTTAGTTCACGCTCACAAGCCTCTTTGGCGATTAAAGAAAGAAGAGTACAAGTTAATTCTCGTACTATCACTAAAGCTGGTTATGAAGTAGAAGAAAGTGATATTGTTACTGTTAAAAAGCAACAATATTCTTTTGTCTCGCGTGGTGGTCATAAACTATTAGAAGCAATAAATAAGTTCAAAATTGATTTATCTGATAAGGTAGTATTGGATATTGGAGCATCAACTGGAGGTTTTAGTGATTGTGCTTTACAATTCAAAGCTAAAAGAGTATATGCTTATGATGTAGGTGAAGGACAATTAGCTGAAAAACTAAGAAATGATCCAAGAGTCATCGTTAAAGAAAAGATCAACGCTAGATATCTTAAAAAAGAAGATTTTAAAGATGAGATCGACTTTATCTGTATGGATGTCTCATTTATTTCTTGTACAAAGATATTTGAAGCCATATCTGATATCCTTAATGAAAATAAAGAAGCAGTCATCTTATTTAAACCCCAATTTGAAGTCGGCAACAAATATCTTAATAGACAAGGTATCGTTACTGATGATAAGATCATCTTAGAAAAATTAAACGAGACCATTAATATCGCTATAAGTAATGATCTTTCAGTAATGGGTATATGTAATTCTCCTATAAAAGGAGGAGACGGTAATAAGGAATATCTTTTATATCTTAAAAAAGGAAATATAAAAGAGAAGATAAGTGAGGTGGATCATCTATGTTAACAAATCTCTATATAAAAAACTTTATATTGATCGATGAATTAAATATCGATTTTTCCGACGGATTTAATGTCTTTACTGGTGAAACAGGTGCAGGAAAAAGTATTTTTATTGATGGTCTGTCTTGCTTAGTTGGCTCTAAATTAACATCATCCGTGATTAAAAATGGTCAAGATAAAGCTACCATTGAAGGAGTATTTACGGTAAATGATAGATTGAGTCAAAAGCTTAAAGAAGCTGGTTATGATGATGATTCTTTTATTGTAACTAGAGAGATAACAAAGGATGGTAAAAGCACGATCAGATTAAATCAAAGGGTCACAACTTTATCTTTTATCAGAGATTGTTTAGCTCAAGAAGTAGATATTCATTGTCAACATGATAATCAATACTTGTTAAATGATAAATATCATTTATCATTACTAGATAACTATTGCCAGATTGATGATAAATTAGATGAATTAAAAAGTTTATATAAGAGCTACAAAGATATCGTCAAAGAATATAATAAACTTAATGAAACTACTTTTAATCAATCACAATTAGAGATCATTAAATATCAACTTAACGAACTAGAGAAATTAAATCTAAGTGATGAAAATGAGGATGAACACTTACAAGAACAACTAAAGAGCATTAGTGAGATTGAAAAGAACCAAAAGACAATCGAAAAGATTGAAAATCTCTTTAATGGTGATGATGGTATCTTAAGCCAATTATATGAGTTCACTAAGTTAGCAGATAACTTAAACTCCTTAGAAGATATTCAAGATAAGATCAAAGATATAATTGATGCTTATTATAATATTTCTGATGATTATGAACAGATAAGTAGATCTTTAAAACAAAATAGCATCGATCAAGATCAAGTAGAAGAATTAAATCAAAGGTTATTTGACTTACAGAAAGCCAAGAGAAAATACAATACTTCTTTAAGCGGATTAATAGATATAAAGAATGATCTAGCTAAACAGATTGAAAGTTATGATAACAAAGATTTTATCCTAAATAAATTAGCTAAGCAAAAAGAAGAAGCTTATAAAAAATATGAAATAGAAGCTCTAAAGATAAGTGCTATACGAAAAGAAAAAGCTAAACAACTTGATCAAACTATCGCTGAACAACTAAAAGATCTTTCTTTGCCTAACGCTAAGTTTGAAACAGTATTTAATGAAGATGAGCCTACCGATAAGGGATTAGATAAAGTAATATTTATGATATCGATGAATAAAGGTTTACCTTTACAACCATTAAATAAAGTTGCTTCAGGTGGTGAATTATCACGTTTGATGTTAGGTTTAAAAGTCATATTTGCGAAATTACAAGGAACTAGTCTTATCATCTTTGATGAGATCGATACAGGTGTAAGTGGTTCAGTTGCTTTAAATATCGGTGTTAAGATGGCTAACCTTGCGAAAAGTATTCAAGTATTTAGTGTCACTCATTTGCCATCTGTTGCTGCTTGTGGTCAAAACCATTATCTTATCTCTAAGAGTAGTAATGAATTTACTACAACTTCAAATATTCATAAATTAAATGAAGAAGAGAGAATTGAACAGTTAGCCCTAATGGCTAATGCCTCACTCACTGATAATGCCAAGATCGCTGCTAAAGAATTGTTAGAGAAAGCAAGAGAATTATGCAAGTAGAAGATGCTATCAATGATTATCTTTATAATATTTCAACAATAGAGCAAAAATCACAGGCCACAGTTTCATCATATAAAAACGATCTAAAAAAGTTTGTTGATTTTTGTAAAGAAAATGAAATCCAAGAAATAGAAAAAGTAGATAATCTGATGATCCAAGATTTTTTAAGTGATCAGAAAGGAAAACTTTCGGATAATTCTATTGCCCACCTATTAACATCATTAAAAAACTTATTTAACTATCTTTTTATAACTTATAACATAAAAGATCCTATATCAGTACTATCTCTTAAAAAAAGAGTACATTTACCAACTTTTTTAACAGAAAAAGAAATTAAACTATTATTAGATTCATTTAATGAAGATGATGAACAACTATTTCAAAAATTATTATTAGAACTTATCTATGTTACAGGTATAAGAGTATCAGAATTATGTGATATCCAATTAAAAGCTGTTAATCTTTCTCATAAGCAGATAAGGATCATTGGTAAAGGAAATAAAGAAAGAATAGTTTTGATCGATAGTGAAACTAGCGAATCTATGTTATACTATTTAAGGCATATCCGTCCTAAATTCAACAAAAAGAACCAAAATATTTATTTCTTTATCAATCGATTAGGTAATAAGATCAATCGACAATATGTCTTTCAATTGATAAAGGAAAAATGTAATGAAGTAGGTATCTATAAAAATGTCTCACCTCACTCATTAAGACATTCATTTGCTACGCATATGTTAAATGAAGATGTTGATCTAAGAAGTGTACAAGAGTTATTAGGACACTCAGATATATCCACAACCCAAATCTATACACATGTAGAAAGTAAGCATTTAAAGGATGCTTATAATAAATTAGAAAGAGCTAAAAAAAAGGAGAAAATTGAATGAAGTACAAAAGAATATTTGTAATTGTAATGGACTCATTAGGAATTGGAGCCGAACCAGATGCAGAGTTATATGGAGATGCTACAACTGATACATTTGGTCATATTTCTGAAAAATATCAATTAACTATCCCTAATCTTCAAAAATTAGGAATTGCTAACTTACACCCATTAAAAGGTGTGCAAAAAGTAGGAAAACCATTAGGTTACTATGGTATCTTACAGGAAGCAAGTAAAGGTAAAGATACTTTAACTGGTCACTGGGAGATCATGGGATTAAAGGTTGAACAGCCATTCATCGCTTTTACTGATACAGGATTCCCTCAAGAATTAATGGATGAATTAAAAGAAAAGACAGGCCATGATTGGTTAGGAAACTATGCAGCTAGTGGTACAGAGATCTTAAAAGATTTAGGTGAACAAGCTATCAAAGAAGGTAAGATGATCGTTTATACAAGTGCCGATTCTGTATTACAGATCGCTGCTCATGAACAACATTTTGGTTTACAAGAATTATATCGTTGTTGTCAAATAGCAAGAGATATCACTATGAAACCAGAATGGCGTGTTGGAAGAGTAATCGCTAGACCATTTGTTGGTGAAACAAGTGATACATTTGCAAGAACTAGTAATAGACATGACTATGCTATCGCTCCTTATGGAGAAACAGTCTTAGATCATTTAAAAGAAGCAGGTTATGATGTTATCTCTGTTGGTAAGATCAATGATATCTATTCAGGTCATGGTATCACTGAGGCATTTAAGAGTAAGAATAATGCTAATGGTATGGAGATCACTATTGCTCAAACTGAAAAAGATTTCACAGGTATCTGTTTCACTAATCTAGTTGATTTTGATGCTTTATGGGGTCATAGAAGGAATCCTATCGGTTATGGCGAAGAGATTGACCGTTTTGATAAATACTTAGGCGAATTAATGGAAAAAGTTAATGATGATGATCTGATCATCTTAACAGCTGATCATGGTAATGATCCTACTTGGACTGGAACAGATCATACAAGAGAACAAGTACCATGCATCGTTTACAGCAAGTCTTTCCAAGAATCAGGAGAACTTCCACTAGCTAAAACATTTGCTAATATCGGTTATACAGTTGCAGAAAACTTTGATGTTAAACGTCCTGAGAATGGTCAATCATTCTTATCATTGCTTAAATAATCTAAAAACGGCCTATTAAAAGGCTGTTTTTTCTACAGGAGAAAATATGATTGAAAAAAATGTGATCGAATACTATTTATTATGTAATAAATTAAAGAATCTATTAAGAACGGGTTGGCTTCAGACCAATATTCAAGCAGAAAGGATCGAATCAGTTGCTGAACATATCTATTCAACTCAAATGCTAGCATTAGCAATGTATTCACAATATCATTATGATATTAACATCTATAAAGTTATCCTTATGTTAGCAATCCATGAAACTGAAGAGATCATCATTGGAGATCTTACTTATCAGCAGATCGATGAAGAAACTAAAAAAGAGATTGGTCATAAAGCAATTAATGAAGTATTAGCTAACTTAGATATCAAAGAAGATCTTATAAATTTAATTACAGAATTCGATGAAAGAAAAACTAAAGAAGCAAAATTTGCTTATGAGTGTGATAAGTTGGAATGTGACTTACAATGTAAATTATATAGTGAAAAACAAAATACATTAGATCTTTCTGATCATTGGTTAAACAATGACCTTAAAAGGATAGATTATGATGATAATTTTAAAGAGATTTTAAACTATTGTATAAATAATGAAATTTCAATTATTAAGAAGAATTAACAAAATATTAACACTTGTCATATTATAATTTATTCAGAAAGCGAGAATTTTATGAAAAAGTTAAATGTGTGTCTATTAAACGATTCATTTCCACCTGCAATAGATGGAGTTGCCAATACTACTTTTAATTATGCAAAGATCATTAATGAAGATTTAGGAAATGCTACTGTTGTTACACCAAGTTATCCAAATATCAATGATGATTATGATTTTAATGTCTATCGATATAAAAGCTATGATACAACAAAGATCGTTGGATATCGGGCTGGTAATCCATTTGGCATGAAATTAATAGGTGATCTAAGCAAAGAAAATATCGATATCATCCATTCTCATTGTCCAGTTAGTTCAACTTTTCTAGCAAGATATTTAAGAGATACGATCAAAAAGCCAATAATCATGACTTATCATACTAAGTTTGATTATGACATCAAAAAAGCCATAAATAACAAGCTTATCCAAGAAGCAGCCATAAAGGTATTGATATCTAATATCTCAGCTGTAGATGAAGTATGGGCCGTTTCTAAAGGTGCTGGTGAAAATTTAAAATCATTAGGATATAAAGGTGAATACTTTGTAATGCATAATGGCGTAGATTTTTCCAAAGGAAAGATAGAGCAGAGCATACAAGATAAAGTTGCTAAAGAATATAACATATGTCAAGATAAATCGAAACCTGTATTCCTATTTGTTGGAAGAATGATGTGGTATAAAGGAATAAAGATCATTTTAGATGCTTTAGAACAAGTTAATAAGAAAAATATCGATTTTCAAATGATATTTGTGGGTAAAGGTGCAGATCTTATTGATATAAAAGAATATTCTAAAGAATGTGAAATATTTAACAAATGTATCTTTACAGGAGCAGTGACCGATAGATCTAAACTAAAAGCCTTATTCTCACTTAGTGATCTGTTCTTATTCCCATCAGTATATGACACTAATGGCATAGTGGTTCGTGAAGCAGCTGCAACAGGATTAGCTTCTGTTTTGATCAAAGATAGTTGCGCAGCTGAAGATACGATCGATGGACATAATTGTTTTTGGATAAATGAAGATTACAATGATCTAGCAAAATTGTTAATAGCAAATAAAGATAATATAAGTTACTATCATCAAATAGGTCAGAACGCTCAAGATGACTTATATATATCTTGGCAAGATGCTGTAAAGATCGCTTATGAAAGATATCATGAAGTAATTAAAGAAAAAAAGAATAACTTGAACATAAATCACTTTGACCTAACAGAAAACATGATCAATATCTATTCAAGCTTAACAGCTGGTATCAATAAAGCAAGAGATGTCTATGAGAATATCATTGATAGATATGAACAATATGACAAGGAAGATATGTAGAAATCTAACATAATATATATTATGCGAAGTAAATAATATTTAAAACATATTAAAAGGGCTGCAATCAATATGCAACCCTTTATTTATGCTTTTCTAACAGATTATTTATATAAATTGTAGAAAGTGTTCTTGCCGTGGAATTCAGCAGCCTCGCCTAATTCATCTTCAATTCTCATTAATTGATTGTACTTAGCGATACGGTCTGTTCTTGACAATGAACCAGTCTTGATCTGACCAGCATTGAAGCCAACTGCGATATCAGCAATAGTTGTATCTTCAGTTTCACCTGATCTGTGTGATACTACACAAGTATAACCATGTCTCTTAGCTAATTCCATAGCATCGAAAGTTTCAGTTAATGAACCAATTTGGTTAACCTTGATTAAGATTGAGTTAGCGATACCCTTTTCAATACCTTCTTTTAAGATCTTTGGATTAGTAACAAATAAGTCATCACCAACGATTTGGATCTTGCTACCTAAACGATCAGTTAATTTCTTCCAACCGTCCCAGTCTCTTTCTCCTAAACCATCTTCGATTGAGATAATAGGATATTTGTCAACCCATTCAGCTAACATATCGATCATTTCATCACTAGTCTTATTGCCTTGGCCAGACTTTGTTAATTCATACATCTTAGTTTCTGTATTGTAGAATTCACTAGCTGCAACGTCCATTGCGAAGCAAACATCAGTTCCTGGAACATAGCCTGCTCTCTTAACAGCTTCAGTCATTAATTCTAATGGTTCTTCGTTACCTTCACGACAGCTTGGAGCAAATCCACCCTCATCACCAACGTTAGTATTGTAACCATGTTCTTTTAAAACTTTCTTTAAGTTGTGGAAACACTCTGCACCGATTCTAACAGCTTCTTTTAAGCTCTTAGCACCAACTGGCATAAACATATATTCTTGGAAGTCAACAGTTGAATCTGCATGTGAACCACCATTTAATACGTTCATCATTGGTACTGGTAATACCTTACCATTGAAACCACCTAAATATTTATATAAAGGAATTCCATAGTAATTAGCTGCTGCTCTAGCACATGCTAAAGATACACCTAAGATAGCGTTAGCACCTAAGTTAGACTTGTCATCAGTTCCATCTAAAGCGATCATAGCTTTATCGATTAAGTTCTGTTGAGTAACATCCATACCTACAACAACTGGTGCGATCTTTTCATTAACGTTAGCAACTGCTTTAGTAGTACCTTTACCTAAGTAACGAGCCTTATCACCATCTCTTAACTCTAATGCTTCTCTTTCACCTGTAGAAGCTCCTGATGGTACGATTGCACGACCCCAAGCACCTGATTCAGTAGTTACTTCAACTTCAACAGTTGGATTTCCACGTGAATCCAATACTTCTCTGCCATAAACATTGATAATTTTTGACATAATTTCCTCCTAAACTTTCAAAATATGAGCATAATAAATTCAGTTAGTTACCTAACTACCCTTATATTATACAGTTTTTTTAACTTTTTGTGAATTAAAATACAATATCATATTAATTTCTTTTAAAGTTTATTAACTGACTTTATCCTTGTTTTAATAAGAAAGATTTGTAAACAAAATTTAGTATTTTAATATAATATCTCATCGATATTTGGAAAGCATTTAGAAATAAATACTCTCCTCTTTCTATTTTTATAATCTTTATAGTAACAGTGATAGCCAAACAGAGTTTCTTTATATACTTTTAAATCAGTGTAAACATCTGTTTCAATATTTCTTAAATCACAAACCCTATATATCCACCTATCCTTTCTATAATAAAAACATTTCCAAATGAATATATGAGTAATGATTTGTTTTATAAAAAAGCTGGAAATAATTATTGGTGATGCTATTAAGCAAATCAATGTTAATGATTGAATTAAATTTAGATTAAAATATTCGTCAAATTTGCTTCCCTAATCATAAAAAACAAGACAAGGTTTAGTTTTTATTTCATTCATAATTGATTCCCTTTCTTTGATACTATTTTTAGTATCTTTTAATTGCAAGCTCATTTTAACAATATTAGAATTATTTTCAAGTAATAACTTTATTATATTTTTTTTGAATGAGTATAATAAAATGCAGAATTAACTGCATTTTATAAGTTCTTAAATAATGAATCTTGATAGCCTATTTTAAGATGTTCATAAGCTTTTTCGGTAGCAATCCTACCTCTCGCTGTACGTTGAATAAAGCCAATTTGTAATAAATATGGTTCATATACATCTTCTAATGTAGTTGTTTCTTCAGCTATTGAATTAGCTAAAGCTTCAACACCAACTGGTCCACCTTTAAATCTTTCGATGATACCTTTTAGATAACGATGATCTACTTCATCTAAGCCTAATTTATCTACTTTTAATTTATCAAGAGATTTAACACAGATCTCTTTATCGATGATGCCATCATTTAACACTTCAGCAAAGTCTCTTACTCTTCTAAATAATCTATTAGCAATTCTTGGTGTGCCTCTAGAACGAGTTGCTAATTCATTGACAGCTTCTTCATCAATTTGAGTGTTATATACTTTTGCCGTTCTTGTGATGATCTGAGAGAGTTGCTTATGATCATAATAATCTAGTTTATTGATGATGCCAAAACGATCACGCATTGGTGCACTTATATCTCCAGCTCTAGTAGTAGCCCCTACTAAAGTAAATGGTGGTAGATCAAGTCTAATGCTTCTTACTGCTGAATCTTTACCTACTACTACATCAATTGCGAAGTCTTCCATAGCTGGATATAAGACTTCTTCAACCTGTTTTGGCAAACGATGAATTTCATCAATAAATAATACATCACCTGCTTCTAAAGTTGAAAGTATTGCAGCAAGATCACCAGCTCTTTCAATTGAAGGGCCGCTGGTAACTCTGATATTAGTTCCCATCTCATTAGCAATGATAAAAGCAAGTGTAGTTTTACCAAGTCCAGGAGGGCCATATAGTAAAACATGGTCTAAAGCTTCATTTCTTTTTTTAGCAGCATTGATGAAGATACTTAGATTTTCTTTAAGAGAATCTTGACCAATATATTCTTTTAAACTTTGGGGTCTTAAAGAAACATCTTCATTATCATCTTCTCTTTTTTCTGCACTGATAAGTCTTTCCATAGTTAAATACCTCTGTGTTTCATCAAAAGCTTTAAGCCTTCCTTCAGATATTCATCAACACTCTTTAATTCAAGCTTACCAAGTTCACCAGTGATCTGAGAGATCTCAAAACTCTTATAACCGAGAGATTTCAATCCTTCAATAGCTTCTTTCAACAAAACGTTTTCTTTCTTTACACTATTATTATTGTCGGATTCTATCAATTTTCCCTTAAGATCTAATATAATTTGTGAAGCAGTTTTACTACCAACAGATGGCATATTCTTCAAATAGTTAACATCTCCCTGTTCAATAGCACTTACCAATTTATCATAAGTAGATCTACTGATGATAGTCATTGCAGTTTTTGGACCTAAACCTTTAACAGTGATCAACTTTTCAAATAGATCTAATTCATCTTTACTTAAGAATCCATACAGGACTGTTCCATCATCACGAAAATGCTGATAAGTAAAGATCATCACATCACTACCTAATGATAGCTTTTCAGGTTGCGAAAAATAGATAAGATAACCAATACCATTGTTATCAACAATAACAGAATCATTTGTAAAAGAATATACTGTTCCCTTAATAAACTTGATCATAATTTTCTCCTAAACTAGTTCAGTTAGTTCAAATATATAGTCATGAATGAATACTTCATCATTTTCTTTAGCACCTTTGTCAATAAGAGCTTGATCTACTCCCATCTTCTTTAATCCTAAAGCAAACTTAATGACTTGTTCTTCATCCTCAAAATCAGTACGTTCAAATAATTTATCGATCTTTTCACCTTCAAGTGACCATTTACCATTACCTAAGTTCTTAACAGTAAATGGATCAGGTTCAGGTATGTATTTATATACGACACCGATATCTTCCTGTTCATCCTCTAATGGGAATGGATCTGTAACATCTAATAGATCAGCTGCCTTATATAAGACATTTTGTAATCCCTCTCCTATCAAAGAAGTTGTTTCATAAACAGTTAGATCAGGATAAGCTTCTTTAAATCTCTTTAGATTTTCTTCAGCTCCATCTTCATCCATCTTATTTGCTACGATGACTTGTGGTCTTTGTAATAATCTATACTGATAAGAGCCCAATTCATTATTGATGATCTTATAATCTTCAATTACATCTCTACCTGTGTTGCTCATATCTAATACATGAATAAGCACTCGACATCTTTCGATATGTTTTAAGAAATCGTGTCCTAATCCTTTACCTTCAGCGGCTCCTTCAATTAATCCTGGAAGATCGGCCATGACAAAGCTTCTTCCATCATTTACTGATACAACACCTAATTTTGGAGCTAATGTAGTAAATGGATAATCAGCGATCTCTGGCTTAGCACTACTAACTACTGATAAGATCGTACTTTTTCCAACAGAAGGGAAACCAACAAGGCCAACATCAGCTAAAAGTTTAAGTTCAACGATTGCTTCAAACTCTTCACCAAGTTCGCCCTTTTCCGCATAATCTGGAGCAGTATTACGAGATGATTTAAAGTGGAAGTTCCCTCTACCACCATTACCGCCTTTGCAGATGACTTCTCTTTGTCCAACATTTGTAAGATCTGCTACGATCTTACCTGTCTCAACATTTTTAACAATAGTGCCTAATGGTACTTTTATAATTTTATCTTGACCATCCGCACCATGCATCTTTTTAGTTTTACCATTTTCGCCACTTTCAGCAGTTATCTTCTTAGTGAAACGTAGATCTAATAAAGTAGTCTTATGAGTATCTACTTCAAAGATGACTGAACCACCATTGCCACCATCTCCACCAAATGGTCCACCAAATGGCACATGGGCTTCACGACGAAAAGCAACGATCCCATCGCCGCCATTACCCGCTTTTAAATATATCTTAGTTTGATCTATAAATTGCATATATCCTCCTTCTTAGAAAAATAAATCCCCATCAAAACGACGGGGATAAATTTCATTAAGCTACTGGATAAACAGAAACTTGTTTCTTGTCTTTTCCTAATCTTTCGTATTTAACAACACCAGCTGTCAAAGCAAACAATGTATCGTCTCCACCACGTCCAACGTTTTTACCTGGATGGATCTTAGTTCCTCTCTGACGGTAGATAATTGAACCGGCATTAGTAAATTCTCCATCAGCCTTTTTAGCACCTAAACGTTTTGATTCAGAGTCACGTCCGTTCTTAGTAGAACTAACACCCTTTTTAGATGCGAACATCTGGATATTTAATGTGTACTTCATCTTTATACCTCCGTAATCTTTATTTTCAAATTCTGAGGGAATTGATCTTCAATTGTTTTCAATTGAATAAGTCCCACAGATAAGATAGTCTGAATAACATCGTCATCATTCAATACTACTATGCGAATGTGATTATCGTCAAAAACGATATCACATGATTGGTCAGTCAGTTCATCGATCGCATTTAATAGACCAATTGAAATAGAACTAATACCAGCACATACAATATCATTTCCCTTATCAGCAAATCCTGCATGTCCTTTAATCTCTATCTTTTTGATCTTATCTGCGTTCTTACTAACCTCGATCTTCACCATAACTAAGCTTCGATAGACTTAATTGTGCATTTAGTATATGGTTGACGATGACCTTGACGTCTACGAGTAGATCCCTTTTTCTGTTTGTACTTGAAGATCATGATCTTCTTACCTTTACCCTGTTTTTCAACAGTTGCAGTAACCTTAGCACCTTTAACATAAGGGGCACCAACTTTGCAAGTCTTATCTGATACTAATACAACTTTATCAAATACTACTTCTGAATTTTCTTCAGCATCTAATTTTTCAACATAGATAACTGAACCTTCTTCAACTTTAACTTGCTTTCCACCAGTTTCAATAATTGCGTACATGACATTACACCTCCTTTTGTACTTAGACTCGCCCAATAAGGTGATCAAATGATACTTTAACCTCATAAGTGCGGTTGAAATCTTTCAAGAAGATTGCAACACAATGATAATAACATAAAGTCAATGTTTTATCAATCAATTTCTTGTTTTTCATCCAACTTTTTGTTGTAAAAATAGACACACAAATTAGCAGATCCCAAGATCAAATTAATGTCATATAAGATAAACATATAGTTGTATTTTTAGCTGCACGAACTTTTGCGCTCTTCATTAGATTTACTTACCAAGATAAACAAATCACTGAAGCTAAATCACTTGCATAAATATCCTTCTTTTTCTAACAAACATAATGTCAATTCACATAATATTCAACAAATGTTCATCATTAATTTTTTATTAAGATTGCGTTGCGATTTGTAGAATATTTAATTATGGTTTATAATACATAAGTGGTGATGAAATGATCAATTATCCGAATGGGAAAAAGTTTCAAAGTGAAAAGAACATCAACTACGCGCGTCGTGGTATGTCTTTAGAAGAAGACCTAAATGATACAAATAAGTATTATTTAGAAACTGATGTTGCTGCTATTTATAAAAAGCCTACACCAGTTACGATCGTAAATGTTGACTATAAAAGTCGTTCAACAGCTAAGATCACTGAAGCTTATTTCCAAACTCCTTCCACCACTGATTACAATGGAGTTTATAAAGGAAAATACCTAGACTTTGAAGCTAAAGAGACTCACTCAAAGACCTCTTTAGTATTATCGATATTTCACCCTCATCAATTGACGCATCTAAGAAGAGTCATCAAATATGGGGGCATAGGATTTGTGATTATCCGTTTTAGTGAATTAGGAGAAACTTATTTAGTTTATGCTTCTGATCTATTTGAATTTATCGATTCTACTTCAAAACACAGTATACCTTACAAATGGTTTACGGAAAAAGGTAAATTGATCCCCTATCGCTATCAAAAGAAAGTAGATTATCTAAACGTGATTGATAAATATCTATCGGAGGAAAATCAATGATTAAAAAAGAAAAAGAGCCGTTAAGTGCTGAAGCTCAAAAGGAAAAGAAACACAAAAAGTTTCTCAGAGCAAAAAGAAGAAGAAGGATCGTTAACTCGATCATGGGCGTCATCGTCTTTTGTGGATTGCTTGGAGTATTATCAGGAGTAAATGTCATAAATATCATCTTAGATAAAACCGATGTTGAACTCGATACTGAAGAATTAGTAAGTGATGACTCTTCTATCATTTATGATGATCAAGGAAATCAGGTTATCTTATTAGGAAAAGAATCTCGTATCTCTTATTCATATAATAAGTTCCCTCATGTACTAGTTGATGCCTTCGTTTCTGTCGAAGACTCACGTTTCTTCGAACATTCGGGTTTCGACTTACCACGTTTTGCGAAAGCATTATTAGTAAACATTAGTACTTTGTCATTTGCTCAAGGTGGTTCAACAATTACGATGCAAGTTATTAAAAATACTTACTTCGCAGTTGATACTATTGCTGAAGCTTCGATCGCTCGTAAAGTTCAAGAAATTTACTATGCACTTCAGATCACTCAACTTGTTTCTAAAGAAAGAGTTCTTGAAATGTATATCAATAAAGTAAACTATGGTGCTAGTGCTAGAGGAATTCAAATTGCCTCTCAATATTACTTTGGCAAAGACTGTACTGATCTAACCTTAGTAGAAGCAGCTATGTTGGCCGGTGTCATTAATGCTCCAAATGATTACAATCCATATTATCATTTAGAAGCATGTCAACAAAGAACAGCCGATGTACTTTATTTGATGAATTACCATGGCTATATCACTGATGAAGAATATGAACTAGCTAAAAAAGTAAAGATTGAAAATCTATTATCAGGAACCAAGATCAATAACGTTAATACCGTAACTGGTGAAGATGGAACAATCTCTAACCAAGCTTACATAGATATTGTCTTAGATGAAATTGAAACAGTATATGGCATTGATCCATATACTACTCCTGTAAGAATCTATACGGGATTAAATCAAACTGTTCAAGCAACTTGTGATGCTTTATCACGTGGTGAAATCATTGAGTTTAAGGATAGTAATATCAACGCAGCTTGTGCAGTTGTACAAAACTATACAGGACTTATTGTGGGTGTTTGTGGTGGTAGAAACTATGATGCAGCTCGTTTGTATAACTACGCTTATGATGCACGTATCTCACCAGGTTCAACATCAAAAGCAATGTTCACTTATCCACTAGCTTTCGAATATTGCGGTATGTCAACATCCTATACGATCACTGATGAACCAATCTATTGGACTGGCACATCAATCCAAATCCAAAATGACTCACGTACTTATAATGGTGATACTTCTGTTCAAAAGACTTTGCCATTATCATACAATACTCCTTCAGTTATCTTATATCGTTGGGTTGAAGATACTGTTGGTGAATCAGTAATGCGTAGTTACTTAAAGAAGATTGGTTATGATCAATCAATGGTAGATAACATGAATGAGCAATACTCTATAGGTACATATGGCTATGAAGTATCTCCTGTACAAATGGCTGCAGCTCAAAGTATGATCTTATCAAAAGGTATCTACTCTACTCCACACACTATTACAAGGATTGAATATATCAATTCTGACAAAGAACCTATTGTCGCAAGTGTATCTCAAACAAGGGCCTTATCAGAAGGAGCCGCTTGGTTAACATCTTACTTAGAGTACATTGGTGTCAATGGTGGTACAGAAGATGATTTCGAATATAACGCGCGTTTATACAGGATCAGAAAGAGTGCATATTCAGTTTATGGAAAGACTGGTACAAATGGTTATGATATTTCAGTAATCCGTAAATGGGGTTATCCAGCAGCTGCAGAAAAAGACTTATTATATATCTGGGGCACAAATGATTACTCTTTCTCATTCTGGATGGGTTATGATACAGGACGTTATCAAGATAGTACGACTTATATGTCATATGCATATGCCCATAGCATGAAAGATGTTGCGGCAGTTAATGCTTTGACCAATTCTGTAGAAACGGCCTTTGGTCAACCAAAGAATTCAAATGACCGACCTTCATCAGTAACAAGTATCACTCACATCAAGGGATTATATCCTTATACATCTCTTCCTAGTTATGCAGATACAAAATATCAAACAACTGGATATGTATTGTCTTCATTTGCGAATGTACAAGAATATCAATCTGTAGATTCAATTGAATCAATAACAAGTTTCAATGCCAAGTACGACGAAAAGACAAAGAAGCTAACAGTTACTTGGGGCACTTACCCAGATGAGGAAGCAACAAAAGTTGAGTCTACTACTCTAACAATGAAATCTCTAGATGGAACTAAATATTCTGGAGTTCGTAGATACAGTCAAACATGGATCGATGGTGTTGTTCAATACAATGTAGATATAACCAATAACAAGACTGGCGAAGTTACCCATTATGTATCAACAGATCCGACAGCTACATATGATCTAAGTAATGATACAGATGAAGATGTAACATACACTATAAGTGGTTATTACGCTTACAGTATTGTTGATGTAAGAAGTAATTCAATAGAAAAAACTATCACTATCAAAAAGACAACTAAACCAATAGAACCTGATCCTGATCCTGTTGATCCTGGTGAACCAGCTGAGCCAACAAGTTCTAACTAAAAAATAAGATCTCTCTTTAAATAGAGAGATCTTTTATTTATGATGAGTGCAGAAATTAATAAAAGGACAATCATTACATTCAGGATTCTTGCTGTGGCATTTATAACGACCAAAGAAGATGAATAGATGATGTAATCTATGCCATTTCTCTTTCGGAAAGAATTCGCATAGTTTCTTTTCAACCATCAAGACATTATCATTTTCATTAGCGATAGCAAGTCTTTTTGAGATCCTTTGAACATGAGTATCAACTCCGAAAGCAGGATAATCATACAACTCAGCTAATACAACATTCGCAGTTTTTCTACCTACGCCATCAAGAGTGATCAAACTTTCAAAATCATTAGGAACTTTAGAATCAAACTGCTCTACTAACTGCTTAGATAAGTTTTTGATGTGTTTAGCTTTATTCTTATATAGTCCAATACTTTTGATGCATTCTTCTAGATCAGTAATATCTGCAGAAGCCATAGAGGCTGGATTTGGATACTTTTCGAATAAATGAGTATTTATACTATTAACTGCTTTATCGCTTGTCTGAGCGCTTAAAACCACATCTACAAGCAATTCAAAATCATTATGATAAACTAATTCACATTTGGCATTAGGAAATAATCTTTCTAACTCTGTATAGATAAGATCAGCCTTATTCATCTTTTTCTCCATTAGCCAAGATAGTGCCTATATACTTAAAGCTCATCTTTTTATTGATTATAGCTTCTCTTAGGGCAGCTATGATAGAAGAATGATCATAGATCCTTTGCCATTCAGCGATGGTATTAGTTTCATTACGACTAAGTGTCTTGCCAAATTCTTGTTCAAATATTTCATACAAATTACTGTCTTCGATCATGTTATTGGTTGTCTTAAATATTTGATCTATATCGAAATAAATACCCTTTTGTTGTCTAATATCTAAAAATCCTTTGTTATTTAAGGAAGAAATGACGTCATCTACTTCTTCTTTAGTTAGATTACACTTCTTACTAAGCAATTCAATATTGATCTTTTCATCAAATTCATTTAAAAGATCGATCATTAAGATCACTACTGTTTCATTACTAGTCAAGTTTAGTCTTTGGATGTTATCTAATATCCAGTTGCGTCTATTAAAATACTTTTCTTTATATAATTCCATTTTATCCTCCTGGTTATAGTCATTATTTAGCTTGTATTTACTATTATAACTCATTGTGTTAAAATAATAAAAGGTGATATGAGTGATTAAAAGAACGATATTTTATATTATTTTTGTAGCAGTTATTACAGGCGTTATGGTCAGTGCATTTAGATATTTTCAACCCAAAGATGAATCAAATATAGTTTCATATGTTGATGATTACAACATTGAATATCTTGAATTAAATGATTTCAATTCTTATCTGCAAAAAAATCCTGATACAGCTATCAATGTGATATTCTATCAAGAAAGTGATATCAACAGTCAATATCTTTTCAATGATGTCTTACCCGTAATCTATGAAGAATATAGTATTTCCTCATTAGATAGTGTGATCTATGTACAATTACAAGACACTGATTATAAAGATAAACCATCATTTACTTCTACATATGGATTTTCTAAAGTACCAGCTTTAGTCAATCTAACATATTCAAGTGGGACAATTACAATTAATAATATCCTAGTTGATACAGATACATTACTAATAAATCATGATTCAGTAGTTGATTGGTTAATATCAAATGAAATAATCGAAGAACTTGAAAGTGAAGAATAAAGACCAAAATGGTCTTTTCTTTTCGAATCAAAAAAAGAGATATCATTTTCAAGATATCTCTTCAATAAGTTAATCACTATTTAAGATTTAATAATCTTACTGTATCACGAGCGATCATTACTTCTTCATCAGTTGGGATAACCCAAAGTTCGATTGCAGAATCATCAGTAGAGATCTTAACTTGTTTGCCTCTAGTAACAGAGTTAAGCTCTTTATTTAATTTAACACCAAATGGTTCTTCTAATAAGTCACAGATCTCTTCTCTAACTTTTACGTCGTTTTCACCTAAACCAGCAGTGAAGATGATAGCATCAACATGACCTAATTGAGCATAATATGAACCAATATAACTCATAACTCTTTGAGCATACATCTTACGAGCTAAGATTGCTCTTTCATTTCCTTCGTCAACAGCTTTTTGGATATCTCTAGCATCACTAGAAACGCCACTAACACCTAATAAACCTGACTTTTTATTGAATACATTGATAAGTTCAGCACAAGTTAAACCTGTCTTTTCCATTAAATATGGTAATACAGAAGGGTCAACATCACCTGTTCTACCACCCATCATAATACCAGCAAGAGGAGTGAATCCCATTGAAGTATTAACACACTTACCATTTTTGATAGCAGCTAAAGATGCTCCGTTACCTAAATGACAAGAAATGATATTTTTATTCTCATCATTAGCGATCTGAGCATATGTTTGAGCAATATACTTATGAGATGTACCGTGGAATCCATATCTTCTTACTTGATACTTTTCATAATATTCAAGAGGTAATGGATATAAGAATGTTTCTTTACTCATAGAAAGATGGAAAGAAGTATCATAAACTGTTACATGTTTTACATTTGGTAATGCTTTAGCAAAAGCAGCATAACCTGTATAATTTGCCATCATATGTAAAGGTCCAAGATCTTTCATATCTAAGATATCTTGAGCAACTTCTTCTGTAACAACAGCACTATCAGCGTACTTTTCGCCACCATGTAGTACTCTATGTCCACAAGCATCGATATCTTCCAATTTGTCAACGATCTGATAATCAACAAGTGCTTGTAATAACATATCAACAGCTTGTTGATGATCCTTAATTGGCAATACTTTTTTGACCTTTTCACCTTTTACTCTGATTGAAAAGATTGCATCATCCATACCGATTCTTTCTACAATACCATCAGTTAAAACATTTTCTTCTGGCATTTGGAATAACTTAAATTTTAGTGATGAACTACCTGCGTTTACCGCAATAACCTTACTCATTTTTAATCCTCCATGTTCACTAATTCATTTACTATATCATCAACTTGTTGATTAGCAAGTGATCTCAATCTTTCATACAACTCATTTCTCTTTTTATAATTAGCCAATAGTTGTAATTTTTCTTCATATCTCTTGATAGAGTTGATACTCTTTTTTAAAGAATCATAGACAGCATTTCTGCTGATCTGCAAGTCTTCAGCAATCTCTGCAAGAGAATAATTTTCAAAATAATATAATTTCAATATCTGTTGTTGCTTATCAGTTAATAGTTCTATATAGAATGGCAACAATTCATTGATATATTCAAAATCATCCATCCTATTTACCTTTTATCAGATAATTAACATAGTCTTCAATATCAAATTCTTTGATTGCTTCGATATTTTCACCATAAGTAACAAATCTTACTGGCAAATGATATTTATCGTTAATACTTAGAACAATACCACCCTTACTTGTACCATCCATTTTTGTAAGCACAACTGAGTTTACTTTAGCACTATCAATGAATATCTCGGCTTGTGATAAACCATTTTGTCCAGTAGTAGCATCGATAGTCAACCAAATATCAATATTTTCACTAGCTAATTCTCTCTTGGTGACTCTGACCATCTTCTCTAACTCTTTCATCAAGTTATTCTTATTTTGAAGTCTTCCCGCAGTATCAGCAATGATGATATCTACAGGATTTTCCTTAAAGAATCTTGCACCATCAACTAATACGCTACTTGGATCGGCATTTTCTTTTCCACAGATACATTCGATATTCAATTTATCAGCCCATTTTTTTAATTGATCTACAGCACCTGCTCTAAATGTATCAGCAGCGATCAAGCCAACACTCTTACCTTGGTTAAGATAATAATTTGCGATCTTACTGATAGTAGTAGTCTTGCCAGCCCCATTTACACCAACCATCATGATCAAATGGTTGTTAGTAAGCTCTTCTGAAACAGGTTGATATTGACTATAGTTTTCGATAATGATATCGGCTAACTCATTTATGACATCTTGAGGTCTTCTCAAGAACTTTTCATTAACCTTTTCTTTTAACAAGTCCATCAATTTTTCCGCAGCTTCGACACCAACATCAGCAGAAATGAGCAAGACTAATAATTCTTCATAGATATCATCATTATTTGCACTATAACCACCAAATAAAGCAGTGATCTTTGACGCTAATGATTTATTAGTCTTTTGATAACCATCTAGATAATTTGAAATATTTGATTCTTTTTTCTTACTGAACAGTCCCATCTTTTTCCTCTTTCACATAATCTAAAGCATCTTTTAATTTAACTTTGATCACATTTGATACACCTTTGTGTTGCATAGTGATACCATATAAAACATCACACTCAGCCATTGTACCAGGTCTATGAGTAATGACGATAAATTGAGATTGATCTTCAAAGTTATGAATGTATCTAGCAAATCTATCAACATTGCCTTGGTCTAAGCTAGCTTCAACCTCATCAAAAATACATAATGGTACTGGACGAGCTTTTAATATCGCAAATAACACACAGATCGCGATAAGTGATTTTTCACCACCTGAAAATAATCTAATGTTTTGAATACTCTTTCCAGGAGGTTGAACATCAATATCAATTCCAGAATTTAAGATATCATCAGGATCCTCTAAGAATAATTTCGCTTTTCCACCACCAAATAATACCGTAAATACTTCATTTAGAGAACTATTGATCTTGTCAAAAGTCTCCTTAAATTGTTTACTCATTGTTTCATCCATTTCAGAAATGATTCCTAATAAGTTATCCTTAGAAGCAATGAGCTCTTTGATCTGTTTATCCATGAATTCATAACGTGAATTTATCTCTTCATAATCTTTAGGAGCATCCAAATTGATGTTTCCTAATTCTCTGATCTCTTTGCGTAATACTAATACTTCTTCTTTAGCACTTTCAATATCAATATCATATTGCTTTTCACTAGCAAATTCATAAGTCAATTGATAATCTCTTGCTAGTCTTTCTAATAGATTATCTCTATTAGAAATAGTCTTAGCTTTTTCAATATTCAACGAATTGATCGAAGATTCAATCTGAGATAATTCATCTCTGACTTGTCTTAATTGAGCATACTTACGTTGCATTTCGCTATTGGCCGAAACACGTCTTTCTCTTTTGCGACTTATCTGATTAGTTATATCATCCTTATCATTATAAGCTTTATTTAATTTATCAATAAGCTCATCTTGATAAGAACTTTCTATAGAACTATCTGGTTTAACACGATCATATTCTTCTTTTAATTTTTCTAATTTTTCTTTTTTGATATCTAATACTTCATTAAGAGAAGCTAATTGTACTTTTTTAGAAATCTGATCTTGTTGGGTATCATCACGTAATTTCTGCGTTTTATTAAATTCAGTTTGTTTTTCATTGACTTCGTTATTGAACTTAGTGATCTTGTTATCGATATCTTGTAATTGACTTTTATAAGTTAGAGGTGAATTGACTTTTTGATTATAGCCACCACTCATAGTTCCACCACGATAAATAACATCGCCATCCAAGGTGACGATTTTATATTGATGATTTAAACGTTTAGCTAAAGAAGTAGCACTATCAAGATCCTGGCATACTAAAACATTACCAAGTAAAGATAATACAACTACATCATACTTTTGTTCGCAATCAACAAAATCACTTGCTAAACCTAAGAAACCCTCTGTGTGTTCAGCAACAAATAAATGGTCTTTATTGACATAACGTGGTTTTAAAACATTAATAGGTAAGAAAGTTGCACTACCCGCTTTATTTCTTTTTAAGAATTTTATCGCATTTTTGGCACTATCTTCATCTTTAGTAACAATATGATAAATAGATCCAGCTAAAGCTGTAGATACCATTTGTTGATAACCTTCATCAGGCTTTAACAAATTAGTAACAGCATCATAGATACCATTTAAAGTCTTCTTGTTTTCAATGATCGTCTTAACACCATTTTCTTTATCAAATGGTGACTTGATCTGACTTTCTAATACACTCTTACGATTAGTTAAATAGTTGATATTACTATTTAAGCTATTTATATCTCTTGATAATTCAATGATCTTTGAATTATAGTGAGATAAGTTCTGCTCCAATAGATTTAATTCAGCATCTAAGCTCTTTTTTCTTTCTAATCTATCATTATATTCAATATTAGCTTCATTTAAAGCCTTTGATAATTCCTCAACTTTAGCTGCAGTTGTACCAGTCTCCAAAATATATTTTCTCTTTTCTTCAACTTCGGCTTTACGCTTTTCTAATAATTGAATATCATTTAAAACGTTATATAACTTATCTTGTGATTTATGAACATCACTATCGATCTTATTGATCTCTTCTCTTAGATCATTAGTTGAATTTTCCATGATCTGAATAGAAGCTTTAGAAGTAGTTTCTTTATAACCTAGATCAAATAATTGTTGTTCAATAGTCGAAAGGTCATCAATCTGTGTTTTGATATCATTGACCATAACAGCGACTTCAATCTCAGTTAATCTTTCTTTCTTTTGTAGATATTGCTCAGCTTTGATAGCTTGCTTTTTTAAAGGTGATACTTGTCTTTCAAGTTCGGTCAATATATCATTTGATCTATCAATATTTTCTTGAGTCTTTATAAGCTTATTTACAGCTTCTGTTTTCCTCTTTTTATATTTACTTACTGATGCAGCCTCTTCAAATAAAGCTCTTCTCTCAATTGGCTTAGCTTCAGCAAATGCTTGAATATTGCCTTGAGTGATGATGCTTAAACTATCTTTACCAATACCACTATCTAAAGTAAGATCAACGATATCTTTTAATCTACAAACATTTTTATTGATTAAGTATTCACTTTCATTGGTGCTTTTATATAATCTTCTAGTTATCTCTAGTTCTGCATAATCGGAATTAAGTTTATGTTCACTATTATCAAATACTAAAGTAACTTCGGCTAAGTTAACTCCTTTTTTCTGTTCTGCACCAGCAAAAACAACATCTGACATGTTGTTACCACGCATATTCTTAGCTGACTGCTCTCCTAATACCCATTTGATAGCATCTATGATATTGCTCTTGCCACAACCATTAGGACCAACGATACCAGTATAAGGTTGATCGAATTCTATGACTGTTTTTTGAGCAAATGACTTAAATCCTTGTAAAATAATCCGTTTTAAAAACATAATGAACCTCGTTCCATTTAATATTATACTAAATTTATTCTCATAAATAAATAACCTAATGACACAGAGATTGTTCATTGTGAACATATAGAAGTCTTACTTAGAATAAAAACAGTCATTTATAATATGATAAATCGTATCAGGAATTACTATATTTTAGCATTTAACAAGCAAAGTATCATATTTAGATACTATTACATCAGTAATATTTCTACTACGTTATTATTCTATCATTTTATCTTTCACTCACGAAGACTTTTCTAACAATCACATATTTGAGAATTATATCAATTTAATTGCCACTTATTAGTTTATATTATGATCGTATGTAAACTTATATTTACTTTGTAGAAATAGTAATTATAAAAAAGTTATGTTATAATAAAACACGCTTAAAGGAGAATAAATATGTACGAAAATCGTTTCGATAACTTTTTTGAAAAGAAACACCAATTAGATTACAAACCTGAAACAATGTATCAAATGCTTAAAAATACAGCTACTAAGCATTGGAATGATACAGCTTATGAGTTTCAAGGTAAGAAAACTAAATATAGTGAATTTATCAATAAGATAGAAACTACAGCCAAAGCATTATATGCAATTGGTATCAGAAAAGGTGATGCTGTAACTGTTTGCTTGCCAAACTGTCCTCAAGCATTAGAGACTTTCTATGCGATCAATAGGATTGGCGCTATCGCAAATATGATCCATCCACTAAGTGCTCAATCAGAGATTACTTTCTATCTAAATTGTTCTAACTCAAAAGCTATCTTTACATTAGATCAATTCTATGAAAAGGTTGTTGCTGCTAGAGCTGATTGTCAAAATCAAGTCATCATCGTTATGGCTAAGATCATTGATGAACTTCCAATGTATTTAAAACCACTATATTCTATGAAGACAGGTAACAAATATGCTGAATTACCTAATAAAGCTTACTCTCTTGATTGGAGTGCTTTCATTGATATGGGTAAACGTTATCCTTTGCCTTTACCAAAGATTGACTTTGTCATTGATAGATGCGCCGTTATCTTATATTCTGGTGGAACAACTGGTACTACAAAAGGTATCATGTTAACAGATCTAAACTTCAATGCTTTAAGTATGCAGTCTTTAGTCGCTATGGATGTTGAGCTCAAACCTGGTGATTCTATCTTAGCAGCAATGCCATTATTCCATGGCTTTGGTTTAGGAATTGGAATCCACACATGTCTTACTAATGGCATCTATTGTTCACTAATGCCTATGTTCAATGTTAAGACTTATGGAAAAAGTTTATTAAAGAAAAAGCCTAACTTCATCGCTGGTGTACCAACATTATTTGAAGCTTTATTGAGAACTCCAGGAATGGAAAATGCTAACTTATCTTACTTAAAAGGTATGTACTCTGGTGGAGATTCATTATCAATTGAGTTGAAGCACAAAGTTGATAACTTCTTAAGTGAGCATAAAGCTGGAATTCAAGTATGTGAAGGATATGGTACTACTGAATGTGTAACAGCTTGTTGCTTGACTCCAAGAACAAAATACAAAGAAGGCTCTATCGGTCTTCCTTATCCTGATACAACATTTGTTATCTGTACTCCAGGAACAACTGAAGAATTAAAAGTTGGTGAAGAGGGAGAAATCTGTTTAACAGGACCAACAGTTATGTTAGGTTACCTAAATAACGATGAGGAGACAGCTAATACATTAAAACAGCATGCCGATGGTAATATTTATTTACATACAGGCGATCTAGGCTTCATGGATGAAGAAGGTTATGTTTATTTCAAGCAAAGAATTAAACGTATGATCATTACTTCTGGTTATAATGTCTACCCTTCACAGATTGAAAATGTCATTGATGGTCATCCAAAGGTTCAGATCAGTTGTGTCATTGGAGTTAAAGATCCATACAGAATGCAAAAAGTAAAAGCATTTGTTGTCTTAAAACCTGGTATCATCGCTGATGATTCTATCAAAGATGAAATTGTTCAATACTGCTCTAAACATATTGCTAAATACGCTCTTCCTAGAGATATTGAATTCCGTGATGAATTACCTAAGACACTAGTAGGTAAAGTAGCCTATAGAGTTTTAGAGCAAGAAGAAGCTGAAAAGCAAAAGCCTACAGAAACTGTTCAAGACACAGAAGAAACAAAATAGTTTATAAAGTTTCCAAAATTCAAATTGGAAACTTTTATTTTTCTGAGCAAATTAGCCAAAACTAACTGATTATCATTTATAATATTTGATGGAGGTTATCCAAATATGAAAGAAAAGTATGACATTACAGGAATGACTTGCTCAAATTGTGCGCGACATGTACATGATGCAGTAAGTAAACTAGATGGTATCAATCAATGTGAAGTAAATCTATTATTAAATCAACTTTCTGTCGATAAAGATGCTTCACTATCAAGTGAAACAATTATTGAAGCAGTTAAAAACTCTGGCTATGGAGCCAAATTGTACGACCCATTACAAAAAAGTAAAACAGTAGATGAAGAATATCAAAAACAAAAGAAGACTTTGTATTTAACAATATTCTTTATGGTCTTATTAAGTTATCTTGCTATGGGAAGTATGTTTAATCTTCCACAATTCAATTTTATCAAACCTGATGTAAATCCGCCTTTACACAGCTTCATTCAATTGCTATTGATGTTGATCATCTATTATCTTAATAAACAAAGGATCATTGGTGGGCTAAAACAATTATTAAAAAGACAGCCTACTATGGATTCACTTGTCTCATTAGGCTGTTTAGCATCAATGTTATATGGTCTATATGTACTGTCTAAGATCATCTTGACCGACAATAACACTATGGCTTATCACTATACTCACTCTTTATATTTTGAAACAGGGGCTATGGTCTTAACTTTTGTATCTATTGGAAAACACTTAGAACAATCAAGTAAGATCAAAACCACCTCAGCTATCACTCACTTGATAAATATTGCACCTCAGACTGCTATTCTTTACAACGATGGTAATGAGGTAAATGTTAAAGTGGATGAAGTAAATATGGATGATCTACTACTTATCAAACCAGGGGCAAAGATACCTGTAGATGGTATTGTAGTATCAGGTCATTCATTCATTGATAGCTCTTCTCTAACAGGAGAAAGCTTACCTGTAGAAAAGAATGTCAATGATCAAGTACTATCTGGAAGCTTAAACTTAAATGGTACGATGATCATGAAAGCTCAGAGTATTTATAAGAACTCAACATTTAACAAGATCATCGAATTAGTTTCTGAAGCAGCCAATTCAAAAGCTCCAATTTCTACTTTAGCTGATAAAATTTCATCTTATTTTATCCCATTTGTCATTACAGTGAGTGTTATTACATTTATTGTATGGTATATCATTTCAAAAGATTTTGAGACTTCATTAAATTATGGTATGAGCGTTCTAGTCGTATCTTGTCCATGTGCTTTAGGTTTAGCTACTCCTACTGCCATCATGGTATCAACTGGTAAAGCTGCATCAAATGGCATCTTATTTAAGAATGCTGCCGTAATTGAAGAAACAAGTAAGATCGATACACTAGTATTTGATAAAACAAATACTATTACTGTAGGAAAACCATTTGTTATTGATGAAACTATTTATGACAAGTGTGATGATTATTACAGTATCTTAAATCAACTTGAAAAGAATAGTGAACATCCATTATCCTTAGCGATATTAAACTATTGCAAAGATAAAAATATCAAGGATATTGAATTAACAAATAAAGAATATATAGTAGGTCATGGTTTGCAAGCCGATCATAAAGGAAGTAAGTTTGCTATTGGTAATAAAAAACTCATGGGTAGCTTGAATGTTGATACTTCGATAGTTAACGAAGAATCACTTAGTGGTTACACTGCTCTCTACTATTCAAAAGATCAAAAATTAATAGGTATCTATCTGATCGCTGATAAATTAAAAAATGGTATAAAAGACATATTAGCTCAATTAAAAGATTATGATATTGTATTATTAACAGGTGACAATCAAAAAGTCGCTGAAAACATAGCTAAGCAAGTCAATATCAAACATGTCATTGCTAATGTCTTACCACAACAAAAACAAGAAGTTATTAAAGATCTACAATCACAAGGTAAGAAAGTTGCTATGGTCGGTGATGGCATTAATGATTCAGTTGCATTAGTACAAGCAAATGTAGGTATTGCGATCAACAATGCTACTGATATAGCTGTTGAAAGCAGTGATGTTGTTCTTATCAGCGATAAATTTGCAGATTTATTAAATAGCTTAAAGCTTGCTAAGTTCACATTAAGGATCATCAAGCAAAACTTATTCTGGGCATTAGGTTATAACTGTATATTAATACCAATAGCAGCTGGTGCATTAAGTTTCATCAATATTAAACTTAACCCAATGATCAGTTCTTTAGCAATGTCACTAAGTTCCATCACTGTTATCTCAAATGCTTTAAGGATAAATAGTTTTAAGCCTTATCACATCAATGAAAATATTGTAGAAGATAAGAACACCTATTATATCTACATAGATACAATGATGTGTTCACATTGTCAAAAAGCTGTTGAGGATGCTTTATTAGATATCGGCATCGTTTCTAAAACTATTCTAGATGGCAGTTATGCTATTGTGGAAAATATAGAAACACTTGATGAAACAAAAGTCAAAGATGCAATAGTAAAAGCAGGATATAAAGTCACTAAAATTGAAAAACAATAAGCTAATAAAAGGCGACATTATGTCGCTTTTTATTAGCTTTTATTCATGTATGGTAACAAATAAGCAATTACTTTTCATCAAACTTCTTCACTTGTGTTTCTTCAATATTAAAGCGATCAAATCCAATCACAAAAAATATTTCTTTTATTTATTATATCTAAAAGTCAAAATATCTATTCTACTTATAATATTCTGAACTAATTAAATTATTGATATTTTTAGGAATAGTTAACCAAGAATTGCAAACAAGCAAATTATCATATTTAGCAACACTTGCATCTTTCGAAAAGATAAAATCAACATAAACATGATCAGTGCTCTTTTCAATTACCTTATCATCTACTCTTAAAGACATAGGCACAAAATTATTACAAATAATTTTGCCATTAACATCCTTCTTTTCAACTAAAGCTAAAGTAAAGTCCAAATTTGTTAAACTTAGTTTATATACAACAGATTCAGTCTTTAACTTTTTAAGTATTATTATTTTACTATTGGTTAATTCAACTAGTCTTAATAAGCAAGGTAATTTCCTATTAGCAAGATCATAAAGATAACGTTTATCAAAATAGATTTGATTAATAGTAAGACTTCCTTTTTTGGCATCTTGATAAAATAACTTTGCTGGAGTATCACTATTAACGCCTGTAAGGTGTTTAAACCTATCAACAGGAAAAGACAATTCAAAATAACTATTTCCAAAAACATATAAAAAAGAATGACCAGCTAAATACCTACCATATATTCTAGCAGCATCAATAATTTGATCTCTAATTAACATTTTACTCGTACAATCCATCTAAATAAAAATCTCCTTTTAACAAAAAAAGAAGTAAAATCAAAATCAACAACAATATAACTTTAACCTTACTTCTATATAATCTTTATTTAAATGTATAATGTAAAATCAAGAGTTTTCTGCTGGTTGTCAGCCCTGATACCCAGTTAAGATATCGACGATATCGTAAGCAATATCGTGAGCCGCCGAAATCCCATTAAGTCCCCGGCGTGGACTCCGACTTTCCCCCAATCGATGGGTCTAATATCTTTTAGATATTAACGAGAAAGATGTTTAACCTGTTCTTTCTGCCAGCACAACTTTTAACGCTGCTCTTGCATCGGTAGCATTTCTGCTACGATATTATTATATTCTTTTATTTTTAGCTTGTGAATACTTTTCGGAAAATCACATATTTGAGAATTTTCTCATTTTTTTGAAAAAAAATGCAAGCACTAAGGCTTACACTTTAATAACGATAATTGTAAAGACAGATTGCCGCTGCACAAGCAACATTTAATGATTCAAAATCATCCATTTCTATACGAACAGCTTCATCACAATGCGCTATTGCTTGTTTAGATAACCCATTACCTTCATTTCCAAACATTAAAGCATACTTATCATATTTCGTAGCATTGCTTAAAACATTATCAGTTTTAGGCAAAGTGGCAATGATCTTACACTGTTGCTCATGTAAAAATTCCACTATCTCTTCAAGTTTCATTCTTACAACTGGCATTCTCATGATTGCACCTTGTGATGCCTGCACTGTTTTCTCAGCATAGATATCAGCACAATCATCAGTTAATAATACTCCATCATAACCAAAAGCTAAAGCTGTTCTAATGATAGTACCTACATTACCAGGATCTTGAACATTTTCTAAAACTACAAATCTATCACCATAATCTAGTCTTACAGCTGGAATACGACAAATAGCAACATAATCATTTAAAGACTTGTTATTTTGTATCTTAGCCATTACTTGATCAGATACATAAGTAGGATTTAATCTAATGAAAGACTCTTTACCTTCTCTAGCGATCAATGTGACAACAAGATTGACCTGAGCAGCTTCTTGGATCAAATGCTTTTCTTCAATGATAAATAGACCATATTTATCTCTATTCTTCTTTTGTTTTAAACTACACCATTTCTTTACATTAGCATTATCAAGGGAAGTTATTATTTCCATATGACCTCTCTTTCTTTAAAAGACCCGGTATTTCCGGGTCTTTAGTACTTATTTAACGATATCGTGACAACGATCACAAAGACCATCTTCATCAACATGTTCAACCACATTCCAACAACGTGGACAAATATGGCCTTCAAACTTTTCAACTTTGATATAACCAGTAGTATATTCTTGATATTTCTCTTCTGTTAATTCAAATTGTGAAGCAATGACAAGTTGAGCAAGATCATGTTCAGTAAGACCAGTTAAACAATCCTTATACTCTTGCTTAGGACAGTAGTAGATCTTAGTCTCTAATGCTTTCTTGATCATACCACTAGCCTTAGCTTCCTCTAATGCCTTTAAGATATCACTTCTTACTTGTAAATACTTATCCCATTGAGCCTTAACAGCCTCTTCATCATGATAAGATACTTTCTCAGGCATTGCTTCTAAGAAGATGCTTTCCTTTTCTGGTTTAAAGTAACTATATACTTCTTCCATTGTATAAGATAAGATAGGAGCCCATAGTCTATTTAAAGCATCAGTTACTTGATAGAATACAGTTTGAACTTGTCTTCTTCTTAAAGCATCCTTTCTTTCGATATAAAGAATATCTTTAGCATAATCCATATAGAATGCACTGATAGTATTACTCATGAAATTAAATAGAACATTATTTACAGAAATATAATCATAATTGTTATATTCTTCTAATGCTTTTTCAATGACTTCATTAAGTTTAACTAAAACATACTTATCAACAGACTTTAGTTCATCGTAGCTAACAGCATCTTTCTCATAGTTAAAATCTTCTGGATTGATATTTCCTAATAAGAAACGGAAAGTATTTCTGATCTTACGATACTCTTCAGAAGCGATCTTAAATAAGTCATCAGAGCACTTCAAGTCAGCTTGGAAGTCTACAGAAGCAACCCATAATCTTAAGATATCAGCACCATATTTATTGATGATATCTAATGGGTTGATCGTATTACCTTCTGATTTACTCATCTTTCTTCCTTGACCATCTACTACATAACCATGACTCAATACAGCTTTATATGGAGCTTGTCCATTAGTAGCAACGCCAACGATCAATGATGAGTTGAACCAACCACGATATTGGTCAGAACCTTCAAGATATAGATCACATGGATAAGGATAACCTCTACGTTTAAATGTGTTGTGAGATGATCCAGAATCAAACCAAACATCCATGATATCTTTTTCCTTAGTAAAGATACCGTTAGGCGAATGTTCATTTGTATATCCTTCAGGCAATAAGTCTTTAGCTTCTCTGTCAAACCAAACATTAGAACCATATTCTTCAAATAGATCAGCTACATGATCAAATACTTTTTCATCAATAATAGGTGTCTTATCTTCACCATAGAAGATAGGAATAGGTACACCCCATACTCTTTGACGAGAAATACACCAATCTCCCCTATCTTTGATCATGTTATAGATCCTTACTCTACCAAACTCATTGACCCAGTTTACACTATCGATAGAATCTAATAATTCTTTTCTGATCTTTTCAATTGAAGCAAACCATTGAACTGTAGCTCTAAAGATAACTGGTTTCTTCATTCTTTCATCATGTGGATAGCTATGGGTGATCCATTTATTAGCTAATAAATGACCAACTTCATCTAACCAAACGACAACATCTTTATTAGCATCAAAAACAAACTTACCTTTTAATCTTTCACCAGCTTCTTCCATTAAACAGCCTTTATCATCAACTGGACAATATGCAGGTAATCCATATTTTTGACCAATGTAGAAGTCGTCAAGACCATGACCTGGAGCAGTATGAACACAACCTGTACCATCTTCATCAGTAACATGGTTACCTAAGATGACAAGTGAAGTTCTCTCAGGATATAATGGGTGTCTTGTAGTGATATATTCTAATTGTTGACCATTATAAGTCTTAATAACTTCATAATCAGTTAGACCAAACTCTTTCATCAATTGATCTACTAACTTATCTAAAACAATGAGTTTACCTTTTTCTGTTTTTACAACAGCATAAGTGAATGCTGGATTTAAACAAATAGCAAGGTTAGCAGGGATTGTCCAAGGAGTAGTAGTCCAAATGACAAACTTTTCATCGCCATCAAGAACACCTTTACCATCAACAACATCAAAAGATACATAGATAGTCATATCTTTCTTATCTTTATAGAAGATCTCACTATCAGCAACAGCACTTTCTCTCTCAGGTGACCAATAAATAGGTTTTAATCCTTGGAAGATCAATCCTTTCATAGCCATCTTACCAAAAGTACGGATTTGATCAGCTTCAAAAGATTTATGTAAAGTGATATAAGGATTATCATAATCAGCAACGGCACCTAAACGTTTCTCAGTTGCTTTTTGGATCTCAATCTGACTTTTAGCATATTCTTCACATTTTGCTCTAAACTCAGATGTACTCATCTTTTTACGATCATATCCTAATTTAGCCATGGCATTTTCAATAGGTAAACCATGAGTATCCCATCCTGGATAGAATGGTGTATCATAACCCATCATATGTTTTGATTTAACAACAAAATCTTTTAAGCAACGGTTCATGGCAGTTCCCATATGTAAGTTTCCATTAGCATACGGAGGTCCATCATGTAACATGAAATAAGGTTTACCCTTATTCTGCTTAGTCATTTTGTCGTATAAGTTCATCTTTTCCCATTTTTCTAAGATAAGTGGTTCTTTTTTAGTAAGATTGCCTCTCATCTCAAAATCGGTCTTTGGCATTAAAAGTGTGTCTTTATAATCCATAAACATCTCCCTCTTTTTCTATAAAAAAACGTCCTTATGTAAAGGACGTAATTAACGCGGTACCACCTTATTTCACAGTAATAAAATACTGTGCACTTAAAATCTTTAACGCAGATCTACGGTACAAACTACTTATCGTTAGTACAGCTCCAAAGTGATATCTTTTAATTAATTTTGATCATCTTTCACCACCCGATGATTCTCTGATTTCTCTTAACTAAAAGCATGTCTTTTTCAACGCTTATTTTTCTTCGTTCTTTTTAAATGGATCTGGAAGTTCAATCTCCTCATATTTATTTAGCTTTTCAATCAATACATTAACAGCATCAATGACTTCTTGACGAGAATTCTTCGTATCTACTTCATAAGTCTTCAATTGATCTATGTAACCCTGAACTTCCAATATTGCTTCTTGTATAATGTTGTCAGCGTTGTGTTTAGCATCATCGATCATCGAATTTGCTTCTTTCAATGCTAATCGAGCAACATCATCAGCCTGTTTCTCTCGCATTGACAATTCTGATACAAGTAATTGGTATCTTTTTTTGATCATCAAAAATTGGTTATTTACTGTCTCTATCTGATTTTGATACATCAAGATCTTTTCGTTAAGTTGTTGAATCTGATACTCCAATCTATCAACTTCGTTATTTACTTGATAACAATCATAACCGTTAGGGACTAAATTAAATCTTCGTAATTCACCCATAAGACACTCCTTCTACCTATACTTGTCAATACTAAGTAATATTTTACCACTTTTTTTATTAATTTGAATATCTTTTATTCTATATCTGCCTATTTTTTTTAGAGATATCACATCATCAATATTACACAAATGGTCGCAATCATCAACTTCATGAAAATTCACATTAACATCTCCTGAATTGATCTTAACTTTCGCTTTTTCTCTACTCTTTCTCATTATGGCACTTACTACACTATCGAGTCTTAAAGAAGAGATAGTTGTGCTAAATGATTCAAACTTGAATTGCTGAGCTTGATGGTCAACTTTTACAAACTTAACTGAACATCTACCGATCTGATCAAAATAATCCACTAAATAATCAGATAATTCATTACGACAGTAGATAAATATCTTATTATCATCTACCCAGAAATCACCGATCTTATCTGTATCAATACCTAAGTTATATACTGCCCCTTTAACATCTCGATTATCCAAAGAATTAAATCGTGTGTTAAATGTCGCCATTAAACAAGTAATAACCTCTTGTGGCTTTTTATCTTTACCTATGACAAGTACCTTTCTAATAGCTTCATCATAACCTCCATAAAGATAATAGTCATCATTAGCAAGATATCTAATTGCTACCTCTTGACTTGCAGGATCAATAAAATTAGTGATCTGACTTATACCATTCTTTTGATATAAATAAGTAAGTTCATCTAACTTTTTTAGAAGTTGTTCGTAACCATGGTAATGTTGTAGTATATCGCTATTCACCAACTTCTATCTTCCCATCGACAGGCATCTCACTAGGAGCAAATAAGAATACATTGTTATCAACTTTTTGATAACTTCCTTTGATCGCGAATGATACACCAGTAAGATAATCTAATAATCTTGTTCCACTGCTTTCATTTAACTTATGAATATTAACAATAACAGCTTTCCCTTTTAATAAGTATTCTGCCACTTCTTTAGCATCGTCATAGCTACGTGGTTCCTTAATGATCATCTTAGCATTAGAAACGCTCTTTACTTGTTGATTACAAGCCTCTTCATATGCACTTGTATTTTCTTCTTCTTCAGTTACTTCTTCTTCATCTTCATCTTCTACAAATAAATTATTGAAAAAATTTTTCTTACCTTTTTCTGCCATAACTAATCTCCTTTTTAACAAGATTATTATACAACATTTTTATCTTTTTTTATATAGGACAATAAAGGATCACTAAGGTGACCCTTATTAAATATGATACAATGACAATAAATAAATGATTATTGATTTTTATCTTTCTTATATTCGGAATATAGCATCCACAATGCAAATAATCCTAATGGGATAGATACAACAAAGCAAACAGTATCAATTGTATTCAATAAGATACAAAATAGTAAAATACCTATTGCTAAAAAACTTTTTTTCATAAACTAATAATTAAAATATGTCATTTTTGTCATAGTATCATACTTTCCCCCAAAACTTCCGGAAAAACTGATTGAAACCTTGTCACTAGAAGAGAAACCAACGGAAACACCACCTATATTAAGTGTAGAATGAGCATAAGAAGCAACTACATTTGCAGTACCAGTACTATCAACTTTCTGTAAGTCAACTTGGATTGTAACTTTCTTTAATGTTTGTGCCAAATTAACATTAACAGAATATCCGATACCCGCATTGGGGCTAGCTGAGACAAGAGAAGATTGTCCAGTTTTCCAACCTACACTTTGATAATATGTTGAGCATGAATAATATGTAGCAGCGAAATTATCACCCCAAGCAACTGCAAAGGCATCTTTTAACCTAAACACTGGTGCAGTGTTCCATGTAGCAGTAGCAGAAACTTTTATCTTATCGTAAGTGGCATCGTAAAATTTACCTGTGTAGATAGTGATGGTCATGGATGAAGAAGAAATCGTTCCTCTTGCCTTATTATTAATCAATTCACCATCTTCATCAAAATAATAAGTCTCACTTGTTATGCTCAATGGGATAGTATCTAGTTCAAACTCAGGATTATCTTCCATATATTGATCTAATAATTCTTTTTCTGAATCATTAAGATTGCCATAATCTATTGTTTGACGATCATCTGCATATATTGGTAAACTAAGCGAACACAAACACATGATAAAAAAATTAAACTAATTAACAATTTTTTCATACATTCTCCTTTATTAATATAATTTTTTTGCCCATATCCCCATTTAGAAAATTATCTGGTTTCATTCGCTTTTAACTCCTTCCTTATTCAAATGCATTTTATTAAAAGTAAATAAAATGTAAATGATGTTTCTATAAAGCTTAAGTAAATTTTTAATAGTTTATTAACAAAAATATCATATAAGTAATCTTTCATAAGCGATACGTGCTGATCCATCGCTTACATAGATAATACCACATTTTTGAAATCCATTTTTTTCTATCAAATGTTGCATGACTTTATTATCCGAATGTGTATCTATACGTAAATGATCAATTATATTAGAACAGTATTCAATGATCAGATCAAATAAGCCATGGTTACTTCCATCAGAGGCAACTCTATGTATTGTGCCATATTCACTATCACTTAACCATTTTCCTCGTTCAATTATCTTATATGTAGGATCCTCTCCAATGATAAAAGCAAATACTCCAACAATTCTTTCGTTCTCTTTTATCACATATAGATCATTATTAATGATGTCATTTAGCAACTGTCCTTTTGTTGGTCCACCACTTGCCCATTGATAAGGATTACCTGTATCGATCATAAATTGCCTTGCCTTTTTATAAATGGCTAAGATAACTTGTAAATCTTTCTTATCTGCCTTTAATATTTCCATATATTCTCCATTTTAAAAAGGGGCTTATTAACCCCTAAATGATAATTAAACAAGTTCTAATACGCCATAGCCACCATCTTTACGTTGATAGATCACAGAAACTAAATTAGTATCTTTATCTCTGAAAGCATAGAAATCATGGTCAGCTAATTCCATCTGCATGATGGCTTCATCAACATCAAGGTCATCAACAACAATTCTCTTTACTTTACTAACAACATCTTTTGAATAGTCATAAGTTTCATCAGATAAGAATGTCTTAGCTAATTTTTCTTTATGACGACGATTTAAGCGAGTCTTTTGACGGCGGATCTGATCCTCTAATTTGTCAATTGATTCATCAATAGCATTTCTTAATTCGTGATCGACTACTTCACTACGTAAGTAGCCGATTTTAGAAGGTATTGTAATCTCCAGTTTTACATCATTTCCATGTTTTTTAACAATAACTTGTGCGACTGTTGCCGGGTCGATCAATAGATACTTGTCTAAGAAAGACAATTTTTGAGAGATCTTACTCTCAATTTCCGGAGTGATTGTTACATCTTTTGAATAAACATTAACTTTCATACTAATTCCTCCTATATGTGTTAATATTCTAACGGTCCTTGATCTTATTCAGCCATAAATACAATTCATATAATGAATAAGAATCTAAACCGCAATATTCATACAATTGATCGTAATAACATTGTTTAAGATCTCCTTCGGTGTCTTCCATCAAACGATGTATCTCTACAGCTTGTGGTCCATTACCTACTTCTAAATCCTTATAAGAATGTTCTTTATCGATCATATTTTCTAAGGTTTTTAAGGTAAAGTTGCCTCTCATCCTAACATCATAGACAACTCCTGAAATAAATGGTGTAGCCATATCTACTATCCTACTTAATATAGAATCAAGTTGATCTTTATATTGAGGGAAATATTGAGCTAATTCTTTAATTCTTATCTTTTCAGCTCCTGTAGCGTTATAAGCTAATATACTACCCTCTTTCGGTATATTTTCTAACATAGATTCTAATAGTTGTAAACGATCATCTTTAACACCAATGTATTCATAATGTTTCAATTCTTTACCATCATAAATATGCAAAGAATATTGAAATAGTAGAACATCTAGTGGTTTCATCTTTTCATAGGGTGGTATAGGGAATAAGTCCCATTCAAAATCTATGAAAGATAAAGGGAAAGATAAGCCATTTAACCATTTATTAAGTGCTAATTTATCTAAATATAATCCTCCTAACTTATCTGCCATGATCTGAGCGTATTGAACTCTATTTCCTTCAATTTGCTCAATATCAGCATCTTTAAGATAAAGTATACCTTCATCATACATCTTTTCTTTATTCTTACTAGAGACTAAAGTTAAGATACTGTTATCTTCTGTAACTAATTTTTCTGGGAAACAATTTGGAAAATAAATACATCTTTTTTTCCCAGAACAACAGCGATTTCGTTCTAGTGGTTGATCATCACTATAGTTTTTCATCTGTTCTAAGATATCGTTATGATCAATATCAAGTTTTTTAAGATATTCACTGATCTTTTTAGACCTTTTATCTTTTTTGAAACTATCAGTCAATAACCATAACTCTTCATCATCTAATTTGTCTTGACGTACATATTCTTTATTTAAGTATAACAGATATACATCTCTAATTTCTATACCTAAATTATTAAGAACATATTTGCAGAAAGTCATATTCAATGACTCATCTTCACTAACATATATAGAACAACTGATAAAATATAAGTCATATAATTTATCTTCAATTTTATGTACTAATGGCACCCTAACTCTTAGATCGTTATACTCAAATCTTCCTTTGAATAACCAATCACAATCATTTAATCTTTGAAATGAATCTTCATTTTTCTCGTTAACTTCACCAACTGAAGCATTCTCAATATGTAATTTTTTCATTACACTTTCGTTTATATCAATATTGATATTCAAAAAAGGAAATGGTCTATTTTCTTTATCTTCACTTGCTAATTTATATAATCTTTTACAACGTAAGAATCTTTTTATATCTGATACGTGCATATCTTTACCTCACCTATATTATAGCATATATTAGAGCCTGATTTGTAAAAAATAAACAATTTTACATACCTGATTTCATATATTATAGCTCCTTACTATCTTTTGTATACAATATTCCTTCAATTTCGGGAGAGCAATTAGGAACTATTAAGTATCTTTTTCTATTTTTATAATCAAGGTATATGCAAAAATAGAACAAAAAAATTTTTTTACCACTTTTAAATCAGTATAAATATCTGAATGTAGATCATCTATATAAGATATTCTATAAATCCATCTATCCTTTCGATAAAATGAATATTTCCATGTAAAAATATACGGTTGCAGAATTAATAAGATAGTAAAATATGTAACCAAAATGATAAGCATAATAACTAAATAAGGTGCCCAAGATGAAGAATGAATCATCACAGCAAAACACTTATATTCAAGAAACAATCCACAACATGTTAGTAATACTAATGTTAACATAGTAAAATATAAGTAAGGCTTAGAATATTCAAAATTATTTTTAGAATTTCTATATGTTTGTTCACCACATATATCAAATATTGAAATATGAGGTAGCTTTTAACCTAAAATAGTACCCTCAGTCAAGACAATCAAATATAGTATTTTAAAACAAACGGTAATATAATAGTAGAATCCTGTTTCATCATCTAAGTAATATCCCCTATATCTTAAATGATTGATAC
>CAVAAT010000042.1:0-35275 GCA_963586925.1 Erysipelotrichaceae bacterium
GGACAAGAAGATGGTTAACTTGTGAAATCTGTTGTAGAAGATAAAGAATGTGCTAAGAAAAGAGGTTTCTTTGGATAACGAAATACTATTAAAAAGAGCTAAAGAATATATTGATAATGTGGCTAATGGTATCAATCCTATTACTGGAGAAGTGTTAGATGATTATAATGTGATCAACAATGTTAAAGTATTTATGTATCTAATGTTTTAAATGACGTTATTGAAGGAGACTTTAAAGCTTATAAGAAAACAAGTGTAAAGAAAGTTGCGTTTTATATGACTTTGGAAAAAATATCTAGATTTCAGATAGGTGATGATGATACTTATATCAGTAAATTTGCCACTGAGATCAATGATTTTTTAGCAGACAGTAGTAGAAAAAAATTGACTTATAAGGCAATTAAAAATTGGCTAGTACAAAATGGCTATATGATTGAATCAGAACCAGATGAAAAAGGTAAAAGAAAAAGAAAACCTACAGAACTAGGCAAAGAAGTAGGATTCAGAGTTGAAGAGAGATTATCTCGTGAAGGTTGGAAATATGAGGTTGTGATCATTGATAAAACTGCCAAGGAATTTATGATCCAGCACATTAATGAGATAGCTGAAAGTGTGAGTAATGATTAAGCCGTATTTGCGACTTTTTTATTAGGGAGTATAAAATAATTCAAAAATCTTGTTATCTGTTTTATAATTAAGTGAGCAGACTTGCTGGATGTTTTAATGAAACTGGAAGTATGCTATAATGGAGAACAAGGAAGAAGGTGTACTGATGCATTTATCATTAACATATGAAACGATCATTCGTTATGTGAGGATAGTAATAGATATAATTGCTGTATGGACAGTATTAAATTATTTAATAAGGATAGTTAGGACAAACCAAAAGACCATTCAATTATTTCAAGGTGTCATTTTGGTCATTGTTGTTCAGTCTTTATCTAAGTTATTAGGCTTAAAGACAGTAGAGTGGTTAGCTGATACGATCGTATCTTGGGGATTTTTAGCGATCATTGTCATATTCCAACCGGAGATAAGGCAGATCTTAGAGAGATTAGGTAAGAGTAATGCTCTTGCACGTATCGCTACGTTAACTTCTTCAGAAAAAGAAAACTTGGTTGATGAATTAGTTACAGCTACTGCTAATTTATCAGCTAAAAAAGTTGGAGCTCTTATCACATTAGAGCAAGCTCATTCATTATCAGAGTATATCAATACTGGTATTAGGATGAACTCTTTAGTCAGTGCTGAATTGTTATGCTCAATCTTTATGACTACAACACCACTTCACGATGGTGCAGTCATCATTCAAGGTGATAAGATCGCTTGTGCTTCAGCTTATTTCACTCCTACTACAATGGATCTTCCATCTAAGTATGGAGCAAGACACAGAGCAGCTATTGGTATCAGTGAGATAACTGATGCTGTCACTATTGTTGTTTCTGAAGAGACTGGAACAGTTTCTATCGCTGAACAAGGCAAACTTATTCAAATGACTGAAAAGAAATTGCGTGAATACCTTGATAGGATCATCTTAAATAAGGAAGTAGTACAAGGACAAAGTAAGAAAGAGAGTAGAAATGTTTCTGTTTCTCTTGATGAACTAGTTAGCAGTTTAGGCGCATCTTTAGAAGAAGATGAAGAAAAGGAAAATGAATTACATAATGTCAATAAACATGACATGAAGCTTTTTCAGACTGCTAGTTTTAAGACTGTCGATCTTGAGAAGGGTGAAACTACAAAAGATAACTTAGTTGAGAAAGTAGTTAAAAATACTATCAATGAAAATAGCTTAGATGACAATATCGTTATCCGTAAAGTTTCGGTTGAAAAAGATGATTCAACTAATAAGATAAATACAATAAAAACTACTGTTACTACAGGAACAGATAAATTAGAATCTGTATCTTCTAATAAAAAGGAGGATGAACAATAATGGCAGAAAAAACTAAAAAGAGCAAAAAGGTCAAGAATCCCGATGAGAAGTTAGAGATTGCTCAAAAGATCGCTGCTAATTCTCAGAAAGTTGCTCGTACTTATGCTACATTAGAAAATGCTTTCTTATATGTTTTCCGTGGTGCTTCTGATTTTTTGACAAAAGCAATATTTAATAAGAAATTTTCTAAAGTGTTTTCGCTCATCTTAGCGATAATCTTATATATATCTGTTAATGTATCTTCTTCAGATACTATTGGTATCTCACAATCAGCTACTTTGACTGATGTTCCAGTTAAAACAGTTTACAATAGTGAGATCTATGAAGTGAGTGGTATTCCTGAGAGTGTAAATGTAATTGTCACTGGTTCTATGAGTGATATCACATTACAGAAAGGCAAGACAAATTCAGCTGTTACTTGTGATCTTTCAGGTCTTACTGAAGGAACTTATACGCTCAAACTAGTCCCTGAAAACTTTAGTAGTGAATTATCTGTCAATGTTTTAGATAATCCAACTGTTACAGTTACGATCAAAAAGAAGATCACGACAAAATATAACATTTCATATGAGTTCATCAATAAGAATGCGATGGATAGTACTTATAACTTAGGTGAGACTACTTTTGATTCTACAGAAGTGCTGATCAGAGCTTCTCAAGATACGATAGATTCAATTGCTTTTGTTAAAGCACTTATCGATGTTACGGGAGTAACTGAAAGCTTTACAAGAGAGGCAAGACTTGTTGCTTATGATAACAATGGTAAGATCGTTGATTGCGATATCATTCCTTCAACAGTCATGGCAACTGTTAGTGTAACTTCACCAAGTAAAGAAGTGCCGATCATTGTTCGTACTACTGGTACAATGGGCGAAGGTTTAGCCTTAGATCAAGTATCATTAGATCATTCAACTGTAACGATCTATGCAGCTAATAGTGTATTGAATTTAATTGATGCTATTTATGTCGATCTAGATGTTTCTAATATTACCAAAGATACTTCTTTATCAACTACTTTGAATATGCCAAGTGGTGTCAATAAGATGGATGTCACTAAGATCAATATGGAGATCGTTGTTGGTGAAAAGACTTCAAGAGTCATCAGTGATGTTAAGGTTGCTTATAGTGGCTTGAATTCTAACTTCAAAGTTAAACTAGTTGATGAAAGCGATGTAACACTAAATATTGTTGTTTATGGAACTAAGTCAAATATTGATAAATTGACTGCTGATGACATCACAGTAAGTATTGACTTAAGTCAAGTAACTACAGTTGGTGTTCAACAAGCTCCATTGACTGTTACAGGAACTAATACCTTAGTTGAATATGAAGTAGAAGATCAACGTAAATATATTGAGATTGAAATTGCAGAATAGGAGATTATTAACATATGAAGATTCATTTTGGTACAGATGGCATTAGGGGAAGAGCTAATGAAAATCTAACTGTTGATATGGCTTATAGGATTGGTCAATATGTTGGCAAGACTTTTGTTGGAGGCAAGATATTGATCGGTAAAGATACTCGCTTGTCTTCATCAATGTTAGAAGCTGCTTTATCAGCTGGTTTATCAGCTTGTGGCTGTAATGCTTATCAATTATCAGTTTGTTCTACTCCAGCATTAGTTTATTTGGTAAGAAATGAAGATTTTGATGGTGGTATTATGATCACTGCTTCTCATAATCCTTACCATGATAATGGAATTAAGATCATCTCTTCTGAAGGAAGCAAGATCAAAGCTGAATTTGAACAAGAGATCGAAGATTATATCTATTCTGATAGGCAATTAGAATTGGCTATTGGACAAAATATCGGAACTATCAATGATTATAAAAGTGGCTTAAATGATTATTATGATCATCTTTATAAGGAGTTTCCTTTAGATCTTTCTGATTATAAGATCATCATTGATTGTGCCAATGGTTCTTCAACTGTTACTGCACCAGTTGTATTTAAACATTTAAATGCTCAACTTACTGTAACAAATAATACTCCTGATGGATATAATATCAATAAGGATTGTGGCTCAACTCATATCAATAAATTAGTTGAGTTAGTAAAAGCTGGCAATTATGATGTAGGCTTTGCTTATGATGGTGATGCTGATAGAGTGATCGCTGTAGCAGGTGATGGTGCCATCGTTGATGGTGATAAGATCATTTATAGTTGTGCTAAATATCTTAATAGTAAAGGACAACTTAATGGTGGTAAGGTAGTTACTACGGTCATGGCAAATCTTGGCTTATTTAAGAAATTAGATGAGGAAAAGATAGGCTATGAGAAAACGCAAGTTGGAGATAAGTATGTTTATCAATGCATGCAAGAAAATGGTTATGTTTTAGGTGGAGAACAATCAGGACATATCATTTTCTCACAATATGCCACTACAGGTGATGGCTTATTAACAAGTTTGATGTTACTTAAAGTGATGAGTGATACCAAAAAGAGTTTAAATGAATTGACAGATGCTTTGATCATTTATCCTCAGATCCTTATCAATGTTGAAGTTAAAGATAAAGAAGCTTGTCTAAAAGATCAAAGACTTTTAGATAAGTGTGATGAAGTTCAGAAGATCTTAAAAGATAATGGAAGAGTACTAGTTAGAGTAAGTGGTACTGAGCCATTAGTCAGAGTCATGTTAGAGGCTCAAAGTGAAGAGATCTGCAAGAAGTATGCAGAAGAGATCGTTGAAGTAGTTAAAAAGATCAATAACGATTAGTCATCTTCAAGGGAGATAAAACAGATGAGATATAGCTTAAAACAGATCGCTGAAGTAGTTTCTGGTGAACTCTTTGGTGATGAAAATGTAATCATTGAAGGAGCTAGTAGCGATTCAAGAAGCATTACTTCTTCGCAGATATTTGTCCCATTTATCGGTGAAAAGGTTGATGGGCATAAATTTGTTAAAGAAGTGTTGGATAAAGGAGTAGTTGCTTCTTTTTGGCAAAAGGATGAAACTTTATCAATGCCAAAAGGTAATATCATTGTAGTAGATGATGTCTTGAAAGCTATCCAAGAGTTAGCAGCCTTTCATAGAAGCAATAAAGATATTCCTTTTATAGGTATCACAGGTTCTAGTGGTAAGACTTCTACCAAAGATATGATCGCTAGTATGTTATCAGCTAAATATAGAGTTTATAAGACAGCAGGTAATCATAATAATAAGATCGGTGTACCTTTGACTTTACTTAATATGGATGAGAATGCACAGATCGCAGTAATAGAGATGGGAATTGATGATATTGGTATCATGGATTTATTGACTGAAATGGTACGACCAGATTATACAGTCATCACTTCCATTGCTCCTGCTCATATCCAACAATTTAAGACAATGGATAAGATCGTTGAGCAGAAATGTTTGATCAATAGACTATTACCTAAGAATGGTAAATGTTTCTATAACAAGGAATGTTATGGCGTAGAAGCTAAACTTATTGAAATGGGACTAAAAGATCAAATGGCAAGTTTTGGCTTTAGTGATGATTGCGACTTGCAAGCTACTAGTTATAGTTTAGTCAATAAGAGTAGCTGTTTTAAGGTCAAGCAATATCCTGATAAAGAGTTTAGTATCCCAGTATTAGGTAAGTATCAAGTAGCTGATGCTTTGTCAGCAATACTTATCGGTAGAGAATTAAACTTCAGTTATGAAGATATTCAATCGGGATTTGATAAGATAAAGATCACTCCGAGAAGAATGCAATTTAAAAATATTAAAGATTGTACGATCATTGATGATAGTTACAATTCTAATCCAGCATCTTTAACTTCTTCATTATCTACATTTGTTGAATATGATGATAAAGAAAACAAAGTAGTTGTTATTGGAGATATGTTGGAGTTAGGTGAAGATTCTAGTAAGCTTCATGCTTCTATCAGTGAAAAAGTTGATTTTGCTAAGTTTGATAAGATATATCTTATTGGTAAAGAAATGCATCATTTATCAATTGCTCTGAATGAAAAGCATATTGAAAATAAATGGTTCATTGATTGGAAAGCTTCTTTAGTAGAAGTAAAAAAAGAAATAAAGAAAGAGAATATCATTTTCTTTAAAGCAAGTAATGGAATGGATTTTAGCGGTCTGATCACCGCTTTGGAGGATTAATTTATGAGTACAGTAGCAATCCTATTTGGAGGTCAATCTAGTGAACATCCTGTTTCGCTGATGTCAGCAACTTCAGTATGTCTTAATATGCCAGAAAAATATGACAAATATCTAGTAGGTATCACTAAGGATGGCAAATGGTTACATTATCAAGGAGCTATCGCAGATATTGAAAATGGTAAATGGGAAGAATATGAAGATAACCAAGAAGTTATCTTGAGCCCATCAGCTGTTCATCATGGTTTCTATAACTTATCTACCAATAGTATTGATAAGGTTGATGTTATCTTTCCGGTATTGCATGGGCAATGTGGTGAAGATGGCACCATTGCGGGTTTATGTTATTTAAATAAGATCCCTTGTGTTTGTAGTTGTAAAGAGAGTTGTGTTCTAGCTATGGATAAAGAGTTGACTCATATCATGGCAAGAAACGCTGGTATCAGAATGGCTGATTATTTAGTATTCCACAAAGATGATCATCCTATTTATGAGGAAATGTTTAAGCAGATTGAAGAAAAGTTACATTTACCATTCTATGTTAAACCGGCAAGGGAAGGATCTTCTTTTGGAGCTCATAAGATCAATGGCTATGAAGATTTTTGTAAATATAGCGACGATGCTTTCAGTTATGATAGTAAGATCTTGTATGAAGAATTCATTGATGGTACAGAAGTAGGTTGTGGTGTATTGTCTACTGATACTACTGCTGAAGTATTTGAAGTAATAGTTGAAACAGAAATGTATGGCTATGAAGAAAAATATGATGGTTATAAGACAAGGATCAGTGTGCCAGCTGAAAATTTGACTAAGGAGCAACAAGAAGAGGTAAATAGGTTAGGCTTAAAGATCGCTAAGATGTTAGGCTCTGATGTAATGGCAAGAGTAGATTTCTTTAACTCTAAGAAAGGTATCATATTCTGTGAAGCTAATCTGATACCAGGATTTACATCTCACTCATTATATCCAGCTATGTATCAGAAAGCAGGAGTCAGCTATCCTGAATTATTAGATAGGCTCATTAAAGTAGTATATAAGGAAGAAAATGAAAAATAAACGTTGTTATGTAGAAATATCTTTGGATAACTTAAAAAAGAACTATCTAGCTTTAAGAAAATATCTTTCAAATGATCAAAAGATCATACCGGTAGTTAAGGATGACTTCTATGGCCATGGAGCAGTAGAGACTTCTAAATGTTTAGAAAAGTTAGGTGTAGAGACTTTTGCGGTAGCTACTATTGAAGAAGCTCTTGAGTTAAGAAAAGCTCATATTGATAAAGAGATCATCATCTTAGGTCATGTTACTCAAGATGGTTGGCAAGATGCTTTAGAAAATAATGTCACTTTATCTATTGGCTCAATTGAACAATTTAGAGAGTTAGAAGCATTTGTAAGAGAAAAAAAAGCAAAGATGTCTATTGAGATACAAGTAGATACTGGTATGCATCGTAATGGCTTATTAGCTTATGATACTACTTGTGAAATTCTCAAAGAGATCTATGCTAATGAGTACTTGAAAGTAACAGGTACTTATTCACATTTATGTACTTCAGATAGTTTTTTAGAAAAAGATATTAAGAATACTTATAAACAAAAAGAAAACTTTGATATCTTCTTAAATAAAGTTAGATCCTTAGGATTAGATACTGCTAAGACCCATTTAAGTGCTTCAGCTGGTGTGCTAAATTATCCTGATATCAAATATGATGCTGTTAGGGTTGGCTTTATGTTACTTGGCTTTGATGTAGGAGAAGTTAAGAATAAGTTTGAACGTTTCCCTTTGTTAAGTTGGTATAGTCAAGTATGTGGACTTAGAACCTTGGAAAAAGGAGAAGCTATTAGTTATGGTCATACTTATTCTTGTGATTGTAAGAAGGTTATCGCTACTATTAGTGTTGGCTACGGTGATGGTTATCCTAGAAGATTATCTAATAAAGGATATGTACTCATTAGAGGTCAAAAGGCTAGGATCGTTGGTAGGATCTGTATGGATCAATTAATGGTTGATGTTACAGATATAAAAGATGTATCTTTAAATGATAAAGTAACACTGATTGGTAGTGATGGTGAATTACAGATCACTGCTAATGAGTTTGCGGACAGTGCAGATACGATCGTTGATGAGATCGTTTGTTCAATAAATAAGAGAGTGCAAAGACATTACTTGGAGGAATTATTATGAAACAGAATGTAGGAGAATTAGTCTCATTAGGAGGAAATGTTTATCAAGATAAACATAACAGACAGATCATCTTTGATAAGAAGACTGATAAGTTCTATTTGATTGAAAAAGAAGATGAACGGAAGTTCAATTTATTAAGTCAAAGAGTGATACTCGCTGTCACTGCTTTATTATTGATAGGGTTTTTAGTTAATAATTGGATAATTGCTGTGGCAGTTGGTGTTATTATCTTTGTAGCAGGTGAGTATTATTACAGAAAGAAGTTTATCCCTAATTTAGCTGATGTTTCAGCTACTTTACCTATTAAAGAGAGCAAAGTTGAAGAGTATGCTAAACAATCTAAAGGTAAGAATATTGGAAGGATCATCTGCGGTATATTACTTCCAGTATTATTAGCGATAAATGATTATATCACTATCACTCAAAAAGGCTATGACGGCATCAATACTATCGCACTAATTGTTTTGAGTATTGCTTTTGCTGTTTATGCAATATATATTGTGGTCGTTTCTATAAAAGCGATCGCATTACAGAAAGGAAGTAAAGAATAATGGTTGAATTCAAATTTGACACACAATTATTGATCGAGGGTCATGATCTTGACGAAGATAAGATTCATGACTATATCATGGAACATTTTAAAGGAGATTGCTTATTAGCTGTTGGCGATGATGAACTCATCAAGATTCATTTCCACACTAATGAACCTTGGCAAGTACTAGAATATTGTGCATCACTTGGTGAGATCTATGATATAGTAGTTGAAAATATGGAAAGGCAAGCAAACGGATTAAAAGGTTAAACGATAAGCGGAGGTGATCAAATGGCTAAATTGCTTATTGTGGATGATGAAGTAAAGATCAGAGAAATGATCAAAAAGTATGCTGTTTTTGAAGGATATGAAGTCATGGAAGCCGGCGATGGTTTTAGTGCGATCTCTTTATGTAACAGTAACGATTTTGATCTTATCATCATGGATGTCATGATGCCAGAATTAGATGGTTTTAGTACGGTCAAAGAGATACGTAAGAGTAAAGATGTTCCTGTCATCATGTTGTCAGCAAGAGGGGAAGAATATGATCGAATTCATGGCTTTGAAGTAGGAGCAGATGATTACGTTGTTAAACCTTTCTCAGTCAAAGAATTGATGATGAGGGTAGCAGCTATCTTAGCGCGTTCAAAGAATCATAAAGCCGCTGATGTGGCTGATTATGAAGGATTGCATATTGACTATACTGCTAGAGTCGTTACGGTAGATGGTAAGACAGTTGATCTGTCACCAAAAGAATATGATATCTTAGCTTATTTCACTAAGAATAATCATGTAGCTTTATCACGCGAGACTTTATTAACGGAGATCTGGGGCTATGATTATTATGGCGATGATCGTACTCTTGATACCCATATCAAATTATTGCGAAAATCCTTAGGCCAATATCAAAAGTTTATCGCTACAGTCAGAGGGGTAGGTTATCGCTTTGATGGATAGAACATTCTTTCAACCAAAAAGAAAGAAAAGATCAGCTTCATTAAAGATGAAGCTTTTTACCTTTTTTGCTTTTTATTTTTGTATAACTATGGCACTATTGATGTTTTTTCAAGTTAATTATTTGGAAAAAACTTATCAGTTCAGTAGGATAATGCAGATCAAAAAAGTAACAAATAATATAAAAAAAGAAATTGATGACAAATCATTTTCTTTTGATGATAGAGTTTCGGGTTATGACTTATCCGTAGAGATCATCAATGAAGAGTTAGGTTATGCGATAACGATCAACCCTGATTCTGTACAGAATGAAGCCTCAAAAGTATTGGGGCAATTACAGAAGATCGCTAATAGATTAAAAGATGAAGATACATTTGTTTTTATTCAAAATGATGATACTCTAGTCATTGTTCAATCTGACTATATACAACTATTAAGACAATTTGATCTTAGGAGCAAGGGTGTATTATATTTAACTTCAACACTCAATGATCAAGGTCAGACTATAAAGATTGTTACCTATGGAAATATCGTCCCTATTCAATCAACGATCATCGCTATTAGAGAGCAGATCTATATGATCGCTATCATCATGTTGATCTTATCAATAATTTTATCGCTCCTAATCTATAAGACGATATCTAAGCCGATAAAAGAGATCAATAAGATGACTAAAGAGATAACTAAAGGTAATTATGCTGTTGAGTTCAAACAAAAAGATTATGCAGAAATACAAGAGTTAGCTGATTCATTAAATAACATGACTGTACAATTAGGTAAAGTAGAAAAAATGCAGAGGGAACTTATCGCTAATGTTTCTCATGATCTAAGGACACCACTTACGATGATCTCAGGTTATGGAGAGGTCATTAGGGATATTCCTAATGAGAATACTAAAGAAAATATTCAGGTCATCATTGATGAAGCTAATCATTTGACTCAACTTGTTAATAATATGTTAGATGCTTCAAAACTTCAGTCTGAAGATCAACAGCTGAATCGTAAACAGATCAATGTTTATGAGTTTATCTATGATTTTTATAATCACTATTCAAAGATGTTGGAGAGTAGTGGTTATCATATTCAGCTAAAATATGATGAAGATCTTGGTTATATTGAAGCTGATCCAATAAAATTATTACAAGTATTAAGAAATCTAACGAACAATGCTGTTAAGTATGGTGGACAAGATAAGATAGTTGAGCTAGTAGTTAAAAAAGTAAGTAAAGTTATTCGTTTTGAAGTGACCGATCATGGTAAAGGCATACCAGAAGATCAATTACCACTTATTTGGAATAGGTATTACAAAGTAGATCGTAATAAGACTAGGCCATATGATGGTAGTGGTTTGGGATTATCAATAGTTAAGACGATCTTAGAGCTTCACGATGTAAATTATGGAGTAAGCTCAAAAGTTGGAGAAGGAACTACATTCTTCTTTGAATTTCCAATCTGTGAGCATTAAGGATTGCAAGATTGATAAAAGCGAGTAAAATATCAATGAGGAAAGTTAGGAGTAAGATATATGAGTAATTGTAATCATAATTGTTCTTCTTGCGGCAAAGATTGCGCTGAAAGAATAACAACATTACAAGCTAATGAAAGTAGTAATATCAAAAAGATCATTGGCGTTGTATCTGGAAAAGGTGGAGTAGGTAAAAGCTCTGTCACATCTTTATTAGCAAGTGCTGCTACTAAGATGGGATATAAGTGTGCAATATTAGATGCTGATATCACTGGGCCAAGTATCCCATCAGCATTTGGACTAAATGGTTTTTTGACTGGTGATGGTAAAACAATCCAACCTGCAGTTACATCTACTGGTATCAAGGTGGTTTCAACTAATTTGATACTAGCTCAAAAAGGTGAACCTGTATTATGGCGTGGACCAATTATCGCTAGTTTAGTAAAGCAGTTCTTTACAGAAGTAAATTGGGGCGAGATTGATTACATGTTTGTGGATATGCCACCAGGAACAGGTGATGTATCTTTAACAGTATTTCAATCAATACCAATTGATGGTGTAGTCATTGTCGCTACTCCACAACAATTAGTTTCATTGATCGTAGAAAAAGCTGTTAGAATGGCTGAAATGATGAACATCAATATCTATGGATTGATAGAAAATATGAGCTATATTGTTTGTGATGAATGTGGTCATAAAGTAGAGCTATTTGGTAAAGATTCAACTGAATTATTGGCTCAAAGATTTAATCTAGACATATTAGCAAAGCTACCACTGGATCCAAGTTTAGCTACTTATGTTGATGAAGGAAATGTTGAAAAATATGATTGCCCATTAGCTCAAGAAGTAATGGAAAAATTAGTTGCTAAGTAAGACAGAGAGATCTGTCTTTTTGCTTGTTTTAAATTTTGCATAGTAGTTTAATTACACGCTAATTGCTTGATAGAAAATATGTTTAACGTAAAATAAAGGTGAAGCAAATGTGGTGACATCATGGAGAAAAATGTTTGCCAATTGGCATTGAAAATTTCCAACGATTACTTAAGGAAAATTATTACTATGTAGATAAAACAAATATAATTAGTGCTATATTAAATAATAAAGGATTAGTTCATCTTTTTACTCGCCCACGTCGTTTTGGTAAAACACTTACTATGAGCATGTTGAAATCCTTCTTTGAAAATGGAACTGATAAGAGTTTGCTTGATGGCTTAGCTATTAGTGAAGAAAAAGAGTTATGTGAGCAACACATGGGGAAGTATCCTGCTATTTCGATTTCATTAAAGGAAGTTGATGGTTTAACATTTGAATCTGCTTATGATCAATTAAGAGGATTAATTTATGAGGAAGCACTAAGACAAAGTAGTTTTATATCAGATAATGAACGTATTTCATATAATAGGATTATCACTCAAAACGATACTGTAGCAGATATAAAAGGTAGTTTAAAGATGCTTGAATATTACAATATGGGAAGTCATTATTGTGATATCCGGAAATGGTATGATGATTATTTATTTGGGAATCAAGAAATATATTGCCCTTGGGATGTAATATATTATTGTTTTGTATTGCGAATGAATTCTAATGCTAAACCAGAAGCATATTGGGCTAATTCGAGTGAAAATAAAATAGTACGCAAATTAATAGAAATTGCTAAGGATGGTACAACTAAAGGAGAGATAAAGACTCTAGTAGCTGGAGATACAATTTCTAAAAAAATAAATAAGCAGCTTACTCATGATGAGATATATGATAATATCAATAATACATGGAGCTTGTTGTAAATGACAGGATATTCGACGACTAAGACACCTGTAGTTGATGGAATATGTAATTTGTGTATACCTAATAAAGAAATCCTTCTAATATTTAGAGAACAAGTATTGGCATGGTTTAAAGACGAAACTAAAACTAATGTTGATGAATTAAAAGAATTATTCTCGTACTTTGAACAAGGAAATGTTGAAGGGATCTCTAATCACCTTGATTATCAATTAACTCAAACTATAAGCTTCTATGATGAAAAGGAAGCATTTTATCATGGATTTATGATTGAATTACTTACCACAAATAGAAATTGGTATGTTGCATCTAATGATGAAGCATCAGATGGAAGAGCAGATATCATAGTAGAGCATATAAATAGGAAAATAGGTTTTGTTGTCGAACTAAAAGTTGTAAAAGACATTGAAAAATTAGATAATGCATGTGTAATAGCATTAAAACAGATTGAAGATAAAGATTATACGGCTATATTACGCAAATCAAGATTCAAAAAGATATTTGCTTATGGAATTGCTTTCTGTGGTAAAAACTGTAAGGTAATTGTTAAAGAGCTAGCATAAATAAAAACAGTAGTTATTACCAATTGGTGATCAACTACTGTTTTAATATACTCTAGATTTATTGCCTACTCCCTTTATGGATTAAGATTGAACCGATTGAGATACCAATAACTGATACGATACTTAAACCTATAAGTACAATTAATGTTGGGGTATCTATACTACTAGTAACCTTTTCCGCAGGTTCTTCATTTGTATTAGTTGAAGGTTCAACGTCCTCTTGTGTATTATTCTTTGGATCAGTGCTGTCATAGTTTGCTTGACGGATGATCGTTAGAACATAGGTGTTATTTGTTCCACTTTCTGCAGTAACTGTTATTACTATTTGGTTATTGACTTCATCTTGTATCACTACTGTCGCTTTAGGATCTTCTGTAGTGTAGTTGATCTTTATTTCGGCATTTTTATCAATAGTGACTTTATATGCATTAGTCAATTTATTGAATACTGGTGAGATATTTGCATCATCCACACTTAATTCTTTTAAGTAGCAATCGGAGCTTACTCTTTTTGAAATACTGATAGTATGTGATGCAGAAGCATATTCAATTGTTTCTTCTTTATCAACAGTCTTCTTGACTTCCTCGATAATTGGCTCTGGCCATTCTTCTTCAGGTAAGCCATTAGCTTTAGCTTTATCGATCTCATCTTGGTTTGTTACTACTTGTTCTGTTATCTCCTCTTGAGTTTTAATATTTGAAGTGATCGAACCAGTTGTTAAAGTAGTAGAAGTAGCAAGAGATCCATGAACGATGAAGGTTATCTTAAATAACATTCTATCTTGTAAAAGAGTATCACTATCACTAGTTCCAGAAAATGTGATCGTTCCAGCTTTAGAACTGTCTACTTTAAAGTTCCAATCACCCAAATCATCAGAAACTTCGATCTTGAAGATCGCTAGGACTGTCTTGTCATAATTTATCGTACCACTGATGTTATTTACAGCACTTTGAGTAATTGAATGTACTTCTATGATCGCTAATTCATTATTGTAAGTACTTGTAGTACCGCTAAAAGATATTGTAGCACTGTTATTAGCAGCGTAGATCTTTGTAGGTATTAACATCATCGTAATAATAAGGATTAATAAAAATTTTCGCATGTTTTTCACTTCCTATGTAATAATAGCAAAATTCTCTTTATTTCTCAAGATAGTATCTCTATCTTTGCTCAATCTCACTTTTTAGAAATAGCTTATTCTTTTTGTTAACTTTGATCGGATGAAGTTTATCTTGTTTGATCAAGTCATCAACATTTTGTCTTGTGTAATTGAGTGATTCAGAGATTTCTTCACTATTGATGACTCTTGTTTTAATAAAACATTTTAAGTCAGTTATAGTAAGATCAATTGATTCACCCATCTTATATGATTGTTGGTTTGATATGATAAGCTTTGTTCCCCATGCTAAACCATAACCACCGGTTTCTACTTTTACATTGTTAAATATCTCTTCGTTGTTTAGTGTAGGAGTAAATGTTACTTCATTAGTGCATTGAAATAGTAAAGACAAGCCATGGCCAAATAAAGGGACTGATCTTATTGTATTATTTTTGTTATTTCGCAATACTTCAATATTAGCACCATATCTATCTTTATTAAGGATCAAATAATCAACTACTAACATTTGATAGATATAGTCTGACCATCCTTGTCTTAAGCAAAAGTCTAGGGGGAGATTCATTTTTTGATCTTTCAGATTGACAATATGAATCTAAAGCTATCTTACTTTCAATAGGCTGTTTAAAGACTAGTGATGCACATAAATAGGTATCTATGATCTTATCATCCACTAATATATCAGCGTGTATTAATTGATAAGATAAGTGTTCTGTTTTTAAAATATCTAATAGTCTATCTACTATTATTTCGCTGATACATTCCTTACCAATGATCCCATGGTAAGGATCATAATTAGAAGGTTTATAATATGTTTTTTCTTTATTCATGTCTGAGTAGGATTTTAAAATGAACTAGCTGCGCTAGATGAGTTTCTTGTTCTTGACCACGAAAGCCATGTTAAGTCTTGTTTTATATCAAGTGGTTAAGCAAAATAAAAAAATGTAAACCTTTTCATCTGAGAGGGTGTTTTTGTGTTATCATATTGGTAGTAGGAGGAGGTATGGAAAAGTAGTTCATACCACTAGATAATATGGCAAATTATATTTTAGCAATAGATCAAGGAACAACATCGTCAAGAGCAATGGTCATTGATGAAGATCTAAATATCGTAAGTGTTTTTCAACAAGAGATACCTAATAGTTTTCCTTATCCTGGTTGGGTTCAAATGGATGCTAGTGAGATCTGGACAAGTGTAGAGTTTGTTTGTTTAAAGGCAGTTGAAATGTCTAAGGTTGATATTGATGATATTAAATGTATCGGTATCACAAATCAGAGAGAGACAACGATCATTTGGGATAAGAAGACTGGCTTACCAGTTTATGATGCTTTAGTATGGCAATCAAGGCAAACAGCAAGTCTGTGTGATGAAGTAGCACAAAAAGGTTATGAAGAATTAATTAAAGATAAAACAGGTTTAAAGATCGATCCATATTTTTCTGCTAGTAAGATCAGGTGGATATTAGATAATATTGAAAATGGTCAAGAAAGAGCTGAAAAAGGCGAATTATTATTTGGTACAGTAGATAGTTGGCTAGTTTATAAATTGACTGGTGGCAAAGTACATATCACAGATGTTACTAATGCTAGTAGAACAATGTTGATGAACATCAATACATTAAATTGGGATAAAGAATTATTAGATATTTGGAACATCCCTGAAGTGATCTTACCAGAGATCAAGGATTCTGCACATATATATGGTTATACAGAATTATTTGGCCAAAAGACGCCAATAGCTGCGGTATGTGGTGATCAACAGTCAGCTTTATTTGGTCAAATGTGTTTTGATAAAGGTCAATGTAAGAACACTTATGGAACTGGTTGTTTCATGTTGTTTAATACTGGTGATAAGCCTATTAAATCTAAATATGGCTTAGTCACTTCTGTTGGTTGGAAGATTGGCAATGAGGTTGTGTATGTACTTGAAGGTTCAGTATTTGTGGCTGGAGCAGCTATTCAATGGTTAAGAGATGGCTTAAAACTTATTGATTCAGCATCAGAATGTGATAAGATTGCTAGATCACTAGAAGATAGCGGAGGAGTATATGTTGTACCTGCCTTTACTGGAATGGGTGCACCTTATTGGCAACAAAATGTAAGAGGAGCAATATTTGGCTTGACTAGAGGAACAACTACTGATCATCTAGTTAGAGCTACTTTAGAATCATTAGCATATCAATCATATGATGTCATTGAGGCAATGCAAAATGATACAGGCTTACCTTTAAAAGCTTTGCAAGTAGATGGGGGTGCTTGTAGAAATGATTATTTGATGCAATTCCAAGCTGACTTGTTACAATCGGAGATCGTAAGACCAGTCAACTTTGAAACAACGGCTCTTGGTGCAGCAATGCTTGCGGCACTAGCTGTTGGCATATTTAAAGATAAGGATCAATTAAGAGATAAACATAGTGTTGAAAGAGTCTTTAAACCTCAACAAAGTAAACAAGATGTTGCTACATTAGTTGAAGGCTGGAAGAAGGCAATAGAGTCAACGATCATGTTCAAATAAAGATAATAGCAGTCGAAAGACTGCTATTAGTGTATTAATAAGTTTTCGTATAATATCATATATAGTAAGGATTCATTGAATCATCAAAACATATTGAATCAACACCCTGTCTTAAATTACCAATCGTTTTGTTTTGACCATTAAGATAGCAGGTTTCAAATATGATACCATTCTTTTTGACAAAGCTATGTTCACCATCATAGTCATCTTTAGTGTAGTACCAATTAAGTTTACCATCTTCTATTAGTGTGGCATATTGATTTATAAAACCATAAGGCACATAGCGATCAGTTGTAAAAGATATACTATATTTGTCTGTTTCTGGATCATATTTAACATCAGCTTTGTATTCAAGTTTGCCCTTACTTAAATCTATGCTCCAGAATTTCTTTACCCATTCTTCTTCAAAGATGACACCATACTTTTTGATGTTAGAATAGAATACTTTACCAGCTTCTATGACATCTTTAAATTCATGTTTAAGATTAGGATTGTCTTCTTTGAAATCTTGATAATCTCGCATAGCTGTATTCATGATTTGCTTGCATTGTTGGTAATAAGTAAGGTAGTAAGAACAACGTAACCAATAGTTACACATTTCTAAGATGCTGTAATTATTTTCAAGGACATTTTTAACTTCTTCTTTTTGGAAGTCATCTAAGCTCATGTAATAACAAGATAGAGCTTCAAATTCATTGCAGTTACCAAAGTATTTAAAAGATCTTATATCAACAAGCTCTTCAGGAATTGGAAATAACTTATTGAAACAAACAATGTTATCAAGAATAGAAAATAACGAATTGGTTTCAGCGATTGGAGTCAATAAGAGCCTATCTGCTATTTTCTTGTCACATACGATAGTATGTTTGTAGGCATAACTGTAGCTAGAATTTTGATTGAATCTATTCATTAGAATACCCCCTTTTCGATTACGGAGAGAATATATCATAGCCTCATAAAAAATGTCCAGAAAAAAACAGGCTTAGTTTTTAGAGGCGACTAAATTGTCTCTTGAAGGGATTGGTGTAAAAATTTTTTGTATTGTTATAAAAAAATCATATAAAGGAAAACAGCCATGAACTTAGATCATGGCTGATTCCCGGAGGTACTAAATTAATGATAAATCATCAAAAACAAACTATTAATTGATCTTTCTGATCACAATTAGAATATAACAGTTATTATTTTTTGAGTCAAGAAAAACTCGTCTTGTTAAAAAGTTGTGAGACAAAATGATCCCTTATTCATTTTGATAAAGAAAGGAGCAATCAATTGACTGATCATGATTGCTCAATGAGGTATTAAAACAATGTTAACGAATTAAATATGATGCTGATTGAACAACGATCACAAGTGAAATATAACAAGATCAGTTAAATAGTGAGATGAAAATGTCTCTTAAAAGAAAAGTAGTTGGCACTACTTTTGAAATTGATTTAATTTTTCTTGGTTCACTATCTGATCTAAGATCAGTTTTAGGATATTATCTAATTGAGAATCTTTGCTGTAATCAGCTGTAGCAACAAAGTTTACTCTATCATCATCTAATAGTTTTTGATAAGTCTTACTATCTTCTGTATGAACAGCTATTGAATAACCTTTATTAGCTTTGACTAGTCGCATACAAGGAACATCAGTAAATCCATCACCAATATAGATCATTCTTGTAAAAGGAATATCTCTTTGTGTCTGAAATGAATTGATGGTTGTATTGTCATAGATGTCTAGGCAGTTCTTATTTATCCTAAATAAGAATTGCGTCTTACCTGTATAGTTGATCGCTACAGCAGGCCAGTCTGCTTCACCTTTAGAATTGTAATGGAACTCACTAGCAAATACTTTATGGAAATAAGGGTAGATGGAAGAGCCTTCGATGATCTCTTTTGTACCTGAGGAGATGATGTAATGTTGTATTTCAATCCCTTTTTCTTTGCCATACTCATTTATCCTATTGAAGTATTGTTCTACTCCTGGGTAATATTCGATATTCTTTCCTAACTCATTAAATAGTTTTTTATTTAATACTTGTTTATTTTCTTTAGCTTTTTCTACTAAAAGATACATATAAGATAAAATGGAGTCCATATTATCTTTTTTAGATAGTTCGCTAACTTCTTGCCAAAAAGTACTAGCGTCGACTTTAAGAAATGGAAGAAGAGAATATTCTTGCATATTTTTTGTACATAATGTTTGATCAAAATCATACATGATCGCTACTTTTATCATTGCTGACACTCCTTTATTGTTTCTTGGATCTTACTTGGTAAATAGCTACATTGTTCTTTAGTGATCGAGCAGATCGATACACGTAAGCCTTTCTTAAATTTAACAACATAGATGTGTTTTTCCATTAGTTTCTTTTGAACTTTATCCAATAGTTCGTCATCTTCGATCTTAACAGTGATGAAAAAACCACTAGTATATGGGAAGATTGGTAGATCAACTTCCTTAGCTTGTTGTAAGAAAGCTTCACTTCTTTCTTTTAACATTTCTACAGCTTTAGCTTTTTCTTGTTGATATTGCTGGTAATGTTCTTTCATTAGATCGACATAAGTTATCATAAAGCCATTATTGACATTACTCCAAGTTGCTCGACAATTCTTCAACATATAATCAAATACTTCTTGAACAACTTTTTCATCTTTATGTAAGATGATATTGGCTCCTAGTCTCATACCATAAGCAGTTAGACTCTTAGAACAACTATAAGCGATATTGATCAAGATATGCTCATCAATATCATTGAAATGAGTGAAATGTTCAAATGGATCATCATAAGCATAATCAATATAAGCAATATCATTGATAATGATGACTTTGCCATATTCTTTTAAACGATTATAGTATTCGATAAGTATCTTCCAATAGTTATCACTTAAACAGATACCAGTTGGATTCTGACAAGGATCGTTGATGAGCACAACTAACTTATGTTGCTTTTTGATGATCTGTAATGATCTTAACATTAGATCTTTTAGATCTACATTATTTTCTTCATCAGTAAGTTTATAGTTGACTACTCTTAAATTTGCTTGTTCGGCCATCAGTTCATATGAAGTCCAACTTGTTTCTGGTATAAGTATTTCTTGTCCTTCACTTAAAAAACTATTGAAACAAAGATATAAAGCTCCACTTCCTCCAGCAGAAGCGATAGTCTTATTAGCCAAGTGGATATTGTTTTTTTGATTGATGTTATTAAATACTGCTTGATCATAATCGCTATTTCCTGCGATAGAAGAAGAGTAGCTAGCTTTTAGCTTGTTATCAACATTATTAAAGCATTCATAGACACTATCAAAAATGCATATTTGTTTATCTTCATTTAAAAGAGTTCCTAAAGTAGCATTTATCTTATTTTCATCTATATCTTTTTTTGCTTGGTTATTTAAAGCGAATATTGGATCATCATAGCTAGTAGTATCTTTATCACTTCTAGTAAAGAAAGAATCCTTGCGCTCTAGTAGCTTGATAAAGTTATCTTGAGAAAGCTGTAATTGATTACTGAAATCAGCTTTGGCTTTCTCGATTGCTTGCGTATTTGACTTACCAGTTTGTAAGACATACTTTTCTGATTGTTGTTTTTCTAATAGATCTAATTTTTGTGAGTATGTTTCTAATAACATTTCATCTAAAATATCTAGTTTTTCGTTATATTCTGAGTTGTTCACCACAATCACCACCTTATACATTATACATTTATTAAAGTCAATAATTCAAAATAATCACGCTTTTAGTCTATAATATATATGTAAAGGAGAGATACCTTATGTCAAGAAAGACCATTTACATTACTGGACATAAACATCCTGATACTGACTCGATCATTTCAGCGATGGCTTATGCCTATTTCAAACAGCAGTTAGGCTTTGATGCGATGGCAGTGCGAATTGGTGAGATCAATCAAGAAACTGAATATGTTCTAAATCTTTTCAACGAGTTTGCTCCACCACTAGTCAAAGACATTAAAACAAGAGTCAGGGATATTGAGTTTGATGATGTCATTACTTGTAATAAAGAAGATACTTTATATACAGCTCTTATGAAGATGATCAAGAATAATAAAAAGGTCATTGCGGTAGTTGATAAGAAGAAGCATCTTTTAGGTATGGCTACGATCTCAGATATCACTAATCCTTTAGTTCCACATCAAGATTACAATAACCGTTTGATCAGAGAGACCGATATTACTCAGATTGCTGACTATTTACAAGCACAACTTGTTTATAAAGCTACTGATCAACATACTGATGGTCATGTTTACATCGTAGCTGATCCATATGATGATGGTTGTAAGGATAAGATCGTTATAACTGGTAGTGATGAAGAAATAATTGATCATGTCATTAAAAGTGAAGCCGCTACATTGATCGCTACTAAGCTTGATAGGTTTTCTGATGAGATCATCTCATTAGCTGAAAAGCATCAATGTAACTTATTATTGTGCGATATGAATATTTATGATATTAGTAAGAATATTTATTATGCTACTACGATCGATAAGATCATGAGCACTGATTTGACATCTTTTAAATATGATGATTATGTTGATGATGTTAAGGCGAAGATCAATAAATCGCGTTTCCGTAGTTATCCGATCTTAGATAGTCATAATCATATCATTGGTACTTTATCACGTTATCACGTATTTAAACATACTAATCGTAATCTGATATTAGTCGATCACAATGAATTGTCACAATCCATTGAAGGAGCAGAACAAGCAAATATCATGGAGATCATCGATCATCATAGGATTGGTGGACTTATAACTTCTAAACCAGTATTCTTTAGAAATGAACAGTTAGGTTGCACAGCAACAATCATTACTAAGATCTTTGATGAACATAACATTGTCATACCTAGTGATTTGGCAGGTTTATTATGTTGTGCCATCATTTCTGATACTGTTAATTTTAAATCTGTTACTTGTACTGATGAAGATATTGAGATAGCTAAGCGATTAGCGAAAAAAGCAGGCTTGGATATTGTTAAGTTAGGACAACAGATCTTAGCAGCCGGAGCAAACCTATCAAATAAAGCTCCATCAGCTATCTTCAGAAATGACTTGAAACAATTTGAGATCAATAAGATGAAAGTCACTGTCAGTCAATGTAATATCGTTAATTTTGATTCTATTAAGCCGTTAAAGGAGGATATGACTACTGTATTAAGTGAATATAGCCGTGATTCATCATCAGATATTGTTATGATGGCTTTCTCTTTAATTGATGGTAGTGGTTCTTATATTTTAGCAGTTGGCAAAGAAGCTCATAAGTTAGATGAATTATTTGAAAAGAATGGCAAAGAAGAAGATGGCTTTGTCTTCTTAGAAAAAGTCATAAGTCGTAAACAGCAGTTGATACCATTAATATCAACAGCATTAGAATAGGAGTGTTATTATGAATGAATTATTAAAGAAATATAAAGAGAAGATGTTTGAAATATCAGCAATGCAGTTAGCAGTTGGTACAATCTTCCTAGATCAAGATACTATTGCTCCAATAAAGGGTGATAGTTATCGTAATGAAAGATTAGCTTATTTAAGTGGTGAACTATATTCTTTGACTACTAGTGATGAGTTTTATAACTTATTAAAACAATTAGTTGAATGTGATGATATTGATGAGCAAACAAGAAGGATCATCAATTGGCAGATCATTGATTTAGATAAACAGCGTTGTGTGCCTAAGGATTTTTATGTTGAGATGACTAAGAATCAAATGGAAAGTGGTCAAGCTTGGCAAAAAGCTAAACAAAATGATGATTATTCTTTATTTGAACCATACTTATTAAAGACCATTGAATATAGTAAACAGTTATTAAAGTATCGTGAAGGAAAGCTTAAAGGTTATGATATCTTCTTGGATGATTATGAACCAGGAATGACTATTGAAAAATATGATGCTTTCTTTGAGGGACTAAAGAATGGTATCGTACCGATCATCAAAAAGATCAATGAGACTAAACAGATAGATGATAGTTTTGTTTATAAACATTATCCAAGAGAAAAACAAGAGATCTTAATGAAAAAGATATTGGAGTATATAGGATTTGATTTTGAAGCTGGTGTATTGTTAGAGTCAGAACATCCATTTACAGATTCTTTAAGCAAATATGATAATCGTATCACTACCCACTATTATGAAGATAATCTTATCAGTTCTATTTTCTCAGTTATTCATGAAGCAGGACACGCTAATTACAATTATTCTGTTAGAGAAGATATTGCTGAGACATTCTGTTTTAACAACATGAGTAGTGGTATGCATGAATCACAATCTCGTTTATTTGAAAATTATTTAGGTAAGAATCCTCATTTCTGGGATAAGTTATTTAAGGATATCAAAGAATTATTCCCAGAACAGTTAGAAGCCGTTGATCAAGAAATGTATATCAAAGCGATCAATAAAGCTATCCCTTCGTTAGTAAGAACAGAAGCTGATGAACTTACTTATCCACTTCATATCGTTATTCGTTATGAGATAGAAAAAGGTATCTTTGATGGTTCTATCGACCCTAAGGACTTAAGAGAAGTTTGGAATCAAAAATATAAGGAATATTTACAGATCGATGTACCTAATGATAAAGAAGGTATCTTACAAGATATGCATTGGGGAAGTGGTTCATTCGGTTATTTCCCTACTTATGCTTTAGGTAGTGGCTATGCAGCACAATTTGTTCATGCTATGAGTAAAGATATTGATATTGATGCCACTTTAGCTAACAATGAGTTTTATAAGTTAAAAGATTGGTTAAGAGAACATATTCATCAATATGGTGGCTTGTATTCACCACTAGAGCAGATCAAGATCGCTACTGACGAAGACTTTGATCCACAATACTATGTTGACTATCTAGTAAATAAATATACTAAACTTTATGAACTATAAGATAGAAAGACGGGTATAAATGAATATACATGAATATGGCAAAGATAATAAAAAAGTCATAGTATTGTTACATCCAGCTGCTGTTAGATGGGATTTCTTTGAAAAAGTGATCCCTTTACTGGAAAATGAATATCATCTGCTCATACCAGCAATAGTAGGTTATGATGAACAAAATCCTAAGGATGATTTCATCAGTGTTGAAAGTTTCACTGATGAATTAGCTGATTGGTTAAAAGACCATGATATAAATACTATCGATCTTCTATATGGTTGCAGCATGGGTGGAGCTCTTGCGATACATACCTTTGCGAAAAGAAAAGTAGAGATCTTAAATGTGATAATTGATGGTGGCATCACTCCTTATCAATTACCTTGGATCATTACTAGGCTAATCGCTATCAGAGATTTCATCGGCTTGTCTTTAGGAAAAATTTTAGGGAATTCTTTTGTTACTCTTTTGGGTAAAGCTTTTTCTACTAGTGGCTATGATAAAAAAGATTTAGAGTATATCGTAAATGTCTTGCATAGCATGAGCTATAAGACTATTTGGAATACTTTTGATTCTTGTGATAATTATTCAATGCCAGAAACCATACCTGAATTTAATGGTACTTTCCAATATTGGTATGGACAAAAAGAGAAGAAAAATCGTAAACTTGACATAGAATATGTCAAAAAGACTTTCCCATATGCAACTTTCATTGAAATGAAAGATCTAGGCCACGCGTCAATGGCAACTTTACATCCTTTAGAAACCGTAGAGAGGTTTAATTCTCTATTGTAATAAACAATTAAGAATAGGAGGTAATTGTTTTGAGAAGAAGAAATATCATTATTGATTGCGACCCTGGTCATGACGATGCCATCGCATTTTTAGTAGCACTAGCTAATCCTAAGTATTTTAATATACTTGGTATCACTACTATCTGTGGTAATTCTACCTTAGAGAATACTACGAGAAATGCTTTGCAGTTAGTGGAATTCTTTAATGAAGATATTCCTGTAGCTAGTGGCTATGAGCATCCACTTTTAAGAAAAGTCCAGACAGCTGCTTTTGTTCATGGTGAAAGTGGCATGGCTGGTCCAGTCTTACCTGAGCCAAAGAAGGCAAAGGATAAGAGACACGCTATTGAGTTTTTAAAGGACACTATTTCTCAAAGTGATGAAAAAGTGACTTTGATCACTTTAGGTCCTTTGACTAACATTGGCATTTTCTTAAAGACTTATCCTAAATTAAAAGAGAAGATTGATTGCATCGCTTTAATGGGTGGTTCTATCTATGGAGGAAATATCTTAGCAAAAGCAGAGTTTAATATCTTCCAAGACCCAGAAGCAGCTAAGATGGTCTTTGATAGTGGAGTAAAGATAATAATGGCACCTACTGAAGCATGTGATGAAGGTGGCATCTTGTTTACTGAGGTAGAAGAGTTTAAAAAAGGTGGAAGAACATCTAAATTAGCTTATGAACTATTTGACTATTATGGTCAATATTGTGCTAAAAATGGTTGGGACAAGACAGTTATCTATGATATGACACCGATTATCTACTTGATGCATCCTGAATACTTTGAAACAGAGCAAATGCGAGTAGATATTGAATGTGGTGGACAATATACTAGAGGAATGACAGTATGTGATTTTAGAGGAGGAGCTCATATTGGTAAGTGTGCTGATCCTAAGACAGTATTGACTCATACTGATAGAAAAAAGTTTGTTCAAGTATTATTTGATGCTCTAAAATATCTTGATGAAAAGTATAACTGAGAGAGTTTGAAACTCTCTTTTTTCTTGCAAGAGTCTTGATTTGATATTATCATTTTTATTGGATCAAAGGAGGTCAGAAAATGGAAGAAAAGATATTAGAGATACTTAGTAAAGGCAAAGATTATTCAGCTTTAGAGATCAGTGAACAGTTGAAATTGGCTGCGAAAGAATATACACAGCTAGTTAAGACATTAAATAAGCTAATTGATGAAGATAAAGTTTTTTTGAATGAACATGAAAGATATGAGTTGATGACTTCTCAAGATTCATTTAAAGGAGATCTTATTGTTAAGAGAAATGGTAAGAGCTTTGTGTTATTTAGAGGAGAACTTATTGAAGTAAAAAATGCTTATAAGTTCAATTGCTTAAATAATGATGAGATCGTTTATCGAGTTAGTGGTCATACCGCAAGTATAGTTAGGGTCATTAAGCATAATCTTGTTTATGTTGTAGGTTTGATAAGAGTTAAAAGAGGTAAGACATATTTTTCTTGTGATGATCCTTCTTTTCCTAAAGGTTATAAGATCATCAATTATGAACAATTTGACTTGAGAGATAATGTTAAAGTCAGATGTTATATTTCTGATTATCAAAAGAAACAACTAAGAATTGAGAAGGTTTTAGGTTTTGCTTATAGCAGTGAAGTAAGAGAATTGTCTATTTTATATTCTCATGATATTTCAACGGAGTTTACTAGTACGTGCTTAAATGAGGCGAAGCTATTTACTGATGATGTCAAAGTTGAAGATCATAAAGATAGACATGATTGTACGGATGAGCTCATCATCACTATTGATGGGGATGATGCTAAGGATTTTGATGATGCTATCTCAATTGAGAAAGACAAGGAGAACAACTATATTTTAAAGGTTCATATTGCTGATGTTTCTCATTATGTAACTATTAATAGTGCTATTGATAAGGAAGCTTTAAAAAGAGGTACTTCTATCTATTATCCAGGACATGTTATCCCTATGCTACCTAATGCGTTGTCTGATGAACTATGTAGTTTACAACCTAATAAGAACAGACTTGCTATGACTTGTGAGATGCATTATGATGCTTTAGGAAATATGACTAGTTATGATATCTATAAGTCAGTCATTAGATCAAAGTATCGTATGACATATAATAAAGTCAATGCGATCTTTGAAGGAGACGAAAAACTCATTAAGCAATATAGTGGTATATTAGATATGTTAGCTAATGCTAGGGAATTATCTGATAAATTAAAAGCTAAGAGTGCCGAAAAAGGCAGTATTGATTTTGAAAGTGATGATTGCGACATCATATTGGATAAACAGGGTAAAGTAGTTGATGTCATGGCAGCTGAAACTGGCTTATCACAAGGCATTATTGAATGTTTTATGATCGAAGCTAATAAGACAGTGGCAAGTCATATGCGTGTTTTAGAATATCCAATGGTCTATCGTAATCATGATCATCCAAAACCTGAAAAGATCGAAGTTTTCTATAACTTAGTAGAATCGTTAGGTTATCATTTTAAGGGTAAGAAGGATAATATCTATCCTAAACAATTACAAGATTGTTTAAGCTCATTTAAAGATTCTTTAGAATATCCGATCATTTCCACATTCTTGTTGCGTTCAATGGCTAAAGCTAAATATGAGAATGATAGTATTGGTCATTTTGGCTTGGGACTAGAGGATTATTGTCATTTTACTTCTCCAATAAGAAGATATCCTGATTTACAAGTTCATAGAATGCTTAAGAAATATGTTATTGATCAACCTGATTATTCTTTAATGGCACAAGATAAGTATGATAATGCTCTTATCGCTAAGAAATCTTCTGAAAGAGAAGTGGAAGCTACTAAGATTGAAAGAGATATAACTGATCTGTTAAAGTGTGAATATATGTCCCACCATGTTAATGAAACATTTATGGGGGTTATCTCTTCTACTACCACATATGGTTTTTATGTTAAGTTAGAAAATACTATTGAAGGTTTAGTTCATATTAGTACTTTACAAGGATTCTATCAGTTAGCTGATGATGGTTCTTTGACTTGTGAAGAGTTCGATAAGTCTTATAAGATAGGTCAGATAGTTAAAGTGCGTTGTGTTGATGTTAATTTATTAAGACAAGACATTGATTTTGAACTTGTAAGAGAGAGAAAAAAGAAGAATAAGTCAAATATTTAGCACTTTGAATTAAAAAGTGCTAAAATATCTTTTGTGTGAAGGAAAGAAGGAAGAGTATGAAGACTAAGATTGATATATTCTCTGGCTTTTTAGGAGCTGGCAAGACAACATTAATTAGAAAATTAATTAAAGAAGCTTATAGTGATCAGAAGATCGTGATCATTGAAAATGAATTTGGAGAGATCGGTATTGATGGAGATTTCTTAAAAGATGCAGGTATTGAAATAAAAGAAATGAGCCAAGGTTGTATCTGTTGCTCACTTGTTGGTGACTTTACAACGGCTTTAAAGAAAGTCATTGAGGAAATGCAGCCAGAAAGGATCATCATCGAACCATCAGGTGTTGGTAAATTATCTGATGTCATTAAAGCTGTACAAAATGTTGATAGTGATGATATTGAATTAAGTAGCTTTACTACTATCTGCGATGGTAAGAAAGTTGAAATGTACGCTAAAAACTTTGGTGAATTCTACAATGACCAAATTGAACATGCAAATTGCATTGTTATCAGTAGAAGCCAAGCATTATCTGAAGAAAAGTTAGATGCTATTGTTAAGATGATCAGGGAAAAGAACTCTGTAGCTACCATCATCACAACTCCTTGGGATGATATCAGTGGTGAAAAGATCGTTGAGACAATGGAACATAAAGATACATTAAATACAGAACTAGAAAAGTTAAAAGAAGAAGTTGAACATGAGCATCATCATCACGATGAGGATGAAGATGACGATCATGAGTGTTGTTGCCACCACCATCACGATGAGGATGAAGATGACGATCATGAGTGTTGTTGCCACCATCATCACGATGAAGATGAGGATGATGATCATGAGTGTTGTTGCCACCATCATCACGATGAGGATGAAGATGACGATCATGAGTGTTGTTGCCACCACCATCACGATGAGGATGAAGATGACGATCATGAGTGTTGTTGCCACCATCATCACGATGAAGATGAAGATGAAGATGACGATCATGAGTGTTGTTGCCACCACCATCACGATGAAGATGAAGATGATGATCATGAGTGTTGTTGCCATCACCATCACGATGAAGATGAGGATGATGAGCATGAGTGTTGTTGTCACCATCATCACGATGAAGATGAAGAACATGAACATCACCACCACCATCATGCTGATGAGATCTTTACTAGTTGGGGAAAAGAAACGAACCACAAGTATAGTAAAGAAGAGATTGCTAATATCTTGAAACAATTAGATGATCAAGATAAATATGGTATTGTCTTAAGGGCTAAAGGTATTGTTGAAGGTAAAGATGGTAAGTGGATCTATTTTGATTATGTACCTGAAGAGACCGATATCAGAGATGGCAATGCGATCGCTATGGGTAGATTCTGTGTCATTGGTTCTAAGATGGATCAAGAAGCAATTGAAAAGTTATTTGGTAATAAGGAATAGTTATGGATACTAATGAAAGACCTGTTTATGTTTTTACCGGCTTTTTAGAGTCTGGTAAGACTAGTTTCATCATTGAAAATATTTCTAATCCTGCCTTTTGTGCACCAGGAGAGATGACGGTTGTCATTGCTTGTGAAGACGGGGAGAAACAATATGATGAAGTTGAATCTGATGAGATCAAAGTTGTTTATGTATCAGAACAAGATGATCTGACTTATGATTATTGTATGCAACTTCAACAACAATATGATCCTGATAAGATCATCATTGAATATAATGGTATGTGGAATATAAATGATTTGTACCAGATCATACCAGAAAATTGGCTGATCGTGCAACAGATCAATGTTGCAGATGCTTCTACTTTCTTAGCTTACAATACGATGTTTAGAAACCTTATGGTTGAAAAGATCGCAGGAGCTGAGTTTATGTTGTTCAATAGAGTCAATCACGATGATGATAAGATGCAATATCATAAGGTCGTAAGACAAGTAAATCGTAAGTGTGAAATTGCTTATGAATATACTGATGGTCAGGGTGAATATGATGATATTGTTGATCCACTACCATTTGATATGAATGCAGATGTCATTGATATTGAATTTAGGGATTATGCTTTATGGATCCAAGATGTTGTTCAGAATTATGATAAGTATGTTGGTAAAAAAGTTAAAGTAATAGCTAAAGCTGTACCGAATGATAAATTAGAAAATAATTCATTTAGTTTTGGCAGAAGAGTTATGACTTGTTGTGTGGCTGATATCAAGTTTATGGGACTTGTTTGCGAGAACTTAACTGATGAAGAAGTGAAATTACCTGCTTGGTATGAAGTTGAAGCTGAATTCTGTTGTGGTTATCAAAAAATATTTAATGCTAAAGTTCCTTATCTTAAAGCCTATAATATAAGAGAAGTTGATATTCCTGCAGAAGATGAAGTGGCTACTTTCTATTAAAAAGAGCTAGCTCACTTCTTTTTTTCTGTTATACTAATTATGGTGAGAAAATGAAAAAAAGAGTTTTATTTATTTCTAGTACTGGTGGTCACTTAGATGAATTATTACAACTTAAAGCTATGTTTGATAAATATGACTATCACATCATTACAGAAAAGACAAAAGCTAATATGAGTTTAAAAGAAAAATATCCAGGTAAAGTATCATATCTTACTTATGGTACTTATACTGGTCTTGTCAATAAGTGTATCTATCCTTTTAAACTTTTGTGGAATACTTTAAAGTCATTTGTGTTTTATTGTAAGTACAGACCACAATATGTTGTATCTACTGGTGCTCATACTGCAGGTCCAATGTGTCTTATTGCTCATTTGTTAGGCAGTAAGGTCATCTTTATTGAAACATTTGCTAATAGCAATTCTAGAAGTAAGTGTGGTTCTATTGTCTATAAGTTTGCTGACTTGTTCATTGTGCAATGGGAAAGCATGTTAGAACAATATCCTAATGCTGTTTATGGGGGGTGGATATTTTGATCTTAGTAACTTTGGGTACGCAAGATAAACAATTTAATCGTTTACTTGAGGCAGTACAAAAAGCCATTAATGAAGGCTATATCAAAGATAAAGTAGTAGTACAAGCAGGTTATACCCATTTTGAAAGTAAGGATATGGAGATCTTTGATCTTATTGATAGAGAAAAGTTTTCTAGTTTAATTGCTGAATGTGATATTCTAATCACCCATGGTGGAGTAGGATCTATTCTTACAGGTTTAAAAAATGGTAAGAAAGTCATTGCTTGTCCTAGACTTGCGAAGTATCAAGAACATGTCAATGACCATCAAAAGCAGATTATTGAAAGATTTTATCAAGCCCATCTATTAATCAAACTTGATGAAAATGATGATCTTGGAAAAGTCATAGAACAAACAAAGGATTTTGTGCCAGAGAAGTTTGTAAGTAATAATGCTAACTTCGTAAAGATGGTAGAAGAGTTTATTGATAATAATTAGAAAAATGATATATGGATATCATTTTTTTGCTTTTAACCGTTTATATTGTTAAGAATTGTTTAATAATCATTAAAAATGTTCTCATTAATTAAATAAAAAGTTAAAATACTAAAGTATGTTGGGCACTATTGGAAAGGGGTAAACGATTAGATCGTTGTTTGAAATTGATTAGTATGGAACAGTTAGAAAAAGCAACAGGTGAGTTAAGAAGATTACAATTAAAAATGTTAGATATAATAAAGGATATTGATAAACTTTGTAAAGAAAATGAAATTCAGTATTATATCTTTTATGGTTCAGCTTTGGGGGCAGTAAGGCACAAAGGATTTATTCCTTGGGATGATGATTTTGATATTGCGATGACTTATGATAATTACATAAAGTTCATTAAGATAGCAGAAGAAAAAATGGATAAGAGCAAATATTTCATTCAAACCCCTGGGAAAGAAAAAGAATATTACCTACAATTTACTAAGATCAGAGATATCAATACAACTTTAATCGAAAATTTTAATAAAGATAAAAATGTAGTGCGCAGTGTTTTTGTTGATGTTTTCCCACTTGTAGGAGCACCTACAAGTAAGATTGGTTGGTTCTTTTTTAAACTAGATAGGGCTTTTGTCCTTTCGTGCGATAACAACATCATTCGTAGTAAGGCATTGTATTCGTTTTTTAAAGTCATGTTAAAAATATTTGGTAAAGAAAAGATCATTAAGCATTTTGGTAAAAAATGTACGAAATATGATGTTAACAAAAGTGAACAAGTCGTCTCATTTGCGGACACTTGGGCATTAGAAAAATCAACTTACTCTAAAAAAGCCTTAGGTAGACCAACTTATGTAGAGTTTGAAGATACTATTTTACCGATCCCAGAAGATTATGACAGTATATTAAGGAATATATATGGAAATTATATGCAGATTCCAAGTAAAGAAGAAAGAAAAAGAGCTGAACATTCACGTTACTTTCTTGACTTAGATATGCCATATGCTCAGTATATTAAAAATCTAGAAAAGTAGGAATTATTTTTAGTGAGGTGATAGTTTGAAAAATAAGTTTATTAAAAATAGCATTGTGTTAGTGTATGTTTTGCTACCTATCATAGAAATGTTAAGAGCAACATCTTTAAAGAATGTCGAGATATTTAATATTGCTCTTATCGAACTGGTGAATATTCTATTGATCTCTTTTGCTTTTGCTTGCTTCTTTTTTACTAAAACGGACAAAAAATTAAAAATAAAGATAATGTTGTTTGCTGCGATATTTGTGATATATATAATTTTACATTGTATCAATAATGCTAATTTTGATTCTTCTATCTTGCCAGACACCAATATAAGCTATTTTGTAGAGGTATATTATATTTTAAGACAATATGTTTTACCCCTTATGATGCTGATGCTATTAAAATGGTGTGATGATATCTTTGATAGAGATTTTTACCTGAAGATTGTTAGGTATTTCACTTATATTTGTTGTGGATCGATCGTTATCTTGAATTTATGCCGATTCTCTTATAATTCATACACGAGTGCAGATAATGAGTATGCCATAAATACAAGTTGTATATTTGACTTGATCAATTATGATGGTAACTTAAAAAATCTATTTACTTGCGGCTTATTTCCTTCCGCAAACAGACTTTCGATCGTATTATTGATGTTATTACCTTACAATGTCATGAATTTGTACTATGAAAAAAAGATAAGAAATGTTTTGCAGCTTTGCTTACAGGTATTAGCTATGTTCATTATCGGTACTAAGACTGCGGCTCTTGGTTCATTATTGACTGTTACTTGTTTATTGCTTGCTTATTTCTTCTTTATGATAGTTAAACGCAAATATTATAAGTTTAATGATTATGTAGTCAAATTGGCATGTGTTGTAGCCTTCGCTTTTGTTTGTATGTGTGTTACACCTTTTGGACATTATTTTTCTCAAACTACATCACTGACTAATAAACTTACTGAAAAAGAGCAACTCATCTACGATAGCTTAGATAATGTTGAAGATGATGATCTACAACAATATCTTTATGATAACAAGACCGTTTTTAAGATTAATGAGTCCTTTTTTGAATATTATCCTGTAGAAAATGATACTGAGTTTTGGCGAATGATCGCTAAAAGGAAAAGAAGTTTGAATAATGATTATCGTAATTTGAAAGTAACAATACTTGAAAGAGTTGAAGAAAGAAATAACAATCCATTAGATAAATACTTAGGAATGGGTTATACCATCAACTTCCCTGATGCAGAAAGAGATTATATTTATCAATACTATTTGTTTGGCATAAGTGGTATATTATTACTGATAGTTCCATATGTTGTTGAATATCTAAAAAAAATACGGGTATTCTTACATAAGAGAGAGTTTACTTATGCTAATTGCTTTGGCTTATTAGCGGGTTTTTTAGGCATAGTTGGTGCTTACTTTTCTGGACATTTATTTGGTTGGACTGGACCAATGTTCATTTTAGTATTTGTTATGGGATATCAGAAGAGGTTGCATAAAGATGAAAGTTAGTGTTATTGTACCGGTATATAATACCCAAGATTATTTAAGAAAATGTCTTGATAGTTTAATACAACAAGATTTTGAGGATTATGAGATCGTTGTTGTTAATGATGGCTCACCAGATGAAAGTCAAAATATCATTGATGAGTATAAGAAAAATCCAATCATTAAATCTTATGTAAAGGTTAATGGTGGTCTGTCTGATGCACGAAACTATGGTTTGGATAGGGCAGAAGGTGAGTATATAGCTTTTGTTGATAGTGATGATTACATCAAAAGTGATATGTTGAGAAAAATGTATGACAAAGCTAAAAAAGATGATCTTGATGTAGTAGTATGTGATAGTATCAATGTTTATCCTGATGGTAATGAAGTGCTTGTTCATTCAAACTTACATTATAGTGATGATGAAGTTAAAAATTACTTGATAGCTGCACCTATGGCTTGTACTAGGATGTTTAAAAGAGAAATTTTTGATAATATTAAGTTTAAAGTTGGCATCTACTATGAAGATCTACATTTATGTCCAAAAGTGGTAAATTTAACAAATAAGATTGGATTTGTCGAAGAGGGCTTGTATTATTACTATCAAAGAGATGATTCAATAATGAAACAAAAGAAGTTTAATAATAAACTTCTAGATATATTTACTGTCTTACAATCTAATAAGGATATGTTAGGAAAAGATCATCCACTAGAAATTGAGTATATGTATATCACTCATTTATTAAGAACAGCGTCATTAAGATTCTTAGAATATGATAATCCAAAAGAATATTTAAATAAAATTAATGATATTTTTAGGAATGATTATCCTAATTGGAGAAAGAATATCTATTATAAGAAATCTAGTTACAAGTTAAAACTTATTTGTAACTTGTCTTATATGAAAATGTATGGTTTATTAAAACTGATCAAAAAGATAACAAATAAATGATAATGGGGTAAAAAATGAAGGATAGTGAGCGATTAAAACAGTATGAATTAAAAGTTTTAGATAAATTAGATCAGCTATGTAAAGAAAATGGTCTAAAGTATTATTTGGCTTATGGTAGTGCTATAGGAGCAATAAGACACAAAGGATTTATTCCTTGGGATGATGATATTGATGTGATCATGAATATCAGTGACTATCTTAAATTAAGAGAGATATGTTTAAAGTGTCTAGATAAAGAGTTTTATTATCAAGATAAACTTACAGATAAGTATTACTATAATCCTTGGGCAAGAGTTGGTTTAGAAAATACTACTAGCATGGCAAAAGATAGATTGACTGATCAAAAAAGTGGGATATGCATAGACATATTTTGGTTTGTGCCTTTAAAAAATAGTGAAAAAAATAGGAAATATGTAGAACGTTATGTCAAACTTATGAACATCACTTGTTCTAAATATTATG
>CAVAAT010000042.1:35334-56436 GCA_963586925.1 Erysipelotrichaceae bacterium
TTAAATACTAAATTATATGAATTATCATTAAAAAAACTTACAAAGTTTTCTGATGATTATGACACACTTATGACTAATGATGTTGCTTCAAATAAGAATTATTACTATGATCGTAATGATATTGAAGGAAGTAAGACATTACAATTTGAAGATAGACAATTGCCGGTAGTTAATGATATAGATAAATATCTTACAAGCATATATGGGGATTATATGACTCCACCAGAAGAAAATGAGAGATGTGGCCATGATCTGGATGGTGAGAGCGTTATATATGATTTTGAAAGATCATATAAAGAATATCAAAAGGAAATTGCGATTAAAAATAGGGAATAGAGGGCTAGGATAATATGATAAGTGAACAAGAAATGAGAATGCTCAAGCAAGAAGAGTTAAAGATATTGGATCATTTTGTAAAGTTTTGTGAAAAGAATGATCTAAGATACTATCTTTCATTTGGAACTTTACTTGGGGCAGTAAGACATAAGGGATTTATTCCTTGGGATGATGATATTGATGTTTGTATGCCACCAAAAGATTATCAAAAGTTTTTAAAAATATATAAAAGTGATGACAAGTATTTCTTACAGACTTATGAAACTGATAAGTATTATCATGTGTTATTTGCGAAAATAAGAGAAAATCATACTTGTATGATCGAAAAGGAAAATACTTATATGAATATTAATAAAGGTATCAATATTGATATATTTCCTTTGATCCCTTATCCTGATGATAATAAAGATAGAAAAAAGATGTTATTTAAATTTAAGTTAGCTACTTTGTTAGTAGGTACTTCTATCAAAACTAAAAAACTTAGAAATAAGATTGTATTTAGTTTGATAAGGTTATTTCCACGTAATTTCATCAATAAAAAAGCAGATAAACTACTTAATGAAATGCTAGAGTATTCAGGAAAGTATAGTGAATATAAGATGGAACTTAATGATATACCTACTAAGGTGCAGTGGTATGAAAAAATAGAGAAAATACCATTTGAAGATAGAGAGTATTATGCTCCTTCTCAAAAAGAGGAAGTATTAAAAGTTTTGTATGGTGATTACATGAAACTACCACCTGAAAACGAAAGAGTAGGTCATGGTGATATCATTTTGAGTTTTGATAAGAGTTATGAGGAGTTATCTATAGATTAAAGTTATGCTTAATGAGTGAGCGAAAGGGATGGAAAACGAATGAAAAAAGTGATCTTTTTACAGTTAAATGGGAAAAGTTTTGGTGGGGTATGGCAAGTTAATAGATTGATAGGAGAAGAATTGATCAAACATGGTTATGATGTGACTGTGTTGAGTTTAAAAAATAATCCAATCGGTAAAGAAGTTGAACATGATGAAAAACTTAAAGTTAAAACGATAAATGAAAAGGATCCATGGTATACCTACAGAACAAAAGAGTTTAAAGATGCTTTATCAAAAGGTAAGATATTTTCTTTTATAAGAATGGCTTTTTGCCGTATCAAACATGATTTCATTTTAAGTAATGATGTTAAACAGTTGCAAGATTATATTCGTCAACAAAAACCAGATTACATAATAAATACTCATTATCAAATGTTAGATATGATCCCTGTTGAGTATTTAAAGGTTACTATTCATGAACAACATTCTTCCTTCATGATCGCTTATAAACATATTGCAACTCGTGAGACTTTATTAAGATACAATGGTAAAGTTAAATTCTTATGGTTGACAAAGAGTGCCTTAGAGGATGCAGAAAAAGCTGGCTTTGTTAATAATTCTTATATTTACAATGCGGTAAGATTCACCAGCGAAAAGAGAGCTGATGTTAATGCCAATAAAAAATTGATTGCTTTATGTCGATTATCTGATGATAAGAATCTAGATCAAATGATAGATATAGCGGAAAAACTATTTGAGGATAAAGAACTTTCTGATTGGTCTTTAGAAATCTATGGTGATGGTGAATTACAACAACATTTAAGCGAAAAGATCCAAAATAAAGAACAGATCAAACTTATGGGAAGAACTGATGATAGTAAAAAAGTATTATTAAAAAGTTCGATCAATCTAAATACTTCTCCATCTGAAGGTTTTTCATTGACAATACTAGAAGCTAATGAATGTGGTATACCGACTGTTTGCTTTAATTTCGGCGAATCAGTTTATGAAGAGATCATTGATAGTAAAACTGGATTTATATGCAAGGATGAAAAAGACTATGTCAATAAATTATCTTATTTAATGAAAAACAAAGAAATATTAGATGAAATTTCGATTGATTGTCGCAAATTCTCTGAGAATTTTCATATAGAGAACATCATCTCCAAATGGTTAGACTTGCTTAAGTAGTCTGCCTTATATTATTAAGTAAAATCATCAAATTATAAAAATACTTAGTGCTAAATATTGAAATGTACAGAAAAAATTTGCTATATTTATAAATGGTTAATTTTGTGTATTGCTTCCATTATGTGCACTATTTTTAGCTAGGATCAGAGCATTAATGCTTTTTATATAAAAGATTTTTCTTAACAGCAGTAAGGAGAGATTATCATGGATAGAAATAGAAAACTTAAGGATTATGAGTTGAAAGTATTATATAAATTGGATGATCTGTGTAAAAAGCATGGATTAAGATATTATCTTGCTTATGGTAGTGCTTTAGGTGCTGCAAGACATCAAGGTTTCATTCCTTGGGATGATGATGTTGATGTTTATATGAATATTGTTGATTTTATTAAGTTAAAGGAGATCTGTGAGAAAGAATTAGAAGATGACTTCTATTTTCAAGATAGATCTACAGATAGACTTTATTATAATCCTTGGGGCAAGCTAGGCCTAGAGAATACTACTTGGATGCCTAAGGATAGATTAGTTGATGCTAAGTATGGTATTTGTGTTGATATCTTCCCTTTTTTTCCTTTAAAGGATAATGCGGCTAATCGTCAATATATTGAAAAGAATGTTAAAATGATGAATATTACTTGTTCTAGGAATTATGTTCTTAAAACCGCAAAGAAATCTGTTAAGAAGTTTGTTCATAGGATCACTCCTGATGATTTAGAAGTTAAAATGTATGAAAAATCTTTAAAAAATCTGACGAAGTTTAAAGATGACTATGACAAGATAGTTCTTTTCCCTATTGGTTTTCATAGATGTGTATATTTTAATAAAGAAGATATGGAAGGAGACAATAAGTTGATGTTTGAAGGAAGATTGACTCCTGTTCCTAATAATTATGATAGAATATTAACAGAGATTTATGGTGATTATATGACTCCACCTCCTGTGAGTGAGAGATTTAATCATGATCTTGATAACAATAGTGTTATCTATGATTTTGAAAGGTCTTATAAATATTATCAAAATGAAAAAGATTAGTGTTATTGTACCAGTTTACAATGTAGAACAGTATTTAAAAAAATGTCTTGATTCTTTAGTTGATCAAACTTTAAGTGACATCGAGATCATTATTGTCAATGATGGCACTACTGATAACAGTCAAACTATCATTGATGAATATGTTAGTAAATACGAGAATATGAGAGCATTTAAGAAAGTAAATGGTGGGCTTTCTGATGCTCGTAACTTTGGCTTAGAACATATTAATGGAGAATATGTGGCTTTTGTTGATAGTGATGACTATGTGCAAAAGGATATGTATGAAAAGATGTATGACAAGGCTAAAGAAAGTGATTTTGATATGGTAGTATGTGATCTTAACTATGTTTATCCTGATAGATTAATAGAAGTTAATAGCCATATAGAAAATGATACTACTGATATCAAAAAGAGCATGATCAATATCTATCCTGCTGCTTGGAATAAGCTTTATAAGAGAAGCTTATTTGAACACGATGTTAGATTTAAAAAAGGTGTTTGGTTTGAAGATGTAGAGTTCTTATATCGTTTACTTCCATATGTTAATAGTATTGGAGTAGTAAAGGAGCCTTTCTATCAATATGTTCAAAGAGAAGGATCGATTACTTCTACGGTAAATAAAAAGATCTATGATTACATTTCTAATTGGAATGGCATCATTGATCATTATAAAGAACATAACTTATTTGATGAGTATAAAGAAGAATTAGAATATTGTTATGTACGTTACATCTATGCTACTTTTGTTAAACAAGCAAGTAGATATGACTATTCTGATTATCTAGAAGCAGTAGATGTGGCAATAGAGAATGTTAAGAAACAGTTTCCTAATTATAGGAAGAATAAACTATTTAAGGGAAATATAAAGGGTTTATATCTATTATTGTTTAATAAGACATTAGCTAAAATGTATTACAAACTAAGGAGTTGAGTTAATGAAGACTAAAAAGACTTTGATTAATTTTATAACAGATACTATACCTTTAGTGATAATTTCACTTTTAGGAATATTTAAATCTAAATTATTTTTACAAGTTTTTGGTGATGAGATATTGGGGTTATATAATCTTTTTTCTCAGATCATGACTTATGTAGCATTAGTAGATGGTGGCTTGTCTAGTGCCGTTCTTTATTCTTTATATAAACCGAATGCTGAAGGCGACCAAAAGAAGTTCAATGCGCTTATTGCTGGGGCATTTAAGACATTCTCTTTTATTGGAATGGCTGTATTTGGAATAGCTGGTATTGTTTCTTTCTTCGTGCCATTTTTGATCAAAAACTGTTCTTTTGATTATTGGTATGTCATTTTGTCATTTATGCTATTTGCTTTGAGTAGTACGGTTGGCTACTTCTTTGTCCCATTCACTGCTTTACTAGAAGTGAAAGAAAAGAAATATATTTATAATTTGACTTATCAACTTGGTCAGATTAGTTTATCGATCACTGAGATCATTATGCTTAAAAAAGGTTTTACTTTTGAAGCAGTTTTATTCATGCATAGTATTGTAAGACTCATTGCTTATACTACCGAAGCTCTTATCTGTAAAAAACAATTTCCTGAGGTTAAGTTTACCCAAAGTGAAAAAGATTTTGGATTTAAGAGACATATTAAATCTTTAGTTTTTCATAAGATCAATGGACTTGTTGGGTCAAATATTGACTCTATCATCATTTCTTCAATGATAGGACTAAAAGAAGCGGCTATATATTCTACATATAACTATATTGTTAATATGCTAAGAACGATATTGGGTAAGATTGAATATTCTATGACTGCGATCGTAGGCAATGAGCTTGCTAGGGATAAGACAAAGGCTTACAAATTGTTCCAAGAGTTTGATTCAATGCTATTTTTTATAGCTACAATAATCTGTGTACCATTAGCATTAGCTATCAATGGATTTATTGATATTTGGTATGAGGGGGAAATATCCACTAGTATTCTTTTAGCAATTGCTTTTTCAACATCATTGTTTATAACCATTATAAAGATGGATACAACTTTATTTGTATCTGCTGGTGGTTTGTATGCAGAAACGCGATATTGCGCTTTGACGGATACAACTGTCAATTTGATATTATCTTTTGTTCTTATTAAATTAATAGGTGTACCTGGAGTAATATTTGCGACAGCAATTTCTGTTTTTGTTGCTGAATATATTTTGAAAACGATCGTAGTACATCAGAATATTTTTATGAAGAGCGCCAAAGGGTATTTCATACGTAATATCAAATTTTTCGCGATCTGTGTTGTAGATCTAATATTAGGTTATATGATAATGTCACCTATAAACTTATCATCTATAATAACTTGGTTTGTTGTGTATGTTATTTATTTTATCTTTAATGCTTTATTAGTATATATAGTTTACAAAATATTTAAGGAAACCCAGTTTAGTAGTAGATTCATTAATTTATTCAAACAAATCATTCTGAAAGGAAAAAAAGGTTAATGCAGAAAAAAATAATATTTTTGCAGAATAAAGGTCGAAGTTTAGGTGGTGTTTGGCAAGTAAATAGATTAGTTGGCGAAAAACTTATTGAAAAAGGCTATGATGTTTCAGTTGTGTCTTTAAGAAATAATCCTACAGATAAAGAGGTAGAACATGATGTAAGATTAAAGATCGATACCATTAATAAAAAAGATCTATGGGGAACTTATTCTTTTACAGAAATGAAACAGATATTAAAAAAAGGTAGATTTTTTACATTTGTTAAGATGATCTTCTCTAGGATCGGTTACGAATTAGTTATGAAAAAGGATGTAAAATCTTTGCAAGCCTTGATAAATGATGAAAAACCAGATCATATTATAACTACACAATATCAACTTTTGGATATGATACCAAAAAATTATCTATCTGTTACAATTCATGAACAACATAGTGATTTTGCTTCAGCATATAAACATAAAGCTACTAGAGAAACTTTATTAAGATATAATGGGAAGATCAAATTCTTATGGTTGACTAAAGCTACAATGCTGGCTGCTAACGAAACAGGTTTTGTTAATAACTCTTTTATTTATAATGCGGTTAGATTTGAGTGTGAAAAGATAGCTGATGTTGCAGATAATAAGAAGTTAATAACTATCTGTCGACTTGCTGAACAAAAAAACTTACAATTAATGATCGATATTGTTGAAGAAATCTTTGTTGATGAAAGATTTAAAGATTGGACTTTAGAAATTTATGGAGATGGACCTTTAGAAGAACAACTAAGGGAGCGGATAACTAACAAAAATCAAGTCAAACTTATGGGAATTACTAATGATCCTAAAAGTGCTTTGTTAGGTTCTTCGATAAATTTGAATACCTCAAATTTCGAAGGATTTGCTATGTCCATATTAGAAGCAAATGAATGTGGTGTGCCAACGATTAGCTTAATCTTTGGAGAATCAGTATATGAACAGATAATTGATGAAGAAACAGGGGCAATCTGTAAAAATAAACAGGAATATATATCGAGATTGAGAGAATTAATGCTAGATCAAGAAAAACTGAAATATTTATCAAAAAATTGTAAAAAATATTCTCTAAATTTTCGTATTGATCATATCATTGATGATTGGATATCCTTATTAGAAAGTTGATTTTTATCTTTACTTTTCATCAGCAATCGTTATAATTTAACTGATATTTGGGCAAGATGTCAAAAGTGAAATGTGTCTATATATAGGAAGTATTACAATACATAATCTAATTTTATTATTTTTATATAGCAAAAATGGGGCAATATTTTAAAATGAAAGAAGATCAATAGTTATGAATGATGAGAATTTAAAGAAGTTGCACCAGTATCAAATGTTGATATTAGATGAGATTGCTCTGTTCTGCAAAGAACACAATATTAGATATTTTTTGACTGGTGGTTCAGCTTTAGGAGCGATAAGACATAATGGTTTTATCCCTTGGGATGATGATATCGATATTGCTATGATGCGTAGAGACTATGAATATTTGATTAATAATTATATAGATAACGATAAGTTTCATTTGCAATGCATGGAAAAAGATGGTAATTATTGGAATATGTTTGCTAAGATGAGAATGAATAACACTTATTTAGGTGAAAAAGCGTTAAGAGATTTAGCTCTTCCAAATGAAATATTTGTAGATATTTTTCCGATTGATAATGCTCCTTCGGGTGGATATCGCAAAGTCATGATTAATGCAAATCTTGTGAAAATCAATAATTCTGCTTTATGGCTAAAGAAAAAACTAAAAAAGGTTTCTAATTGCAAGTATAAACTTGCTGAATACTTGGTTTCATTATTGCCAGAAAAAACGATTTATTCATTAACAAAAAAGATCATGACTAGTTACAAAGATGATGATTCTGAGTATGTTGTTGCTTATCTTAGTGCTTATGCGATAAGAAAAGAGTATTTGCCTAGATCTACTTACTATGATACTGTGGAACATAAATTTGAAGACAGGATTTATATGATTCCAGCAGATGCTGATAAATATCTAACAAGTGTTTATGGAAACTATATGGCTTTACCACCTGTAGAAAAAAGAGTTACTCATAATATCGGTAGGATCAGTTTTGATACTACAAAAGATGATGTTAATGAATGATTTTAAAGACTGTACTTGGTGCGGTCTTTTTTGATGTTTCACTATTAAGGCAAAAATGCTAAAATATTGTTAGTTTGACTGGAGGAATAGTTATGATTATCAAATGGTTAGGTCATTCATGTTTTAAGATACAAGTTGAGTCACAATCAGTTATTATTGATCCATATGCTGATGGTAGTGTTGCTGGTTATGAAGATTTAAGAGAAGAAGCTAATATTGTTTTATGTTCTCATTTACATAAGGATCATTGTGGTACTGAGTGTGTTAAGTTGGTCGATTCTAAATATGATAGTCCTTTTGAGATTGAGACTATGGATAGTTTTCATGATGATAAGAAGGGAAAGTTAAGAGGAGATAATATCATCCATATCTTAACTGTGCAAGATTATTATAAGGTTGTGCATTTAGGCGATCTTGGTCATATGTTGACTGAAGAGCAGATCAACAAGATCAAGGGATGTCATGTCTTAATGATACCAGTTGGTGGTTATTATACAATTAATGCTAAACAGGCTGCAGAATTGGTTGATCAGATTCAACCTAAGATCACTATTCCTATGCATTATCGCGAAGGTAATTTAGGTTATGATGTTCTAGGTACTGTTAGTGATTTTGCTAAATATTTTGAGAAAGTATTATATCTTGCTAGTGATTCTATTGAATATAGTGATGAATTAGATGGCGAGCTTGTTGTTTTAGATTACAATTCTAATAACAAATAAAAAAATAGCGAGTATAATATCAGTGGTGATTATTTATGGAAAGTTTAGAAGTTGTTACTTGTAGTAGTGAAGAAACTAAAATGATAGCTAATAGGTTAGCTAGCTTATTATCCGAAGGAACATTGATCACTTTATCTGGTCAGTTAGGTGCTGGTAAGACAACCTTTACTCAAGGTTTGGCTTTAGGTTTAAATATTAAAAAACATGTTACTTCACCTACTTTTACTTTGTTAAAGATCTATAATGGTGATCTACCTTTATATCACATTGATGCTTATCGTTTGGAAGGCGTCGAGCAAGATCTTGGCTTTGATGAGTATATTGAAGGTGATGGTGTTTGTGTCATTGAATGGAGTAATTTCATTGAAAACATCTTACCTAAAGAATGTCTTAATATTGAATTCAATATTTTAGAGAATGATGATAGAAAATTGACCTTTAAAGCTAAAGGTGAAAGATATGAAAGGATACTTGATAAATTATGTATACAGTAGGAATAGATACATCACATCTTTATTTAGTGATCTCCTTGATGGATGAACAAAAGACTATTGAGTCATATATTGAACCATGTTTAAAACAACAGTCAGAATACTTGATACCTAAGCTTGATGAATTGTTGAAGAAACATGATCTAAGTGTTGATGATGTTGAACAATATGTCATCACTGTTGGACCTGGCTCTTATACAGGAGTAAGAATAGCTATGACTCTAGCAAAAGTCATGGGCTCTATTGTTGGTAAAAAGATCTATACTTTATCAACTTTACAATTATATGCTGGTAAGAAAGATGCTTTTGTCTTGATCGATGCTAGAGCGGATCGTTGCTATGTTGGTAGATATAAAGATGGTAAAGCTTTATATGATGATAAGATCATGACTAATGAAGAAGTAGCAACACATTTAAATGATGATGTTACTTTAGTTGGTGATCTGCATTTGTTTGACAAGGAAGATGATTATGCAGGACTTGCTGATAATTTCTTCCAATTAAAAGATGAGTGGAAACTATTAGATAATGTGGATATATTAACTCCAGTTTATCTAAAGAGTGATAAGGAGTATCTAAAGAAATGATACGAGAAATGACTGAAGAGGACTTAGAAACTGTCTTGGAGATTGAAAATGATAGCTTCTTTACTCCTTGGAGTAAACAACAGTATCTTTATGAATTAAATGAGAATCCTTATTCAAATCTATATGTGTATATTGTTGATGATAAGATCGTTGGCTATTGTGATCTATGGCTGATATTTGAGCATGCTGAGATCGCTACTATCGCTGTTAGTAAAGATCATCGTAAACAGCATATTGGTCAAAAACTTATGGAACTAATAGAGGAAAAAGCGATAGAAAATGGTTGCGAGACGATCTCTTTAGAAGTTAGAGTCTCTAATCAACCAGCTATAGATCTTTATAGTAAATGTGGATTTATCAAGGTAAATACAAAGAAATCATATTATCAGACCAGTGATGGATATGAAGATGGTTATTTTATGATGAAAGGAATATAAGATGAAAGATGTTATTATTTTAGCAATCGAATCAAGCTGTGATGAGACTGCTTGTGCAATAGTTAAAAATGGTAAAGAAATATTAGCTAATAAAGTTGCCACTCAGATCGATGTGCATACTTTATATGGAGGAGTAGTACCAGAGATTGCTAGTAGGATCCATGTAGAGAATATTTCTATCATCATTAAAGAAGCTTTGAAAGAAGCAAATATGAAGGTTGAAGATGTTGATGCTATTGCCTTCACTCAAGGTCCTGGACTTATTGGATCTTTACATGTTGGAGTATTAGCTGCTAAGACATTAGCTTGGGCTTATAATAAGCCATTAGTACCTGTCCATCATTTAAGTGGACATATCTACGCTAATGCCTTTGTTGATGATCTAAAGTTCCCGCTATTAGCATTAGTTGTCAGTGGTGGACATTCAGAGTTAGTTTATATGAGAGAAGATTATGATTTTGAAGTCATTGGCTCAACTTTAGATGATGCAATTGGTGAAGCTTATGATAAAGTAGGTAGAGTACTTAACTTACCTTATCCTGGTGGACCTAAGATCGATAAACTAGCAAAAGAAGGGAAAAATGTTTATAAATTACCTAAACCAAAGGTAGATAGTCCACTTGATTTCTCATTTAGTGGTTTAAAGAGTGCGATCATGCAATCGATCAACAGGATTGAAAAGAGTGGACAAGAAGTAAATATTGCTGATATGTGTTGCTCTTTCCAAGAAACAGCTTTATCTGCTTTGTGGGATAGAGTAGAGTATGCTTTAAAGTTATATGATGTCAAACAAGTGGTATTAGCAGGAGGAGTTGCTGCTAATAGTAGATTAAGAGCGATAGTAACTGAGAGAATGAGCAAAGATCATCCTGATGTATCTTATATCATTCCACCATTAAAGTGTTGCACAGATAATGCCGCAATGATCGGAGCAAGTGGCTATATTGCTTATCAAAAGGGAATAAGAGCCGATTATTCAGTAGGTGCTAAAGCATCTATGGATTTAGAAAATCATCATGAATAGTTAATAAAGTGACCGTAAGGCCACTTTATTTGATCTACATTGTAAATTTTTAAGTTGTGGTTATTTGATGATAAAGGATTTTTTTAGAAGCAAAAAGTCAAGTGACACTAATTACTCGTCCACGTCGTTTTGGTAAGACTTTGAATGTGTCTATGATGGCAGCGTTTTTTGATATCACTAAAGATTCCAAAAATCTTTTTAAGGGTACTAAGATCATGGATACACCTTATGCTAGTGAAATGAATCAATATCCAACGATCTATATTACTTTCGCAGATGCAAAAGGTGACAAGTTTTCTGTTATTTCAGCTATAAAAGATCAACTACTTAATGAGGGGATTATTAGTAAATGCTGGCTATCTTACAGTTAAAGAAATAATTGATAGTTTTAATGATATATATTGCTTGAAAATACCGAATTTAGAGGTGAGAAAAGAATTTATTAATCTTACGGAATACCAATTAGGTTTAAATTTTGGAAAACTGTATAGTGTTGTAAGTAAATTGATCGATGAAAAACCGGATGAATTTTTAGAACAATATAAGGACATCTTGATGCTACCATCTTATTACGATCTAACCAGTGAAAATAGTTATCATATGTTGATGTTAGGAATGTGCTTATGTTTCTCTGATCGTTATGAAGTTATAAGCAATCGTGGGGTTGTGGTAAGGGTAGAAATGATATAATATTAAAAGCAAATGATGAAAAGAAAACATCATTTGTTATTGAATTCAAATACTTAAAAGAAGACAAAAATGATATTCAGCAAGAATTAGATGAACTAGCAAAACTAGCGGTTGAACAAATAAAAGAGATGCATTATGATCAAGAGCTTAAAGGTAAGATAGTTTACGTAGGACTTGCTCATCATAGCAAAGATGTAGCTATGAAATGGGATTAATACAAAAAAGAGGTCAAAATTTATTATATTGGTCTATATTTAGTAAAGTTTGTCGAACGTACATATTGATCTTACTCATCAAGTGATGAGCATAACATCGCTTGAATAGGTGATTATATTTGGTAGTCCTTAATATAGTTACCTATTTAAGCAAGAGGATTACCACCTAAATAGTAAAAGGGATGATCTAATGGTCGTCTTTTTAGTTGAAGCAAAATTAATCAAGGTTTTTATTGATCAAATAAAAAGTGTTATCGGATTCACAAGAAAGTAATATTATTGAGGGCAGTCACCATCTATGTAATAGAGACAGTTCACATATAGGCAATCTTTCGAGGGCAGCGTTCCACCGATTCTTTATGCGTAACAAAATTTAATTCTTATTTGTTAAAAATAAAATGTCTGTTAAGACACTATTAGTGAAATGTTGAAGATTTTGTCACTGTTTTGTGTTAGAATATAAATATGGATGAAAAGAAGATTAGAGTAAAACCTTTTAATACAGCTTGGTGGGTCATTTTTATTTGCCAATTTTTGTTAGTCTTTTTTTTGAAGTTTATCTTTAGGAATAGCTCATATGATGAGATATATAAGTTCATGACGGAGTTTAGTATTTTTAATTTAGTATATTTGGTCATTTATAAATTTACTTTGTCTAAGACTAAAGATTTTGATTTTAATTTTTGGAATGAATTGCCTTTTTATCTTTGTAATATTGGTTCAATATTTGCTTATTTAGCTTTGAGATTTAATGATAATACGATGATGGGCTTTTGTTATTGTGTTGGAACAGTTGGTGCTTTGATGGGTTATTTTATGCCTTGTGAGAAGTTTATCAATGCTCCTTTATTTTCTACAAAGATCATTGGTTTTTATGGTTATCATGGTTTACTTATCGTGATCAATCTTTCTTTTAGGACTTTAGGTATTTATCAGCCAAGCATTAATGATCTAATGGGTATCATCTATCTTTGCATCATCGTTGTTTTTGTTGCTCATATTATTAACGCGATATTGCGTCATACGATCTATCCTGAGGCTAATTATATATTTACTTATGAACCTACAAATGCTGTACTAGCGAAGGTGTATAAGATCTGTCCCATAAAGTGTATTTATTTATATTTACTACTTCCAGTAGTGGCAATTTTGTTCTTAGTAATGTGCATTTAAAGTTTTTTTACATTTTTTTACCTGAATAAATTAAAAAACTGTTATTTTTAACAAATTTGTGTTATATTTTTTGTTGTGGTGATGAAAATGCAAGAAGGAAAGATCGTTCCAAAGGCAACGATGCAGAGATATCCGATATATCTTAAAGCTTTAAGAAAATTAGCTTCATGTGATAGAGATAGAGTTTTATCAAGTGAATTGAGTGAACTAGTCAATATCGCTTCAACTACGATCAGAAGAGATCTTTCATTTATTGGTTGCTTAGGTAAACAAGGCTATGGTTATGATGTTGATAAACTCATCAAGACGTTCAATGAAGTTTTAGGTACAGGTTTTGATGAAAAGATCGTGCTTATCGGAGTTGGTAATTTGGGACAAGCATTATTGAATTACAACCGTTGGGCTTATGTAGTAGGCGAGATCGTTATGGCGTTTGATATCAGAAAAGATCTTATCGGTACAGAAGTCAAAGGTATTCCAGTATATGATATTGCCGAACTTGAACAACGTATACCTAAGGATTGTCGTATCGCTATTGTAGCTATCAGTACTAATGCTCAGGAAGTGGTAGAAAGATTACATAAGTGTGGTGTTATTGGTTTGATTGATTTCACCCATACTCATATACAGACACCAAAAGGCATGATCATCAAGACAGTAGATATCGTAACAAATATCCAAGAATTAGTATTTGAAACAAATACATTAAAGAAATTTCAATAGGCATTGAACAAAGAACAGATCATTTGAAATATCTTACAGAGAAAGCCGGTCGCTGAGAAGGCTAGATGAGTAAAATGAAATGGAACACTTTGCGAGCTGGATCGGAGAAATTAGAGTAGACGATCCCGTGATCTAAGCGTTAATTGAATAAAGAACCAATTAGGATGGTACCGCGGTAATTTACGCTCCTTACAATAGGGGCGTTTTATTTTATATTAAAGGAGAGAAGATTTATGTTTGAATTTATGACGATCAGAGAATTATTCGACTTAGTTAAGACTAACAATATCTTAGAGACTGATAGCCTTGAATATGTCCAATTAGAAGGATGGATCAGAACTAACCGTTTCAATGGTTCAGTAGGTTTCATTGAATTAAATGATGGAACATTCTTTAAGAACTGCCAATTAGTCTATACAAAAGAATTAGCTAATTTCTTAGAGCTCAGTAAGTGTCTTACAGGTACAGCTTTAACTGTCATTGGTAAGTTTAAACTTACTCCTGAGAACAAACAACCATTTGAGTTAGAGTTAACAGAAGCAGTCATCGATGCTACTTGCAGTAGTGATTATCCATTACAAAAGAAGAGACATTCATTTGAATATCTTCGTGAACTTGCTCATTTAAGACCAAGGACTAACACTTTCAGTGCTGTTTTCAGAGTAAGAAGTAACTTAGCTATGGCAATCCATGAATTCTTACAAGATCAAGGCTTTGTTTATGTTCAAACTCCGATCATCACAGGTAATGATGCTGAAGGAGCAGGAGAAGTATTTACAGTAACAACTCGTCAAGATGATAAGTATGATGAAGATTTCTTTGGCAAGAGAGCCTCTCTTACCGTTTCAGGTCAATTACATGTTGAAGCATATGCCTTAGCTTTCAGAGATGTTTATACTTTTGGTCCAGCATTTAGAGCTGAAGAGTCAAATACTAAGAAACACGCTAATGAGTTCTGGATGTGTGAACCTGAGATCGCTTTTGCTGATCTAGATGATGATATGAACTTAATGGAAGATATGGTCAAATCTTGTATTCAATACATCTTTGATAACTGTCCAGAAGAAATGGAATTCTTCAACAATATGATCGATAAGGATCATACATTGATCGAAAGATTAAAGAAAGTGTTGGAGACACCATTTGCTCGTATCAATTATGCTGATGCTTTAGAAGAATTGAAAGAAAACGAAGCTAACTTTGAAAACAAAGTATTTTGGGGCATGGATATCCAAACTGAACATGAAAAGTATCTGACAGAAAAACATGGACCAGTCTTTGTCATGAACTATCCTAAGGAAAGCAAAGCATTCTATATGCGTTTAAATGATGACAATAAGACAGTAGCTGCTACTGATTTGTTAATGCCAGTTGTTGGAGAATTATGTGGTGGTTCTCAAAGAGAAGAAAGATATGATGTCTTATCTCAAAGAATGGATGAGATGCATGTTGCTAAGAAGTCATTACAGTGGTATCTAGACTTACGTAAATATGGTTGTTGCCAACATGCTGGTTTCGGTATTGGATTTGAAAGACTATTAATGTATATCACTTCAATGGAGAATATCAGAGACGTATTGTCTTATCCAAGAACACCAAATAACTTAGAATTCTAGTCAATATTCGAAGGGTTTTATGCTCTTCGAATATTTTCTTTTTTACTTTTTTTAGTTTGATATTATAATATATTTATATATGGAGGCTATTTACTATGAACGCTAAGAAGAAAATGTTAAGGATTAAATGGAGGACAACTATACCAGCAATTATCTGTGTGATCTTATTTTTATATTTGATCATCTCTTTGATCGTTACTCTTTTTAGTGGATCATCTAAAGATATAGATATCTATAAGATCGGTGATCTTAATGGCAAGAAAACATTAGAAGTCATCAATAAGGAAGATAGAAGTAATCCTACAGAAGTTAAAGAATACAATTTTTATGGTGAATCTTTAAACTTATATTTTGATACTTATTCTTTGAACATCAGTAAATCAAATACTTTAAATGGCAAGACTGTGGTATTAAAAGATTTATTAGATGAGAATAATGTAGTTGAATTTACTGATCTGACTAATAAGATCGATGATCAGATAGATCTTGGCGAATTAAATGATGGTTTCTATAGCGTATATTTAAAAGATGGTGAATCTTTATCACGTTTGTACTATAGCTCAATTATTTCTTATGACAACTATATGTATACTGTCAGAAGAAATGGTACTTCTAAAAAGGTTGAGATATTAGCAGATAAAACGTTATTTGATCAAGAAGGTAGTAATGAATCAGTTTTAGATAACAATTATATTTATATTAAAGTTTCTACAGCTTCTGATGAAGAAAATACACAATATGATTTCGCTATCTCTACTGCTCCTGCATTAGTTTATGAAGGTGTATCTTTAGTTGGAGTAGAGGATAATGGCATTGTTGAAGCACAAGAATTATATGAATTAGCTACTAACTTAAAGACGGCCTTAGAAGCTAAAGGTTTCAAGGTATTGATCTTAAAGGAACAATATGATCAAGATATCTCTTACTATGGAACTAATGGAGTTCTATATAAAGCTTATAACTCTAAAGCTAAATATATGATTCATTTAGATATGGATGAATATGGTAATAAAGCATTGTTATATTCTACTAAATCTAGTGGAAAGTTAGCTAAAGCAGTATTTGATAGTTTAATGAGTTCAACTACTTTATATGAATCAGCAGATTATCTTTCAATTTGTGATCTAGCTGATGATGGTATCAGTGATTCTCAATATGAGATAAGAGAAGCAGGTGGAATTGTGCTTGCTGCAGGAACTTATTCAGAAAGCTCACAACAAAACAGCTCATTTGCTTCTAATAATAAATTTGGTATTGATACAATTGAGATCATCACTACTAATATCAATGATGTAAGTGATGTTACTAATTGGTTAGAAAATAAGACAAAAGCTGTTGATGCCATTGTTAGTGGTATCTTAACAGTGATCAAATAAGGTGTTATATGTTATTAAGGATAGATAACGGAAAAAAAGAGTTCTCAGGAGAGACATTATTTGATAATGTCAATTTTGAGATAAGAGGAAATGAAAAGGTAGCTGTCATCGGTCGAAATGGCTGTGGCAAGACTACCTTATTAAAAGTAATAACTGCTCAAGAGCAATTGGATAGTGGCAATTTAACTATCGCTAATGGCATTACTATAGGTTTATTATCTCAAAAAGCTTTTGCGGATGAAGAAAAAACTGTTCAAGAAAGTTTCAATGAGATCTACAAGCACATCTTAGATGTGAAAGAGAAAATGGATGATCTCGCTATAAGATTAGAAAGTGAATATTCTGATGAACTTCTAAAACAATATTCAGCTTTACAACAAGAATTTGAACAACATGATGGTTATAACTATAATCAACAACAGATGATCTTGTTTACCAAGTTTGGCTTTTCTATGGAAGATCTAAATAAAAGGATCGCTGAGTTTTCTGGAGGCCAAAAAACAAGACTTGCTTTTGTTCGCTTGCTTTTGGAACAACCAGATATCTTACTATTAGATGAGCCAACTAATCACTTGGATATGAGTACTATTGAATGGCTTGAAGGTTACTTATTAAAGTATCCTAAGGCTATTGTTATCGTGAGTCATGATCGTATGTTCATGGATAAGATCGTTTCAGAAGTCTATGAGTTTGAGTTTGGTAAACTTAATCATTATATGGGCAATTACACCAAGTTTGTTGAATTAAAGAAACAGGACTTTGAAAGAAAACAGATTGCTTATAAAAATCAACAGGAGGAGATCAAAAGACTAGAAGAAGTCATTGAAAAATTCCGTTACAAGAAAAATAAAGCAGCTTTTGCGCAAAGTAAGATCAAATATCTTGAAAAGATGGAAAAAATCGAAAAACCGGCAGAAGATAAAAAGAAGATGAATTTAAGCTTTGAAAAATCGATAAAGGGTGGTAACACAGTTTTAACAGTCAAAGACTTAAAGATCGGTTATGATAAACCTTTATGTACTGTTGATTTTCAAATGCTTGCTCATGATCGTATCGCTGTGATCGGACCTAATGGTATGGGCAAGAGTACTTTATTGAAGACTTTGATCGGTGATGTGGTTGCACTTGATGGTGATGTGCTTTTTGGTCATCAGATCTATTACTCTTATTTTGATCAAACCTTAGCCCAAGTCAATTCACAAAAGACGATATTAGATGAGTTATGGGATCTCTATCCTCAATATGATCACACTCAGATCAGAAAGATCTTAGGTAGTTTCTTATTTACTGCTGATGATGTCTTTAAGACTTGTGATGTTTTGAGCGGTGGGGAAAAAGTAAGATTATCTTTATGTAAGATGATGTTATCAAAAGTCAATCTAATGATACTAGATGAGCCAACAAACCACTTAGATATCAGTGGTAAAGAGGCATTAGAGAATGCTTTACTAAATTACGATGGTTCAGTCTTATTTGTTTCACATGATCGTTATTTCATCAATAAATTGGCAACAAAGATCCTTTATATTGATGGAGAAAATAGTAAGTTCTATCAACTTAATTATCAAGAATATCTTGAAAAATCAAAAGGAGTAGAACCTATAAAAAAGACTGTAGAGAAAAAAGAAGAAGTTAAAAAGATCGATAGTAAGACAGAGCGAGAAAATAAAAGAAAAGCTGAATCTTTAGAAAAACAGATCGCTAAGGCTGAAGATAAATTGGCTAAATTGAGAGATCTAAGATATGATGAAGAATATTATCACGATTATCAAAAGATGAACCAATTAGATGAAGAAATTGATGAACAAGTCAATGAAGTAGAACGTTTGATGAGTGAGTGGGAGAAGTATGCCTCATAACTATATATTAAAGAGATCTGATAGAAAGACCCTTGCCATAAAGGTCGTTGATGATAAGCTTTATGCTTATGCTCCTTTATTGATGCCTACTAAAACGATCGAAGAGTTTATTGAATCACATCAAAGATGGATCGATAATCGTTTATCTAATAAAAGGATCAATGTACTCTTTGATCTAGAACATGATGAATATGTTTACGTGTTAGGTTCGCGTTATAAGCTTAAAGTCGAATTAGGTAAAAAAGAAGATCTTGACATTAGTAAAGATATTTTGACTGTTTCCGGTAAGAGTATCAACTCCATCTATCGTAGTTTTAGTTACTATCTAGCAAGTATCATTGAGGGTTATGTTGATCAAATAAAAAAAGAATTAAATATTGAATTTGATTTACAATTTAAGCCTTACAAGAGTAGATGGGGTTGTTGTTATCCTAAAAAGCGACTTATCATCATAAACTTGTATACGGCTTGTTTACCAATGGAACTTATAAAACATGTCATCTATCACGAGATAACACACTTTAAAGTGAATGATCATCAACAGAAGTTTTACATTGAATTAGAAAAGATCTGTCCAAATTACAAAAAGCAGATTAAAGAGTTAAAGAATTACACATTACACGGGTAAAAAGTGTTATACTATTTACGTATTTTTAAGGAGATTTTTTATGGGAAATTGTTTAGTTGCACAATCAGGTGGACCTACATCTGTTATTAATGCTACAGTTGCTGGTGTTGTCACTGCCAATCAATTAAATCCAATCTATGATCACGTTTATGGTGGTCTTCATGGTATTGAAGGTATCTTACAAGAGCAATTTGTAGACCTTACTAATCTTTCTAGTTTTCAATTAGAATTATTAAAGCAGACTTGTTCTTCAGCTTTAGGTAGCTGCCGTTACAAATTAAAGAGAGACAATACTGCTGATTTTGAAAAGATCATGCAGATCTTAGATGCTTATGATATCGACACTATGTTCTATGTTGGTGGTAATGATTCAATGGATACTGTAGCTGCTTTAAGCGAATATGCTAAGAATCATAACGTTACTAACCATCGTTTCGTTGGTTGTCCAAAGACAATCGATAACGACTTAGTCATCACTGATCACTGCCCAGGATTTGCTTCTTGTGCTAAGTTCTTAGCTACAGTTGCTAAGACTACTTGGTTAGATGTTAATGTTTATACTCGTCAAGAAGTATTCATCTTAGAGACTATGGGTAGAGATGCTGGTTGGTTAGCTGCTTCTACTGTATTAAGTGGTAAAGTTGACTTATTAGTTCTTCCTGAAGAAGATTTCGATAAAGAATTATTCTTATCTAAGGTTAAAGAGACTGTTGATAAGACTAACAAGTGTTATATCGTTGTAAGTGAAGGTGCTCATTATGCTGATGGCACTTACTTAGCAGCTGGTGATGCAAAGAACGATGGTTTCGGTCATGCTATCTTAGGTGGTGCTGGTAATGCTATTAAGAATATGATCTTAGAAGCAGGTATCTCTGCTAGAGCTAAGGTTCAAGATATGAGTACATTACAGAGATGTAATAGTAATTCACAATCTAAGACAGATGTTGAAGAATCATTCAGATTAGGTATGTCTGCTCATATGCATTCAATGGATCCTAATTTCACTGGTAAGATGGTTGCTGTTAAGAGAGAAGAAGGTCAACCTTACAATGCTGAATTCTTCACAGTTGATGCTGATAAGGTAGCTAACTTCGTTAAGCATGTACCAGCAGAGTGGATCTTACCTGAATATCAAGGTATGTCTCAAGAATTCTACGATTATTGCTTACCATTAATCCAAGGTGAACCTGATTACATTTACGAAAATGGCATCATTGCTACTTTGGAACCATTCTATCTATAAGATAAATTAGTTATTCAAACCACTGATCCTACATAGGAGAGGTGGTTTTTTTGTGTCTTTTTAAACTATTAGTTTACTGTTATATTCGATGGATTAGGTAATAGTGAGCATATGAGTAGTAACTATAAAAATGTGAAGTTATCTAAATCTAGGTAGTAATAGTTTTCGTGAAAGTTTAAAATCAGAAATTCATGTTGATAAGACTGGAAAAAAGTGCAAAGAAGCATGAATGTACGATTGAAAAAACATGATATTTATCATCGCATAAAATTGCGGTGATTTTATGTTTCTAATAAAAATAACACATAAAAATATTAGTTAATGTGAGATTTTATAAAAATAACACTTTTTGAGCCTTTTTTGAAATAAATTTGAG
>CAVAAT010000043.1:0-21233 GCA_963586925.1 Erysipelotrichaceae bacterium
GAAGAAGGGAATTGGTGTGCATTCGAAATAAAATTGGGAGCAAATCAAATTGAGACTGCTGCTAAGAATCTTGTAAACATAAGAGATTATATTAAAGCTGACAATGGTAAACTGCCTAAAGTACTATGTGTTATCAGCAGTATGAGTAATGCTGCTTATAGAAGAGCAGATGGTGTATATGTAATACCTATTACTGCTTTAAAAAATTAGAAAAGTATAACAAAAGTGTTTTTTGATTTTATCGAAGGTTTGACAAGAATTTCTGCCTAAATCTTCGATGATTTTGATGCTTCAAATGTGAAAAAATTATTAATTCATACACTGTTTTAGTTGTGAAAAAAGAATAAACTTAATGGTCAATTATATAAAGCAATTCAGTATTGATATGATAAAATATAGACAAGAAGAACAATAAAGTTTGTTACTAAGAAACTATGAGGAGTTATTTTGTGGTGAATATCTACAAAATGCTTTTTTGAGATAAAAAGGAGTAAGGTTTATGAAAGTTAGAAAGAGAAATGGTAATCTGCAACAGTTTAATTCAGAGAAGATCACGGTAGCTATTTTAGCGGCCATGAAGAGTACTGGATATGAAGATAAAGATAACATGGCTGAGAAGATAGCGTGTGATATTGAAAAAGAGTTAGTCAACAAGAATGTAAGAGTCATTGAGATTGAGGATTTGCAAGACTTAGTTGAAAGCAAACTAATGGGTTCATCTCTTAAGGATGTTGCTCGTAATTATATTCGCTATCGTTATGATCGTGAGAGGATCCGTCATAACAAGACGAAGTTAATGTCAGACATCTCTGAAAAATTAAATGCGACTAATGTTGAAAATCAAAATGCCAATTTGGATGAGAAATCATTCAGTGGCAGGATGAATGAAGCAAACAGAGTAGTAATGAAAGATTACGCTTTATATAATTGTATGAGTGAGATGGCTAGAAATAATCATTTGAATAATGAGATATATATTCATGATCTAGATTCTTATGCTGTTGGTATGCATAACTGTTTATCAATACCATTTGATAAGATCTTGGCAAATGGTTTTAAGACAAGACAAACAGATGTTCGTTCACCTCGTTCAGTCAATACAGCTATGCAACTTGTTGCGGTTGTTATGCAACTTCAATCTTTACAACAGTTTGGTGGAGTAAGTGCTACTCACTTAGATTGGACAATGGTTCCTTATGTTCGTTATTCATTCTATAAACATTTTAAAGATGGTTTAAATTATATAGAAAAGATAGATGAATTACCTTTTACTAAGGCAGAAGCAAAAGATATTTCTATTGAGGATGAAAGATATGCTGCTCATCCAGCATCATACGAATACGCGACAAACTTAACTGCTAAAGAGATCTATCAAGCAGTTGAAGCTTTATATCATAACTTGAATACATTACAGTCAAGAAGTGGTCAACAATTACCATTCTCCTCTATCAACTATGGTACATGTACTTTAAAAGAAGGTAGGATGGTCACTAAAGCATTACTTGAAGTATCTATTGATGGCTTAGGAACATTACATAAGACACCAATATTCCCTTGTGGCATCTTCCAATGCATGAAGGGTGTAAATAGAAAAGCCGGTGATCCTAACTACGACTTGTTCCAATTAGCTTTAAAATCAACTTCATTAAGGTTATATCCTAACTATGTTAATGTTGATTGGTCTAACAACGCTGGTTATGACATCAACGATCCTAAGACTTATATGTCTACTATGGGATGTAGGACTAGTAATGGTTATGATATCAATGGCTTTGGTCAGATGAAGGATGGTAGAGGTAATATTTGTCCAGTAACTATCATTTTACCTACATTAGCTATGGAAGCTACCAGAAACATTGATAAGTTCATGTTGTTATTAGATTTAAAGATCCATGAAGCTAAGGATATGTTATTAGAAAGATTTGAATGGATCAGTTCTCAACCAGCCGAAAGTGCTAACTTCATGTATGAAAATGGCACAATGGAAGGCTATATTCCTTCTGAGGGCATTAGGAGTGCTCTTAAGCATGGCACTATTGTTATAGGTCAATTGGGCTTAGCAGAGGCTCTAGAATTACTTGTAGGTGCCGATCAGACTACTGAAGAGGGTATGGAGTTAGCTAAGAGGATTGAGCAGTTATTTAAAGACAGATGTAATGAATTTAAGCAACAATATAAGTTAAACTTTGGCGTTTACTACACACCAGCAGAAAACTTATGTTATACAGCTATGAAGAAGTTTAAAGATAGATTTGGTGAGATCAAAAATGTTTCTGATAAAGAGTTCTTCACTAATTCAATCCATGTACCTGTATATAAGCAACTCACACCATTTGAAAAGATTGATATTGAATCACAATTGACTGGTTATTCTAATGCTGGATGTATCACTTATGTTGAACTTGAATCAACTAGTAAGCATAATTTAGAAGCATTAGAAGAGTTAGTTAACTATGCAATGGATAAAGATATTCCATATTTTGCGATCAATATTCCTAATGATACTTGCTTAAAGTGTGGCTATACTGATGAGTTTAATGATCATTGCCCAATGTGTGGCAGTGAAGATATTCAACAATTACGCCGTGTAACAGGTTATCTAACAGGCAATTACAAAACCGCTTTTAATAAAGGAAAGCAACAAGAAACAGAGATGCGTGTAAAGCACAACGAATTCTTTTAGGAGTTAATCATGAATTATATAAAGATAGAGGGGTCTAGTTTATCCAATGGTTTGGGATGGCGAGTAGTACTTTGGGTGAGTGGTTGTAACCATCATTGTCCTAATTGCCATAATCCAGAGACTTGGAATGAAAATGCTGGTAAGCCATTTACTGATAAACAAAAACAGAAGATCATGGAATTATTGAGCCATAAGTATATCAATGGATTGACATTAAGTGGTGGAGATCCATTGTATCCTAATAATAGAGAGACTATCTTAGACTTAGTTAAAGCTGTTAAAGAGACTTATAAAGATAAGGATATTTGGTTATATACTGGTTACGATTATAAAGATATCAAAGATCTAGAAATATTGGATTATATAGATGTGGTTGTTGATGGTAAATATGATGAACAATTACGTGATGTTTCTTTATCATTTAGAGGTTCTTCTAATCAAAGGATCATAGATGTTAAAAAGACAAAAGAAACAGGTAAAGAAGTTATATTAGACTTATAGAGATGATACTAAAAAGTTTCATCTCTTTTTATTGCATAATAAAAGCCCGACTTGATATCGAGCTTTTTATTAATTAAATGAATAGAAAGGAATTACTCATTAATCTTTCTTTTCTTTATAACTACAGCAGTAGTCAAGGCTGTAGCTGATACTGCCAATACAGCGATCCATAAGAAGATATGTGAATGATCTCCTGTATCTGGAACAGGAATAGGAGTATGTGAATTAGTTATCACAAATCCATCAGTCATATCACCTGTATAAGTAGTTGTATATCCATCAACTTCTTTTTCAACAACTGTGTATTCAACTTTTTTACCATTTTCATACTCATCTAATTCAGTAAAGTATGCAGTCCAACTATTATCTTTTGATAAAGTAACTTGAATTTCAGTTTCATCTCCATTGATGACTAAGTACACGACTACTTCCTTCGGACGAATTTGATCTTTATCATCTTTGTCATCCCATACTTTTGTAACCTTTACATTGATCTTGTTAGGAGCGTGAGCGTTAGTGATATCAAATGACTCGTAAGTTGTAGTGTAATAATCAACAGCTTCTTCACTAATAGTATATACGATCTTAGTACCATGATCTTTATATACTGGAAGATCTTCGAAAGTATATGTCCAATTAGTTGCTTCTGTGACAGTGATAGTTTTGTAGATCACACCATCAGATAATAAGTTAACAGTGATCTCATTAGGTCTTATACCATCTTGGTTATCATTATCATCCCAATGCTTAGTTCCTGAGATTGAAGTAGTTTCAGGAGTATGACTATTAGTGATATTATAGCCACCATCAGTTAATGGAGTTATTTCAGTAGTATAACCTGTAACAGGTAATTCTTTAACAGTATAAACAATCTCTTTTCCTTCTTTAAACTTGTCAAGTTCAGTGAATGAACCAGTCCAGTTATTTTCTTCATTTAGAATAAGAGTGGTTTCAGTTTCAACATCATTAGCAACAAGTACAACTGTAATAGAAGTAGGACGAGCACCATCTTGATCTTCATTATCATCCCAACTCTTTGTTACTGGTAAACTGATCTTTTCAGGAGTATGACTGTTAGTGATCGTATAACCATTTGTTTGATCACCACTGATCGTTGTAGAGTAACCTGCAACAGGAAGTTCCTTAACTGTATACTTGATCTCTTTACCATGATCTTTATACTTGTCTAGATCAGTAAATGAACCAGTCCAATTGTTATCAGCATTTAATACTAAAGTCTTACTAGTTTCAACACCATCAGCTAATAATACTACTGTTACTGTTTCAGCTCTTAAACCATCTTGGTTATCAGCATCATCCCAAACTTTAGTTACTGGTACTTCAGTCTTTGTTACTTCGTGAGTATTAGTGATACTGTAATCACCAGTTTCTGTCTTAGTTATTACTGTTGTATAACCATTAACAATTAATTCTTTAACACTATAAACGATCTCTTTGCCATCTTTATACTTATCTAAGTTAGTGAATGAACCAGACCATTTATTGTTTTCATTTAGAACAAGAGTCTCATCTGTATCAGTTCCATCAGCAACAAGTACTACAGTAACAGAAGTAGGACGAACACCATCTTGATCATTGTTATCTGACCAAGCTTTGCTTACAGCAATCTCAGTCTGTTCTGTTTCATGAGTATTAGTAACAGTGTAACCACCGTTAGCATTCTTTTCAATAACAGAAGTGTAATGTTCATTAACGGTTACTTCTTTAACAGAATAAACAATTTCTTTTCCTTCTTTATATTTGTCTAAGTTGACAAATGTATCAGCCCATTGGTTATCAGCATTTAATGTAAGTGTTGTTGTAGTTTCAACACCATCAGCTAATAATACAACTGTGATCTGTTCTGGCCTATATCCATCTTGGTTATCATTATCTTTCCATACTTTGTTTACAGGAAGATTGATCTTTTCAGGTTCGTGAATATTCGTAAAGATAAATCCAGTTTCAAATCCTCCACCTAAATCTGTAATGTAACCATCAACAGTTTTTTCTCCAACTGTGTAAGTAATGAGTTTACCGTTGTTATACTTATCTAGATCAGTGAATGTATGTGACCAATTGCCATCAGCATCAGCAGTGATCGTTACTGTTTCTTTAACAGCACCATCAGCATATAAGTAGACTGTGATCTCCTTAGGTCTAATGCCATCTTGGTTATCATTATCAACCCAAACTTTAGAAACCTTAACCTCTGTCTTCTCATTTTCATGAGTATTTGTGATCGTATAGCCACTTGCCTGATCACCAGTAATAACTGCAGTGTAGTTAGCTACTTCCTCTTCTGAAACAGTATAAGTGATCTCTTTACCATCTTTGTATTTGTCTAAATTAGTGAATGAATTTGTCCAATTGTTACTAGCATTTAGTACTAATCTACTTGCTTGTTGTCCATCAGCAAATAGTATTACAGTGACTTCACTAGTTCTCATGCCATCATGGTTATTGTCATCATTCCATACTTTAGTTACAGGAATATTGATCTTTTCAGGTTCGTGAGTATTAGTTAGTCTATAACCAGTACTTGCACTTCCACTAATAGAAGTTCTATAACCATCAACTGGCGTTTCATATATTGTGTACTTGATCTCTTTGCCATCTTTATATTTGTCTAGATCAGTAAATGTATATGACCAATTACCATTATCATCAGGTTTAACAGTGACTCTCTGCTTTCCAACAAAGTTAGCAAATAACTCAATCGTGATCTCTTCAGGTCTAATGCCATCTTGATTATTATTGTCGTTCCAAATTTTGGTAATACTTACAGATGTTTTTTCAGGAGTATGAGTATTAGTGATAGTATATCCACCATTATCATTTTTTACAACTTCTGAAGTATAACCATCAACTGCTACTTCTTTTACTGTATAAACAATTTCTTTACCATTTTTATACTTATCTAAGTTGGTAAATGAACCAGTCCAATTGTTAGCTTCGCTTAATACAAGAGTGGTTTCTGTTTCAACTCCATCAGCAACAAGAATTACGGTGATAGAATCTTTTCTAATGCCATCTTGGTTGCCATTATCATCCCATGACTTAGTAACATCAACTGATGTCTTTTCAGGAGAATGAGAGTTTGTTATTGTAAATCCACTAGATTGACTTCCAGTTATCGTTGCTTCATAACCTGTAATAGCAGTTTCTTTAACTGTATAAGTGATAGTCGTACCACTAGATGTCTTTAAATCTAGGTTTTCAAATTTACCAGTCCAGTTATTTGTGCCATTTAATGTTAATGTCTTTTCAGTAGCAACACCATCAGCAAATAATTCAACAGTTACAGAATCTGTACGAATACCATCTTGGTTGTCATTGTCATCCCAAACTTTAGTTACAGAAATATCTGTAGTAGTTTTAGTATAAGTATTAGTTACTGTGATAGCTTTAGATGTATTTAGATCAGTATCAGTTACCGTGAAAGGATTTGTTACTGAATAAGTAGTAGCTAATGAATAGCCAGATAATTCAGCTCCAGATTCTTCTATATAATAAGTTCCAGCAGGTACATTGATGATCTCTGTAGCAGTAGCGCTATTAGCAGTCAATGTCACAGTCCATAATAAATTACCTTTTGTACCAGTTCCTCCTACTGTAGAAGGTTCCACATATTCGTAGATCTTAATAGTAGGATTAGGGAAAGTAGTCAATGTTGCATCAGTAGAAGTAGCCACTTTATTTATTGAAAGAGTAGCTGTATCTGGTACTGGTGTCTTCTCAGATGTGAAACTAACATTATCGATCAAGTTACCAACTGTTTTATTTCCGCTTGCTGCAGAGACAGAAACGAAGAAGAAACGTGTCATATATTGATCTTCAGGAACAACATAGTTTCCAGAAACTGTTTCCCAGCTTCCACCAGCAGAATTGATCAATACATAAGCGTTGTAAGTTGTAGGATCTGCTACTACTTTTAGAATGTCTTCTTGTGTATTAATAGTTGTACCAAACTTATTAGCATCCATAATGACTAATGCCATTGTGTCTTCGCCTTCGTAATAATGGATATCTTGCCAAAAACTTTGTAATCTTGCTCTATGGGCAAAAGACCAGTTAAGTGTTTCACCTGGAACAGTCATTACATCTTGATATAATGAACCTTCTTGTTCACAGTTTAATTCAGCAAATTGATAGCCATCAGGTGCGGTAGAAACACCAAAGTATCGGTTATCAGATCTAGCTCTGACTATTTCAATACCATCACCAACAGCTGTAGTCTTCCAAACAAGACCAATCGTGTTAACAGATAATTGGTTCCAATAAGAAGAACCGATCGATGGAGTCTCAAAGCTTCCATTGAGAAGTTTAGCAGAATACTTAGTTTGAGCAAACTCTACTGAAGTTCCTGCAGCATCAGTAACTTTATAAGTTACATAAGATGACTCTGTAATACCACCACCAGTTAGTACGACACTTAGCCAACTACCATCTAGAGCGATATTAGAACCTACTATTTCATAATTAGTGTAGGTGATATCTTCGTAACTACCAGTGCCTGTCTTCTTTTGCCATGTGTATGGGCCAGTGCCTCCACTAACAGTTAGATGACCATTTGTTGTTATGGTATCAGTAATTGTTAAAGGTAGGGTTTCACCATCGGCATAAGCCGATGTAGGTAAGAAAGAACAAAGCATTGATAGTATCAAGAAGATACTCAATAATCGTTTTTTCATAAGCAAATTTCCTTTCTTTTCGATTTTGTTTTGAATTAATCGATTTCAGTGATCATATAGAATATGTAATATGTTAGAAAAGCCCATTGTCATTGCGACAAAGGCTTTTAATTTCATTACGTATTCCAAATGATATGGATACAAGAATTGTTTTTTACATCTTGTCGGTATTATTTTATCAAATAATGCCAATATAAGTAAAGAATAATACAAGAATATATTCTAAAAATATAATATTATATTCCGAAGACTATACTAAAGTAGGGGCAGGATCGATTAAATAAAAAACTCTTACGCTACGTAAGAGTTTAGATACATAATTTGGTAAGATTTAATAGTTTTCTTGATGAATTTCAAAGTAGCTTTGTGGATGATTACATACTGGACATAATCCTGGAGCTTTTGTTCCAACTACTATATGACCACAGTTACGACATTCCCATACTTTAACTTCACTTTTTTGGAAAACCTGTGATGCTTCAATGTTGTTAAGAAGGGCGCGATATCTTTCTTCATGATGTTTTTCGATTGCTCCTACAGCTCTAAACTTATAAGCAAGATCTAAGAAACCTTCCTCTTCAGCTGTTTTAGCAAAGCCTTCATACATATCAGTCCACTCATAGTTTTCTCCTTCAGCAGCAGCTAAAAGATTTTCTTTAGTATCACCGATACCACCTAATTCCTTGAACCACATCTTAGCATGTTCTTTTTCGTTTTCTGCTGTTTTGAGAAATAAAGCTGACATTTGCTCATATCCTTCTTTTTTAGCTACAGAAGCAAAGTAAGTGTATTTATTTCTTGCTTGTGATTCACCAGCGAATGCTTCTTGTAAATTCTTTTCAGTCTGTGTTCCTGAATATCTGTTTGTTGACATTTCTTTTCCTCTACTTTCTTTTTTTGTTTTACCTAGTTGAACTAAGCGATTGCCCACGCCTTAACTTTATTGTTGCTTTTGTTGACAACTACTACAGATACCTTTAAAAAAGATATCATAGTTGATGAACTTGATCCCATGATCATCTTTTATCTTGGATAATAAATCAGGCATATAATCGATGTCTACATCATATATTTCCCCACATTTGATGCATTTGACATGATAATGATCTTTTAAAGTGAAATCAAAATGATCTGGTCCTTCTGGGACTTCTATCTTACGTATTTCACCTTCTTCGGATAAAAGTGATAGGTTGCGATAAACAGTACCTCTACTGATGCTAGGATGATCTTTTTTGATGTTTTCATATACTTCATCAGCAGTAACATGTTTTCTAAGTTTTTGAACGGTTGTCAGTACTAGCTCTTTTTGAATAGTGTTTCTTCTTTCCATACGTGTACCTTATTAGGAATAAATCCTAATAAGAATTATAGAACAATAGATAATAAATGTCAATCAGTTTTTATTTATTTAGTAGCCATTTCCATGATGGCATAATTTCTATTAATGTGTCTTTGTATTCGATTTTGTTTTCTTCACTTTTAGTTAATAGTAAACATTTTACATTAGAAATAAATTCTATTGATTTACAAAATGCTGATAGTTCTCTTTCAAGGTTATTTGGATCAGTAATGCTATAGCTAACTTGTATTGCTAGATTGTGTTGTGGAATATAGAAATCTACTTCAATATTTCTATTGTAAAAGAAGACTTCATTATTTCCATAACGTCTTACTGACTCTATCGCTACTAGGTTTTCTAATAATGCACATTCATTTTTTATTGTTAATAGATGTTAATTCTGGGAAAGCTCCATATTGGAGATACTGATTAAAGAGAGAATTGATAGCTGCCTTATCTTTGGTGGATAATGCAACATCAAAATTAATAGTTTTATTATTTGCTTTAATATATTCCTCAAAAGAATATGGATAAACATTTTGAACAACAAAATGGCCTCCGAGAGTAGTAGCATTTTCGCTGCTTAACATTTTGCTGTTACTTCTTGTAATACAAACATGATATTTATTGTCAGCTAATCTTTTAACAAATTTTTTCCAACCAACAACTATTTGATTTTCGTCAAAGAATAAATAAGGCTTTTCTCCACTAGCAATCTCTAAAATTGTATTAAGATCACTTACAGTTATTTCTAATAAACGGTCATCTTCAAAATTAAAGTATAGGATGTTTGATATATTCGTTCCTTTATTGATCTGTTGATACATTAAGTAAGATTTTCCAGTACGCCTAATTCCCACAAAGCAATAATTAATATTATCTTTTAAAAGGTAATTTCTCTGTTATTGGACTATTCATATACATTTCTCTTTGGTCAACGATAACATCAATCAACTTTTCTCTATTCATAAGCATGTCTCCATATTGTCTTGTAAGCAAGACAATAACTGAACATTTTTGTCTTCCTTGTAAGACAAAAAAACGATAGCTACTTACTATCGTTTAATCTTGCTCTAAGTAATCCTTTAGATCATCAACTGTTTTTAGATAAACATCACAATTTTGTTTCATAAAATCTTCTATCTCTTTTACATCATTGGCCCAGCCAACTGCTGCAAAGGTTACATTGCATTTTTTAGCCATATCATAACCAGGTTTAGCATCATCGATGACAAGTAGGTCTTCGGGTTTTAAGGATAAGTTTCTCATGATCTGTTTTAAAGGATAATCACTTGGCTTTCTAAACTCGTTTGGAAGTTCCCAACCATATACAAGATCAGGCTCAGGTAGATCGTTATGTTTGAAATCTCTTAGGATGTTCTCTTTTAATGAATGGGAAACTACTGCGATATAACCTCCTTCTGCTTTTTGTTTTTCCATAATTTCTTTGATGCCATCATAAGCAGTAGGAATATACTTTTTAACATAGTCTCGCCAAAATGCTTCTTCACCAGCAATCTGATCGTCGGTCATATTGTATTTTTTACATAGCTGTAAAAATCCAGTTGTGAAGTTATCTCTAAAGTATTCTTCTAGCGATAATGATTCATTAGGAAAATACATTTTTAGATAATCAACAAAACAAGGGTAATGGATGGTTGCTGTTGAATTAACGACAGTGTCATCATGGTCAAAGACAAGGCATTTGTATTTCATAAGTTTGCTCCTTAGTATATTTCGTGTTTTAAATCTCGATGCATCAATTGATTGATGATCTCAGATGGTTTTTTATCTTCATATAAGACTGCGTAGACAGCTGAAGTGATCGGTAATTCAATATTTTCATTTTTAGCTTTTTGATAGATGATCTTGCAAGCATCTACTCCTTCAACTGTTTTAGTGTTTTCTTGCCAAAAAGTTCTGGAACTATCGTGTTGACCGATAAGATAACCTGCTTGATAGTTTCTTGAAGTAAAACTACTACAAGTTAAGATCAGATCTCCCATGCCACACAAACCCATAAAAGTGGATTGCTTTGCCCCATGAGCTAGACCATATCTTGTCATTTCACTTAAGCCTCTTGTAATAAGAGATGCTTTGGCGTTATCTTTTAGTCCTAAACCAGCTACAATGCCACTAGCGATGGCTATAACATTCTTTAATCCTGAGCCGTATTCACAACCAATAAGGTCATCATTACGATAAACCCTAAAATAATCATTGGAGAATAATCTTTGTAGTTCTTTAGCTGTTTCCTGATCTCGTCCTACTATGTTTACAGTAGTTATTTGTTTTTCTACCACTTCACTAGCAAATGATGGACCACTTATGAAAAAATAACTATGTAGGTGTTCTTTACTGATAGTTTGGATGATCATTTCTGATAAACGATCAAATGTGACAGGATGAAATCCTTTTGCGGCATTGATAAAGATCTTTGGCTCATCTATTAGAGTATCTATCTGTTGAGCAAGATCAACACTAACAGAAGATGGTACTGCTAATAAGATGATGTCATAATCTTTACATTTGGCTAGATCCGTTGTAGCTTTTAAGTTTTCTGGTAACAGAGTATCAGAAAAGAAGCAAGAATTTTTGTGATTAAGGTTGATATCATCGACTTGCTTGCTGTTTCTACCATAGATCAATACTTCGTTTTGATTGTCGGCTAATACACTTGCTAGGGCTGTTCCCCAACTACCTGTTCCGACTGTAAATATTTTTTTACTCATAAACATATTATAACAAATGTGCGTTAGTTTTGTTATAATGAAGTCACGAATTGTGAGGTAACTTTATGGGTATTTATAACAAGATCTTAGGTGGTTTATTAGCTGCAGCAGTTGGTGATGCTATGGGGGCTGCAACAGAAACAAGAAACACGCAACAGATAAAAGAGAAATTTAATGGATTAGTAACAGATCTTGTGGAGATACCAGATGATGTATTTGCTCATGGTTTTCCTAAAGGAAGTGTTACGGATGATTTTTCTTTAGCTTATTATACAGCTGTAGCGATCATCAATAATAAAGGAGTTAATGATACAACAGCTAGACAAGCTCTTATCAATTGGTCAAAAAGCCCATATTATGTAATGGCTGGCCCTACTACTATGGCAGCAGTAAATAAGATTAATGGAATAGATAATATCAGTAATATCTTTGTACCTGCTGTAGATAATTCTAAAGGTTCAAACGGTAGTGCGATGAAGATTGCTCCTGTTGGCTTAGCTTCTAAAGGCGATATTGAAAAGGCTATGCAGGATGCTGTTACGATATGTAAACCAACACATTTTAATAGTTCTTCATTAGCGGGAGCTTGTGCTATAGCAGCAGCAGTCAGTATGGCCTTAAGAGATAATGCTACAGTTGATGATATGATAGCTGCCGGACTTCAAGGGGCATTATATGGTCAAAGTCAAGGTGTGCAATTATCAACACCTTCTGTATATAAAAGGATCAAGTTGGCGGTAAAGATCGCTGATATCTGTAAGGGTGACTTAGAAAAAACGATGAAAGAGTTAAATGAGATCATCGGTAGTGGCTTAGCGGCAGCTGAAGCTGTTCCATCGGCATTTGGTTTATTAAAGGCTTTTGAGGGAGATCCTAGAAAGTGTATCATTGCGGCAGTTAATATGGGTAATGATACAGATACTGTTGCTACTATGGTTGGTGCGATGGCTGGTACCTTAAAAAGCTATTTCGATCAACGTTATTTGATGATCATTGATGAGGTAAATCGTTTTGATCTTCCTACAGTTGCTTCTAAGCTAGAGAGACTATAGAGATGAGTAAGCCAATATTGATGATCGCTGGTAGCGATATTGATCATTTTTATGATATTGAAGATTTTGTTGGTGCTGGTGATGTGAGTATGGCTAAGCCTGTTGGTAAAAAAATAGGTGGTTGCGTATTAAACACTGCTGTAGTTGCTGCTTCTAAAGGAGATCAGGTTAGAGTCATTGATTATCTTAAAGAAGATGATAAAGATACATATCTATTAGTGAATGGGTTAAAGGAAAGAAAAGTAGATACTAGTTTTATTCAGTATGGCAAGGATGTTACTAATGGAAGTTGTCTTATCATGAGTAAAGGTGATGAAAAGTGCATCTATGTCATTGAACCAGAAAGACCTTATTTTAAATATGATGAAAGTTTAAAAGGATTGCTAAATAGTTCTGGTTATATTTATTCTTTGTTACATACATTAATGATATCTTTCGAGGATATGCAACCTATTAGAAATGCTAGAGAAGCTGGGGCAAAGATGATCTTTGATGGAGCAGGTCATTATCATAGTAAAGAAGAAACTGATCTTTTACTAGAATTAGCTGATGGACTATTTATCAATAAACAATCTTATAAGAGGTTGTGTGATGCTCATAGAAGTGATTTTAAAAGAGATCTTTTAGCTAAAGGTGGAATGTTTGTTTGTATAACAGACGGTGAAAATGGGGCTGATTGTTACACAAAAGATGATAGTTATCACGCTGATATCATAAAAGTTAAAGTAGTGGATTCTACTGGTGCTGGTGATAGTTTTGCTGGATGTTTCTTACATTGTTTGAATAATGGTATGAGTTATCAAAAGTGTTTAAAGTATGCTTCAGTCAGCGGGGCATATGCTTGTACAGGCTTTGGGGGCATGTATGCTTGTGTTGATATGGTGATCCTAGAAAACTTTGCTAGAGATAATGCTTATGAAATATAAAAAGTCTCGCTGTGAGACTTTTTTAAGTGACTTCATTGAAAGAGTTTGTCTTGGAATATTTTGATGATATCTTCTTTAAAGTAGTTTGCTTTAGTAGTAATGATCTTATTTTTGCTTAGTACTAATTCGCAATAACCTGTATAGTCGTGTACTAAGATGAAATCAGAATTTGAACCTAGTTCATTGTAGTCGTGTACAGTTATTCCAGTATTTTGAAATGATACATAACCTTCCTTATAAACACAGCCATCTGTGTAATATTTGTTGTCAAGATAGATTGGATAGATCAGATCATAGTCACAATCTTTGATGAAGGAAGTAGATAGGTCGATATTAGTGATGTATAAGAAAGAATTGAAAGGATCACCTACTTTGATCTTTTTGTAGGAGATATCCATTACGCTAGCATATTCTTTAAATCGTTGTTCGATGAGAGTTTTATTTTTTTTAATGATCTCAATAGAAGTTTGATCGTTAAGAATATAGATCTTTTCATTAATTTTTATTGAATCAACAAATGTTTGTAGATTATCTGTTTTGTAGTCATTTAGAGTATCTAAAATTGTGTCAATTTGTTCTTTTGAAATGTCTAATGTATTGTAAGAGTATCTATTAAAACAATCAGATCCAGTGTAAAAGTACATTTCAGCATCATTTAAAGTTTGTACTACAAAGAAGCCACTAGTAAGTTGGCTAGTATCATCTAGTGTACATTCACTAACGCGCCAATAGAAATTATTAGTAGGAACATTTTCAAAGTTAGTATTATATCCACCAAAATATAAAGGAACATAAGCTGAATTCTCACCATTGTAAACTTCAACGATCATCTTCAATTTTCCTTCTAAAAATAAAGGAAAATAATATGGGCTATATTGTTGAATCAGTTTACCATCTTCGAAGCCATAAACGGGTATCCTATCACCTATTTCAAATAGGTCAGCTTTATGTTTCCAATGGTAGCTGTTAATGTAATCTAAACCAACTGTAGCAGCATAATTTTTTAGATTAGTTTCAAATTGTTGGTCAGATAGTTGGAATGTTGGCCACTCATCATAAGTGATATTATTGATCTTACTAGTTGAACAAGCTAGTAGGGTTACAAAAATAATTAGTAACGTTACAAATTTTTTCATATAATACTCCTTTAATACCAATATAAGTAAAGTAAACTATTTGAATAATAGTATGTTATGTTATCAGCGATCTTGTTATTAGTAGGGAAGGAAGAACTACTTAATTGTACGAGTATATATTTTCTTGCACCAGAAGTAATGGAGCCGTTGTATTGAGGATCCATGATATAAAAATCGGAAGTGTTATTCCCTTTTTCACTGTAGCCATATAGCATTGTAACATGTCCTCCATAACCTGTTGCTGCCCAAGCTAAGATATAGACTTTGTTGTTATCTAGATTAGTCTTATAGTTAGATAAGGTTGTGCTTTGATTTGAAAAGAGTGTTTCAATGTGATAAGCAGTGCTCAGTAGATCTTGAATACAAGTTAAAGTTAAGGAAGGAACTTGGTTAGCACTTATATTACTACCAAGACAGGCTTGAACTACGTTAGTAGAAGAGTATGATGTTGATTTATAGTAGTTAGAAATAGAAGCAATGCAAGCTGCCCAACAGCCATTTGGATATGGGTTTTGAGCAACTAAAGGATAATTTAAGATAGTTTGATCATTAGTTGAAGATGTTTGTAGGGATTGGGAAGGAACAAGGATCTTATCTAAAGAACTTTTCTTAGCTTTTGACAAAAGCGAAATAATAGAGCTTGTTATGATGGAATTCTCGCTATTAGTATCTATTAAAGTCATCGTTTCTGTTGAATACAAGTAAACACTACTTCCATATGAAAAAACTAAGACTTTATTATTTTAACTATCTACTTCCTTTAACTGATTAATCAAGTCGTCAGAGATCTTAGCACTATTGCCATGGACATAAACAGTTAATATAGGATCTTCATTTCTATAGATTACATATAAGTAGGTAAGTTCTCTTTCTATTATCTTTTCATCTTGGTTGATATCATATATTGGGATATTTGAACTTATAGTATATGTATCTAAAGGATCATAATGGTCGAAATAGATGATAGCATTGCCAATTGAATCAGCTATGGTTAATACATTGAAATCCTTTAGAAGGTCTTCCTCATTTTCAGCAGAAATGTTAGTAAAAGAGAATAAAAGAATAAGAGTGATCAATATTAATTTCTTCATTTTGCATAATCCTTTCTAGATCTCATTATATGATGATCAATAGTTTGTAGATAGTAAGTATGATCTTTTACTTCTTTGTGATTAAACTATAACATTTTTATCAGTTAATGAGTAGGAACAAAGAATTTTATCTTATCATTTTCTTGATAGATGATAAGATAAATGATAAGATAAATGCATAAAGAAGGTGACAGTATGTTTAAGGAAAGTGAAACAGTAGAATTAAAGAAATCATTAGCTCAATTAAGAGAAGGAGTGATCTCATTGAGTGCAATGCTTAATAAGACAAGTAAAGGTGAGGTTTACTTCGGCATTAAAGACGAAGGTGAAGTTGTTGGGCTAGATGTTGGTAAAAAAACTATAGCTGATATTACTCATGAGATTCAAAATAATCTAAAGCCATTACCGGTAAAAGTTTTGATCAATGAGATAAAGGTAGAAAATAAGAGTGCGATCAAAGTTTATGCAGAAGGTCATGATAAACCATATTCAGCTTATGATAGATACTATATTAGAGTAAATGATGCGGATATCATTATGAATTCTTTGGTACTTCAACATTTCTTTGAACAGAAACAGGATAATTATTCATTATGGGAAACAGCAGAAACAAAATATACAATTGATGATGTTGATGAAGATTTATTGATCGACTTTGTTAGGACAGCTAATGAAAAGGGAAGGATTGATTATTTGTATCGTAATGCAAAGGATACATTAAACAAATTAGGCTTGTTGACAGAAAATGATAAGTTAAATAATGCTGGTATGTATCTATTTGGGAAGATGAAACCAGTAATGATAAAAGAAGCATCATATCCAACCGATTCAAGAGTTGATTTTGGTGAGATAAAACAATTTAGAGGTAACATCTTTGAGTGTATAAGAGAAGCTACTAGCTATATTCAAAATCATATTTCTTTTAGATCAAATATTGTGGGGTTACAAAGAGAAGATAAATCTGAGATACCTTTAAGGGCGATAAGGGAGATCGTTGTTAACTCATTTGCTCATGCTAATTATGCGATTGATAATGACAGTAATCAATATATTGTCTATAGATCATCTGTTAGGATCTATAATCCAGGACCTATATATCAAAATATCGATCCGGAAAGGTTTGCTTCAGGAAGTGTTGGTAGCAAGATCAGAAATATTTTGATCGCTTCAACCTTGTTCAAATATGGTCTAATTGATGCTTTTGGTACAGGATTTGATCGAACATTTACTTTATGCGCAAGAGAAGAGGTAGATTATCGTTACGTAAACGATGAATTTGGTTTTACCTTTATCTTTGAAAGGAAAAAGAACTTCTTAAGAGATGATGAGTATATAAAAGACAATAGATTAGATAAGTTAGATGAAGAGATCATAAACTTTTTGTATTTTAACGAGAGCTTGACTATTGCTCAACTTGCATTAAAAACGGGAAAGTCAGAACCTACAATTCATAGACATTTGGATTATTTGGTTTCTTTAAACAAGATCAAAAGGATTGGCTCAAGGAAAAAAGGGTATTGGAAAGTAATATAATAAAGGATGATTTAAACGCTTACAAACAGGTTTGCAACAATATGTTGCAACATTGTTAAAAATGAACAGTTTGTAATATCATATTGGTGAAACATAGTTGGATCTTATCTATTTTTTTGCAACAACTTTCTTGCAGAAGGAAAAAAGAAAGCAAAAAGTTGGGATGTTAGAATAAGATCAGAAAGGGGAGAAAGACTATGAAAGGAAAAGTAGTATCAATTTTAAGAGGTTATACATATGAGCAAGTTAAAGCTGTATGTAATGCTCTAGTTCAAGGTGATAAAGTTAAAAATGTGGAGATCACAATGAATACTCCAAATGCATTAGAGATCATTAAAAAGATTACGGAAGAGTTTAATGACAAGTTAAGTGTTGGTGCTGGAACAGTTGTTACTTTTGATGATCTAAAGGCTGTACTTGAGTATGATGTTAAGTTTGTCTTAGCTCCAGTTGGCTATACTAAAGAGATGATCGATTATTGTCATAGTAAGAATGTGTTAGCTATTCCTGCTGCTTATACTCCAACTGAGATCTATACTCAAATGTGTTATGGTGCTGATGTTGTTAAGGTATTCCCAGCTAATGAGTTAAGTAAGGGTTATGCTAATAAAGTTAGAGAGACTTTAAAGAACTGTACACTAATGGCTGTTGGTGGAGTAAATGCGACTAATGTGAATGAACACTTTGCTGGTGGATATCAATATGTTGGTACAGCTAATGGTATCTTTAAGAAAACAGATATATTGAGTGAGAATGCTGAAGGCTTATTAAAGTCTTTGAAAGAATTTGAAGCTAATCTACCAGAAGAGTAATAGCAATGATCAATTCAAGACAGAAAAGATTACTTGATATACTCTTAAAACAGAAAGGTATCGTTACGGCTGAATATTATTCACAAGTCTTAGGTATTTCTAAAAGAAGCGTTTATTCCTATTTAGATATTGTTGAACCTTACCTAAGAGAAAAGGGTTATTCCATCAAGAAAGTTCCTTCAAAAGGAATTGAAATTGTTCAAGTTGATGAAAAAAGCACGATAAGTCAAGAAAGAGATGACGACTATTCACTAACTAGTAGGCGTTCAGAACTATTGAGCAGAGTAATCATCAATAATGAAAAAGTTATGTTGGGAGAATTTTGTGATGAGTTCTATGTATCGGAGGGTTCGATACGTAATGATATTGTTTATTTCAAAGAGATCATCAAGGATTTTCCTCAAATAGATATAGTCATCTAAATATGGGCAGAAGAGTAAAGGGTGATCTTAATGATCATCCTTTGTTGGTTAAGGAGTATAATTGCTTTGGGGGAAATAGTATGAAAAAGATATTATATTTAGTTAGACATGGTGAGACTGTCAATAATACAAAAGGGATAACTAATGGCATGATCGATTCGGAATTGACTGATAAAGGAATACAACAAGCAAAGCTAGCAGGAAAATGGTTAAAAGATAATGGTGTAGATTTTGACCATGTTTATGTTTCTTGTTTAGGTAGGGCACAGAAGACTTGTAATTTGATAACGGATAAACCGTTTAAGATTGAAAGAGGATTAAGAGAAAGATCCTTTGGTAAATACGAAGGACAAGGGCCAGAGTTTAGAAAATATATGTGGCAAGATCTTGTCTCACTAGGTGGAGCAGAAGATGTATGCAAAGTAGCTAAGAGAATGGATAGAACATTAAGAAGGGTAATGGAAAAGCAAGATAATAATATTGTCTTAGCTGTAAGTCATAGTGCAGCAATAAGGATCTTTACTTATTATCATATGGATGATGCTAAAGCTGAAATACCTGTAAGGATACCTAATTGTGCTATATTAGTTTATGAGTATGAAGAAGGTAAATTCTCATTAGTTAATGTTGTAGATGTAGAGAAATAATAATAACGAGAGTAAAGTTACACGACTAGAATTGTCGGAATTGTGAAAAAATGAGGCTCAAAACCTTTCGGAACTGTGAAAAAATCACCTAAAAAAACTGTCGGAATTGTGAAAAAACGCTTGCTAAAACCTTTCGGAACTGTGAAAATATATATAGAGTGAGGTGTCTAAAATGACTAAAACGGTATATTTTAAAAGAAAAGCTTACGATAAAATGTTAGAGTGGAAGCAGAAAAAGGCACCACATTACGTTTTGTTTCTAAAGGGTGCCCGTAGAACAGGTAAGTCAACATTAGCTGAAAGATTCGGCAAAGAGAACTATAAATCTTATATAACTATTCGCTTTGATAAAGCCTCAACGCAAACAAAAGAATTATTTTCTGAATCATTGGAGGATTTGGATAATCTATTTAATGTTTTGCAGATAACTTATAAAACAAAACTATATAGTAGAGAGTCTTTGATAATTTTAGATGAGATTCAATTATATCCATTAGCAAGGCAGGCATTAAAAACACTTTTGGAAGATGGAAGATATGATTATATTGAAACTGGATCACTAGCAACTATAAGTAAAAAAGCACCAGAGATACTTATTCCTTCTGAGGAATATTCATTGATGATCAACCCTATGGATTTTGAAGAATATTTGTGGGCTGTCGGAGATGAAATCACTATGGATGTAATGCGTCAGCATTATAAAAATAGGAAAGCATTTGGATCACAGATGTATCGGGAAATAATGAAACGATATCGCGAATATATGTGTGTGGGTGGAATGCCACAAGCAATAGAAGCATATCTAAAAAATAAAGATTTTTCAGAGGCTGATGCTGTTAAACAAGGCATTATTTCATTGTATTGTACAGATATGGAATATCAGCAAGAAGAAAACAGCGATCATGTTACGAAATTTTTTGACAGGATACCTTCTGAATTATCTAAACACGATAAGAGATATGTTATAACTCACATAGATTCTAATGCTCGTATTAGAGATTATGGTGGTGCAATTCAATGGCTTAATGATGCTAAAATAATCAATTTAGCACAAAAAGTCAGCGAATTAAGTGTTGCTCTTAATTTGACAGCAGATGATAGAAGTTTTAAATGTTATTTGTTAGATATAGGTTTACTAGTATCCCTAACTTATAGAGAGAAGGATTATTTAGAGAACGAATTATACGGAAATATATTAGCTGATAAACTACATGTAAATGAGGGGATGCTCATCGAAAATATAGTAGCTCAAGCATTAGTGGCTAATGGTCATCGCTGTTATTTTTATCGTAAAGAAGAATCGGAAGAGAAGAAAACTTATGAAGTTGATTTTGTTGTACGTGAGGTAAATAAGCTAAAACTTATTGAAGTGAAATCTTCTGGTAGTAAGTATCTAAAGTCTTTAAAAAAAGCAAAGGAATTGTATGGGAAGAGTATTGATGAAATGATTGTATTGCATGATGGAGATATAAAGATTGGTAAAAAAGAAACTGATGATGAATATATTGTCTATTTACCGTATTTTATGGCATGTTTAATATAATCATTAACTTCTAATAAAAATATACATCTGTTTACTTAAAGTAAGGTAAAACGGTCAAAACAAGATAAAAACAGTCTAATATCGCTTGAGAAGGCGAAATTAGGCTGTTTTTATATTAGCAA
>CAVAAT010000044.1:0-7678 GCA_963586925.1 Erysipelotrichaceae bacterium
TTAGATTAGTTTTATCCACATAGTAAAAATCATTCTTACGTATCTTTTCAAAGTTATCAATTCCAATAGGTAATTTTTTACTCATAAACATGTCACCTCCTGTTGATTCTTCTTTCTTTCTTAACACACTTTAATTTTAATTCATATCTTCTTTTCAATCAAGATTAGCAAATGCGAATTAAACTACGAGTTTAGGAAGTTGAAGTTTAAAATTTTATCCTAAATCTTTTACCATAACCATATCATTACTAACGAACTTATGATACCCATGATGATAAATACTGGTATCATTGGGATACAGGCTTTAACATGAAACCATTTTTGATGATATTCTTTATCCATATATTCTGTCCCTGGTAATCTTATCTTTTTAATATTGGCAAATAGTACCCAATCTAAAAAGAAAGTATCCCACGCAAAAACGATAAAGATAAATAGATAACTTAACCTTAATCCATCTCCAAAAGTCTCTATACCTGCTTTATGTAACATCCATGCTAATACATAAACCATTAAAATAACAGCTACTATCTTTTTTATGATCATGATCTTAGTAATTTTCTCTTTTTCTGCTTGCTTATTTTGCGATTCATAATACTGTTCTTGAATCTCTGGTGGATAACTACTTATAAAAGTAAGTGGTGAAATAAATAAAAGACCAAATACTAAGAAAGTAAAAACTACTATTGTACATATTATCTCCACAACTATAACCGATGTATTCATACTTATGTTCCTTTCTAACACATTTTAAAACTATGTCTCAACACTTAGTTAGTGTTCGCTAACTTGAAATCATTTTATAATCTTTACTTTTTAAATTCAACCTTCAACACAAAGGTAAGCACCGATCAACATGATGACAAGCGCCAAGAAATAACTACCAGTTGGTATCTGTTGAAAAATAAATAAAGATAATATCGTAGCGATAAATGGAGCAAAAGAATAAAATACACTAGTTTTAGCTGCGCCAATCACTCTTTGAGAATAAACATAGAAAAAGATACTTAAACCATAAGCCACTGCTCCAAGTAGCATTGTTAAAACAATAGAAGTAACATCACTAATTCTTTCCCCTATAACTAAGCCAATGACAAGAGAACCACCACCAGAAAAGATACCTTTAAGTAAAACAATTTCTAATGTATCCTTATCAGATATCTGTCTTGTACAATTATTTTCTAATCCCCAAAAACAAGCAGCTAACAAAACAAATAATGAACCTACAGAAAAAGAAAAAGCCGAGAAATTTTCAAAAGAAAGGATACAACAAGATAATGTAACAAGTATTATACCTATTAACATCTTTTTGCTTGTTTTCTCTTTAAAGAAGATAAAAGCGATACAACTTGTAGCTACTATCTCAAAATTATTAAGTAAAGATGCATTAGCAGCTGTACTCTTACTTAAGCCAACAAGTAAACAGATAACAGCAGCAATATCCAATAAGATCATCATGATCACATAAAGTAGATCTTTCTTAGTCAGTCTATTTTCACAAACGTTTTGATGTTTTATCTTTCTGTAAGATAATATCAAGATCATTGCTAGTCCTGCACCAATATAAAGAAAGCCCGCCATTAAAGTGGAAGGCATTTTGTTTAATAATAGCTTAGAAAAAGGCGCATTAAGAGCATAAAGAGAAGCTGCTAAGATCGCTAAAATATTCCTTTTCTTTCATTACTACTCATATGATCATCTTTTTATAAGATATCTCTTAATTGACCTATTTCATAGATCCTAGTTAAACCATCATTATTTTCTCTGCCATCATCTGGCCAAATCCAAATAGGCTTTAGACCAGCTTTGTAAGCTCCATAAATATCATTATGATAAGAATCACCAACAAAAGCGGCTTCTTCAGCCTTAACATCTAACAAATTCAAAGCATACTCATATATTTCTTTATTAGGTTTCTCTAAACCAACCTCATGAGAAATGATGATCGCATCAAAATAGTCTCTGATACCAGCATTATCGATCTTAACATTTTGACCAACTACTGTACCATTAGTGATTATCGCTAACTTATATCCTTTCTTTTTTAAATACTTTAAAGTTTCTAAAGTATTAGGAAATATTGGTTCGTATCTACCAACATTTTCCCACCACCAATGTAAGAAATGAGTAACATCAACATCATAACCATAATTTTTCTTTAATCTAGCAAAAATATCTTTCTTTGCGCCAGCACCAAACTCATCCCAAGCTATAAGATCCTGGACCATTGTTTCAAGTAATACTTTATCAATATCTTTTTCTACAACAAACTCTAACAAGTAATTGCGAAAAGCAAAACCACTCGCCTTACAGCGATCAGCCAATGTACCATCATAATCAAATAAAACTGCCTTGATCATCCAAATATCCCCTTCAAACATCTAATAATATATCTTATTTTACCGAACGATAATATAATCCTGTCGTAAAATTACCTGTAGGACTATTTCCCTTCTTATAATCACTAATGATCTTTTCTACTTGTTTCCTATCTTCAATAGTAAAATATAAGATCTGATAATCGTTATCCAAATAGTCATTTTTTCTATCAGCAAGATAAATAGGAGCACTATTTAATAACTCACTGACATTTAAATGACATCTAATTGGGAATTTAATATTCATCCTATCAGTGATATAACCCTTCTTATCACACTCAGAACATTTCCTACCATTCTTTAATGGGCAATTGACAAGTAACATCAAAGGTAAATAGCCATAAGAAATGATACCTTTATCACAATTAGTCTTTATTTCTTTTAACTCTTTAAAAGATAATTCACTACTTACTGTTGTCTCTTTTATTCCAAATTTTTCTAAAACTAACGCAGATTGACTATTAGCGATATTTAAATAATTACCGCCCATCACTTCAAAGCCCATCTCTTTTGCCAATACGATAGCCGATATGTTATTACAATAAGCTTTTCTAATACCATTATCATAGTGATGTTTTAATCTTTCTTTGATATATTTGTCATTAGTTAACCAACGAGGTATCTCAACGATCAACTCACGATCAACCTCTTTTAGATCTAACTCTATTGGAAAGATGACACCATTAATACCACTAAATTCACTAACTAACTGTTCTTTATTAGCTATCCTAATATAAGTCTTAGTCAACTTATGATCATTATCTTCAATATTTTCTTTAATGACTGACTTTTCTTTAATAACGATCTTTTCTCTTAATTCATCTAACTTTCCAACAGCTTCTCTTCTTAATTGATTTAATTGACTGCGAGCAATATAAATATATTCATCACAATCAAAAGAAATGTCTTTTAGATAATAGGCAGTATTGCCTAACTTAGCTAAAGAACTTCTAACATTTTCTTTATCCAGCTTATTATCACTACTACCAACAATTTCTCCAATACATTCAATTTCATTAATGCCATCACTAACCCTTAAGAGTAACTTTTGGTTTTCTTTAGCTACAACTAAAAAACTTAAAGGAACATTACTTCTCTCATGACGATACAGTTCGTGGATCTTATTAAAACTGTCAGCTGAAGCTTTCTCATCCTCGATTGTCCTAATGCCAAACATACTTCTTCCTAGTTTATTTTGATAATAACCACTAGTAAAACCACTACGAGAAAAGACATCTTTTAACATTTTTAATTTATCTTCATCAATATGACCAGTATCTACTTTTTGCCTACAACAATAAGTAGCGATAGAAACATATTCGCTTCTTTTCATCCTTCCTTCAATCTTCAGAGAAGAGACACCCATCTCTTTTAATTCATCTATATAGTCAAATAAACAAGCATCCTTTAAAGATAAATCATTACCTGTTCCCTTATCGACTTTAAAAGGTAGTCTACAAGGCTGGGCACATAGACCTCTATTACCACTTCTACTACCTAACATAGCTGATAGTAAACATTGACCAGAGACTGACATACATAAAGCACCATGAACAAAATGTTCTACTTCAATATCTAATCTTTTAGCTTCTTCACAGAAATCTTTTAATTGTTCCTTAGTTAATTCCCTACTTACAACCACTCTTTTAAAGCCCATCTCTTTTAAAAACTTTAAAGCATCTTTTTGATGAACACTCATCTGAGTAGAACCATGTAATGGTAAGTCAGGATAATACTTATGCATTAATCTAGCTAAACCTAGATCTTGAACAATGATACCATCAACATTAATAGAATAAAGATATCCTACTAGATCAATAGCTTCATTTATTTCTTTTTCTTTAAGCATGATATTGACTGTAACATAGACCTTTACACTAAACTTATGACAATACTTAACAGCATCTAACAGATCTTCATTAGTAAAATTTACCGCTTTTCTTCTAGCAGAAAAGTTAGTTGCTCCCAAATAAACAGCATTACAACCACTTCTAACAGCCGCAACTAAACTATCCCTACTACCAACTGGAGATAATACTTCAATATCACCCATATTAAAAATCCTTCTCTATATCACGATGTAAAACAATGACTTTATGTTCCAAATCCGATAAATTCTTCGCTAATCTTTCGCCAAAAGCAACTGAACGATGATGACCACTAGTACAACCAACAGCGATCACTAATTCGTTTTTACCTTCCTCAAAATAATAAGGCAGGGAATATCTAACAAAATCCGTCATCTTTTCCAAGAATATATTCGATTGTTCAAAAGCAAACACATAATTATCCACACATTGCTCTAAACCAGAATGATCCCTCAACTCTTCAACATAATAAGGATTAGGCATACAACGTACATCAAATACTAGATCAGCCTCATTAGGAAGACCATTCTTATAACCAAAAGTAATAATCTTGATAGTCAACCCCTTATAACCATTACTAGAGAAATTATCAATGATCACTTTTCTTAATTTAGCATATGTTAAATGAGTAGTATCGATAACAATATCTGATTCATTTAAGACATCCTTACATAACTCTAACTCTGCTTCAATTGCGGATTCCAAAGATGGATTAGCATCTGATACTAAAGGGTGAGTCCTTCTAGTATACTTATAACGATTCAAGATCTCTTCCTTATCGCAATAAAGGAAAACAAGATGATAATCAACCTTATCTTGTTTTAGTTTGTCGACTTCTTTTAAAAGATCCTCATATTTATCCTTACTACGTGAATCAATGATGATCGCAAGATCATGACTGATATTCAATTTACTAGCAGCCACAAGTAAAGCAGGTGGTAAGTTATCGATACAATAATAACCGATATCTTCCAATACCTTGTAAGTTGAAGATTTGCCAGCCCCTGATAGGCCCGAGATGATCAAAAGTGACATAATATACTCCCTATTCCCTCTTAAATTATATCATCATTTATGACCATTTAATAACTTATGTGAATTATATTGACATTGTTAAAGATAATTAAGCAATAAGTTAATCTTTCATAATTTAAAAAAATTATTAAACTTTCTTTAAATATGTACATAATAAAAGTACTTGCATATCTTCAAGTACTTCCACCAATTAAAAAATTATATGTACTGTTTTGTCTAAAACAATCTGTGTGAATAATTCATTATCCACCAATTCTGTAACTAATATAACCGAATGATCAATTTGTTCTTTACTATAAGTGATCCTACGCGCATCCTTCCTATAGTCACAAAGGTCATCTACATTTATTTCACCATCTCTAACTAGTTGACACAATATGGCATCATTACTTTTATATGAGACTGGCACTGGCATTCTATTGGCAAAAATATGTCTCAAATCCGCTTCAGCTTTTCTCAAAAATTCAAAAGTATCTCTATCTTGGGAATATATGGTCAATGCTTTTGTATCAGGAAAATACCATGATACAATCTCAGCCAAAATAGTAATTGATACTTCACCAGCATTTTTCTTTCTCATTCTACCATTTGATAAAATTGTTCCTGGAATTGGCCACTCATCATACAATTTTTTAATCCATTCATTATAAGCATCCATGTCAAGTTGGTCTGCTTTTCCAACATATCGGTGCAAATAGCTGTTGATTCTCGCCAAACGATTAGTTGATGCAAGTACTATTTGATAAAGATTTCCTTCTTCGCCGTTAGTCAAATCAGAATATTTATCTTCTTCAATGCAATATATAGGATATCCTAGTTTTATTAAATTTTGCACAAAGTCCAATCTTCCAGAAGCATCATTGACTTCAATCAAAACCCATTTTGGAATCAAAATCAAATCATAATCTTCCAATATAATTTCAACTTTTAAACCTTTTCCACTCAAGTCTTGCATAAAAGAAATCGATGTTGTATCTAAAAGAGCTACATATTTTACATCTCCCAATTCAGTAATTTTAGGTATTTCTATCATTTGTCAATCCTTGTTATCAAAGCTATTTCTTCCATAATATTTTTCAGATAATCCTCATTATCTTTGTGATAATTTAGTTCTGGATTATCATAAATACTCTTCATTATTTTTTCTTTTAATGAAGATGTATTAATCACATACGATGGTTTGACTAAGCTATCATCAAGGCCTAACATTCTAAATCTTTTTGGTAAATCATCAAACCGTAGATCAAATACTTCAATGATTTTTTCTTTAAGTTTCTCATTCTCGCTTTGACTTGCATATTCATAAAGAGATATTAGTACAGCTTTATAAGGTGCTTGAAATGTTGACATACAATTAAAAACTTTCGAAACAAACTCCATTTTCGAAAGATTAACATAATAGCTATCTATGCCATTTAACAACATACATGACGCAAAATATTCGGCTTTTCTTTCATCCACACTGTTATCAGTCCTAATGAAGTGATCAAATGAGATATTATCAAAAATCAAGTGATATATTTCATGCCATGAAGCAAAATATTGATTTACTCTAGGTAATGCCGTATTTATTACTGGAATAACCTTACCATTTTTTACATATATTGCTCCACTTAAAAATTTATTTTCTATTGGTATCTGAACTAATCCATATTTTTGAAGAATTTGTAACGCCAACTGTGGTGAAAAAGAAAATTTCATGATTGAAGGATTTGTTTGAAATTTAATAGCTTGTTCTAAAACCTCATCCCTTATTTCAAGATTCTTTTTTATAACAAAATCTAAATTAGATGCGGTAATTAAATCACTCATACTATATTACCTCTTCTAACATAAAACTAATAATAAATGGCACACAAATCTATTATATCAAGCAACAAATCATACTGTTTTTTAGCAATATCACTCATCTCATAATCCATAGGTTCATTCTTTGAAAATACTGCTTGTTCATCAATCTTAGTTGGTGCAAAATGATACAACATCAAATCATCTACCGACATATTTAATAATTTTAATATTTTTTGTAAATGGCGGTCAAAAGAACTCTTATTATCTATGCTACCATTTAGTAGCTTATCAAGAGTTGGTCTAGAAATGTCTGCCTTAGCTGCAAAAGAAACCTTTGTATAACCCTTATCTCTAATACAATCTTTTAACTTTGAAGCCACCAGACTTCTTTGTTCAAATAATTCATCAAATCTCATTGTAATGACCTCCTTATCTTTCACTATTATTATAAACAAATATCTATAAGTCTTCAATAATAATGTAAAAAAATTTTTTACATTTTAGCATACAATCAGTCTTGCTTTCATAAAAAAGATGACATCGACTTTCGTCAACATCATCTACATGAACTTTACTCTAACTCTTCACCATTAGAAGCAATGACTT
>CAVAAT010000045.1:0-42938 GCA_963586925.1 Erysipelotrichaceae bacterium
CAGAATGAAAATGGAGTCATCACTGCCGGAGAACTGGCAGACCGTCTGACTGGAGAGAAAAAGATTAAAATCACCGGAGAGTTAAAAACAAAAGATGGAAAACCTGGGATTGCAGAAGCCACACTTTCATTCGGCTCCCATGAATATGAGGTTGTATTTACAGAACTTCCATTTTATGACAAACCGGATGATGCAATGTATGAAACAGGGGGAATCCTTACAACAGATTTAATAGTGAATGATAACAGGGTTTTGAACAATAATTTGCTTTGTACTGCGAATATTACAATTGAGGACGGAGCAACGTTGGAAGTGCAAGATGGTGTTACGCTTGTGACAGCAAATACACGGGTGCATGGTACATTGAAGGGGTTTGTGACAGGAGATGTTTTCATGGAAGATGGTGCGGAATTTAACGGCAGCCTTCTATTGGGAAGCATTACAGCTTCCGGCAGCTCAACCCTGACAGGTATGTTTCTTGGAGAACAGCTGAAGGTAGAGGATAATTCTGTATTGCTTATGAAAGAATTTGGAGGTCTTTTTACTTCAGCTGATCTTGGGAAGAATGTAACGCTCAGATTTCAGGATGGTGAGCCATTGTTCATGGCTGTTAATGCGAATGAGTGGACTGTGGATAAAGGTGAGAACATGAGCAAAGGAGAGAATGTTATCGGAGAAAACAGTACAGGAAACTCATGGTTCATTTCTTATACTAAAACACCAACGGATATGCTTGGCAGGACATGGACGGAAAACCTGGACGGAGGAGGCGCATTAAGGGCTGGAATTGGCGGTCTGGGATATGTTAAGAATGAACCGGATCTAAAGCTTGAAGTTGTAGATGGTACAGAGCATAATTTTGCAATGATGATTATGAATAAATATCCTATTACGCATATAAAAGGCGATTTGGAAGTATATGTAAATGAAGGAATTGCCTGCCCACCGGAGGATGCTTCTGTTATTACTGTATCGGAACCAAAAGAACGGGAAAACGAGACAAAGACTTTTGATGTAGATTATGAGATAAATGTGTCAGATTATGAGTTTTCTTCTTCTGAAAAGATTGCACTTCAGACAGTTATGAAATCAGTTCTGAAAAAGGCTGCACCTAAAGTCTCAGATTTTGGGTGGAAAACTGCAGCCAGCGAAGATGGCTATATATTTTATGGATATACGGGTGAAGAAGGTAACCACTGGACAGGACCTACTGGAACAGAAGAATGTATTGTCTATGCACATCTGAAATCCAGCTCAAAATAAAGATGAGTCTATGGTCAGAATATAGGTTTGTTTTTATGTGTTATTGGATGTATGAATGAGATGTAAAGTGATCAGAGGAATGAAAAATACGAAGGTGTGAGTCAAGTCCAAATTTGTGTGTAAATTTCTTCAGGTAATAATTTACTGAGCAGCAGGATATGTAGATGAGTTGATTATAAAGGAAAATGCTTCTGGTGAGAGTAGAACCTGGTGCGCAGATTGCTGGGCAGACTATGATGCTCTGATGGACAATTGAAAAATTCAGGCATCTTCAAGTGCGAGGATGCCTGTTTTATTATTGAGAAAGGCAACCATTTGGTTTACAATATAGTGCATGAAAGGTGGTGCTTATGACTACAGCAGAACTGATTAAGAACCTATGTAAACAGCAGAATATTAGCGTGGCAGAATTAGCCAGATGCATTGGTCAGTCAAGGCAGAACCTTTACAAGAAACTGCAGAGAGACACTTTGACGATAGATGAGATCAAGCAGATTGCCGATGCTTTGGGAGTGAAGTTTGAACAGTCCTTTACCCTTCCTGGCGGAGAGCAGTATAAGATTGAAAATTAGTAAAGTGAGAAAAAATATGATTGATATTTTTCATAAAAAGTACGAACTCGTTGCTGATGCCCCTAAACCTGTTGACGAGAACTATTACTATCATGAAGAGTCAAAACGTTGTCATTTGATGTTGGAACAAGAGTTGCCAGAAAAAGACTATCAGATGTTTTTTGAGCAAAATCCTTCTTTCATGCCTGGTTCGCGTGAAGTAATAGGAGTTGTTAGTTCACACTGGCCAATTGCAAATGCGTTGATCAGTCAGCCGGCCATTTCCGATGATGATAGAATACGAAGACCTGATTTTATGCGGTTATGGAATGCTCTATGATTTTGTTCCTAACATCAGAAACATGCTCTATGTGGTGGAAGAAAGAAAACAGTTTTTGTCAGAACGTTTAAACTACTGGAATGGGATCGCGGACACAATACACACAGGACAAATAGATGCTTTTGATTGTGAATAATGAGTTGTTATGTTCCCTCACAAATAGGGGGTGTGATTTGTTCCCCTTTACTATGGACATTCAAGGCATTGTCTCGACCCATGTTGAGACGGTATGCCTTTTGTCCAAACTTCACGAATCAAAGCATCATATGTTGTGATCGTGGATATGGATGCATTAATTTAAAGATTATGAAAAAGGAGGTGCTTTATGTATAACCCACAGCTAGAAACTTTTCTTCGTGTGGCCGATGCGGGCAGTTTCAGTAAGGCTGCCGAAGAAAGCTATATTACGCCTACAGCGATCATCAAACAGATCAACCTGTTGGAAGAATCTCTCGGGGTAAAGCTATTTGATCGTAGTCATCGGGGGCTTACTCTGACAAAGGCCGGACAATCTATGTATCAGGATGCCAAATATATCATTCAGTATTGCCGGGACTCTGTGACCCGGGCAAAAAATGCTATGCAAGAGGATGAAAATATCATTCGTATCGGATCATCACCTATGACTCCTGCGCAGCTTTTGATGGAACTCTGGTCAAGAGTTCAAATCCTGTACCCAGATATCAAATTTCAGATCATCCCATTTGAGAATTCGCCAGAGAATGCGAGAGAGATACTTGCAAATCTAGGCAAGAACATTGATGTAGTTGGTGGTATTTTCGATGAGACTATGCTGAAACTGCGGGGATGTGCAGGGCTGGAGTTGGTCAGAGGTCCGTTTTATTGCGCTGTTTCCATTCATCATCGGCTTGCAGCAAAAGATAAATTACAGGTTACAGATCTTTACGGCGAAAACCTTATGTTGATGCATCGTGGATGGAGCCACTATGTGGATCAGCTCCGGGATGATCTGTGGCAGCATCATCCAGAGATCCATATCGTAGATTTCGATTTTTATAGCATGGATGTGTTTAATCGTTGTGAGAACACCAACGATGTACTATTGGCGATTCCTGGCTGGGCGAATGTGCACCCGCTTTTGAAGGTCATTCCTGTGGAGTGGGATCACAGTATTCCATACGGCATTCTCCATTCTCCAGAACCAACTCCGGTGGTGCAACGCTTTTTAGATGCAGCGAAAACCGTTCGGAAAGAACTGTATGGCTGATTATAACCTAAAGGTATATACTGATGAACCAAACGAGACTTCTTCTGAAGTCTTGTTTTTTTTATACTATAAATATCCTGGATGGCAGACATGAAAGAGCCATGCTACATGTCGTCTATCAGATGGACTAGCCTGTATGAGCAAGCAGTGTGACAGATAAATTTCTAGTATAGGTGTAGGTTGCAAGAGTGCTGAAAGCAGGTAAAAGTCGACATTCAGGCAAAAGATTAGAAAGGATGCGTTATCATGAATAATTTTATTTTTGAAAACAAAACCAAGGTGTATTTTGGCAAGGACGGTGTGAAGGAATATTTGGGATGTCTGTTGGATCATTATGGTGACACCGTTATGCTGGCCTATGGTGGTGGTTCTATCAAACGCAATGGCATCTATAAACAGGTGATGGACATTCTTAGTGCTAAAGGCAAGCATGTGGTGGAGTTCTCCGGAATCATGGCCAATCCCACCTATGTCAAAGTGCAAGAGGGTGCTAAGCTGGCACGAGAAAATCATGTAGACATGATTTTGGCCGTAGGCGGTGGCAGTGTATCCGACTGTTGCAAGGTCGTCTCTGCACAAGCAAAGCTGGATGAGGATATTTGGGAAATGCAGTACAAAAAGCACACCTATCCTTCGGAGTTTATTCCTCTCGGTACCATTGTTACGGTATTTGGCACTGGCAGCGAGATGAACAACGGCGCCGTAATTACTCACGAGGAAAAGAAGATCAAGGGTGCCCTATGGGGTGCACAGGCGGAATTTGCTTTCCTTGACCCTAGTTACTCCATGACTGTGCCTATGAAACAAGTTATTTCAGGTGCGTTTGATACATTAAGCCATGCCATGGAGACTTATTTCGGCAAGCCAAATGAGAACAACCTCTCTGATGATCTAGGCGAGGCTGTTATGCGTAGTGTTATTCGCAATATTCGGGTCTTATTGACTGACCCTGGAAATTATGAAGCTAGAAGTGAATTAGCCTGGGCCTCCGCTATGGCAGAGAATGGAATACTGAAGATTGGTAAGATCACCGATTTCCAGTGTCATATGTTAGAACATCAGCTGGGCGCTTATACTAATTGTAACCATGGTGCTGGATTGGCAGTCATTCATCCAGTTTTGTATAGACACATTTACAAATTCAGTGCAGTACGCTTTGCTCGCTGGGCGCAGAATGTCTGGGGTATTGCCCCTAAAGGCAGCGATGAGCAGACCGCACTTGCCGGTATCAATGCATTGAGCAGCTTCATCAAGGAAATTGGTTTGCCTACAACATTTGCCGAACTGGGCATTCCTGTCAACACGGACTTCCATGCCATAGCCGATTCCACTGTACTTACCACTGGCTGCTGTAAGAAGCTGACCCGTGATGAGATTTATGACATTCTCTGTGAATGCAAATAAGATTGAAAGGATGATTCTATTATGAAAAAAATAACTGCAATACTGTTAAGCGTTGCCCTTGTACTAGGGCTTACCGCCTGTGCCTCTACCAATGAGACCCCATCTTCTACTATAAAACCTGAAACAGATGAGTCTTCTGAAAACTCCTCAAGTGACTCTGTAGAAACTGAGCAAGAGACTCAGTCTGCAACTGGCAAAATTCTGGTGGTTTATTATTCTGCCTCTGGCAACACTAAGCGAGTAGCTGAAGATATTGGCGAGGCTGTTGGTGCTGATCTTTTTGAAATTGTTCCAATTGAGGTTTATACTAGCGATGACTTGAATTGGACGAACTCCAACAGCCGTGTCAGCCGGGAGCATGACGATGAATCCCTGCGAGATGTAGCTCTGACTACTACTGAAGTTCCCGATTGGGATTCATATGACACCATATTTATCGGTTATCCTATCTGGTGGGGCATTGCAGCATGGCCTGTTGACAATTTTGTGAAGGCTAATGACTTCACTGGAAAGACCGTTATTCCCTTTGCTACTTCTTCCTCATCAGGTATGGGTCAGAGCGGCAGTCTGCTAGCTGAGATGGCTGGTAGCGGCAACTGGCAACAGGGCCAAAGATTTCCTTCTGGTGTTTCTAGCTCTAATGTGCAGTCTTGGGTCAAGGAACTAGGGTTGTAAGGGGTAGAAAGCAAGTCTATGCCGCATTTTAGAAACAATTATTACATAAAAAGGAGTATACTATGAGCATTTTATTCATTAACGGCAGTCCAAATAAAAACGGAAATACCGCCCTACTAGCAGCAACATTGCTGAAAGGTAAAAATTATGAAACATTAAATCTAACTGATTACACCATCGGTGCTTTCGGTCAAAATCTCACTGGAGATGGTCTAGATGATGTTATTAACGCCATGAGGCAGGCGGATACCATCATCATCGGCTCTCCTGTCTACTGGCACAATATATGTGGCAGCGTTCGTAACGTATTGGATCGATTCTATGGCAAGGTGGAAAACGGTTCTCTGTCTGGTCGTAAGATGTACTTTGTATTTCAGGGCGCTGCTCCTGAAGCGTGGATGCTAGAGGCAGGCGAGTACACCATGAAACGCTTTGCTGCACTCTATGGCATGACCTATGGTGGTATCGTGACCAACAAGAACGAAGCTGAAAAGCTCGGCAAAACAATTTAAGGAGGAATTATTTATGGAATATGTAAATCTCAATAACGGCGTGAAAATGCCTATGGCCGGTATCGGCACATTTCTTTTGACACCTGACGAGGCGGAAGCTTCTTGCATCAGCGCTCTGCAGGATGGCTATCGGTTGATCGACACAGCAAATGCCTATATGAATGAAAAAGCAGTCGGTCGCGCTATGAAGAAGTCTGGCTTGCAGCGAGAACAGATTTTCCTTGAAACCAAGCTATGGCCTAGCTTCTATGAGCAGCCCGATGCGATGGATAAGACACTTGTTCGTTTGGATACTCCTTACATCGATTTGCTACTCATTCATCAGCCTGCTGGAAACTACCAAGAGGGATACCGCCAGATGGAAAAAGCATACAAGGAAGGCAAGGTTCGTGCGATTGGTTTGTCCAACTTTGATAAGAAGCATGTAGAAGAAATCCTGTCTATCTGTGAAGTGAAACCTACAGTCTTACAGACTGAACTGCATCCTTACAATCAAGAGCTAGAACTGAAAGATTTTCTGAAAGAAAACGGCATCGTGCCACAAGCATGGTATCCGCTAGGACACGGTGACAAAACATTGCTTCAGGAGCCACTATTTGCTCAGCTTGGACAGAAGTATGGCAAATCTGCACCTCAGATCATACTTCGTTGGCATATCCAAAGTGGCAATATTGTGATACCAGGATCAAAAAATGCCGATCATATTAAGTCAAACTTTGACATCTTTGATTTTGCCTTGACGGATGAGGAAATGATGCAGGTTGCAGCTCTTGATAAGAATGTGCGCTACTACACCAGCACTCCGGAATTGCTTGAAAAGTATGTGCAAATGGTTCCACCGGTGGATGAACAGAAGTGAAACGATTTTTTTCACTTATTCTGGTGCTTGTGTTGATATTGGCTCTTGCGGGCTGCAAAGCCGATACAGCCGTATTGCAAGAGCAAGGATCCAGTACTGAAGCGACAGAAGAATCATTAGAAAGCACAGAATCGACAGTTACAGCGGAACCGGTTCAGACAGGACTGTTTGCAGAGCAAATTTCCTCTGGTGCGGATGGTGATATCCATTACAGCTATTACTTGCCCGACAGCTATGACGGTTCTCGCAAATTTCCAATGATTGTTGTTATGCCGGGCTACGATATGATGTGGTTTGGTGAAGCTTCTTCCGGCAGTAATCTGAACTGGAGTGGCTTCAGCTCATGGACAAAGCTAGATACGGAGATGATCGTAGTTTCAGCACAGCTCACAGACTGGGGCGAAAAATCTGCCCGACAGGCTATCGAGTTGACGGAGTTTTTCATCGATAATTATGCCGTGGATACTAGTCGCGTCTATGCCGCAGGTTATTCTGCAGGTGGAGAGACAATGTCCCGTGCGGTATCTATGCGTCCTGACTTATATGCTGCTTATCTTCATGGCGCTTCCCAGTGGGATGGAGATTATGAACCTATTGCAGAAAATGGTGTGGCGGTTTATATCTACATGGCCGAGGGCGATGAGTATTACGGTAGCGCCAAAGCTTTCTCGGCCTATGAGAATCTTCACGATGCCTATGAAAATGCTGGTTGGAACGATGCTGATATCGACAAGCTTCTGCGTATTGAAACACCTGATAATGATTTTTTCAACGAAAAGGGCATTTACAACTACCACGGTGGTGCAAATGTAGTCTTTGATGATCTAGAGAACCTGAATTGGATAATCTCCCATAGTAAAGGATGAGGATATGAAAGCAATTCTTATAATAAAAATTGCTGTGGATGCGGCTATGTCGGTATCCATGTTGCTTTTAATGGCCTATGCTCTTGTGGGCGAGCCATCTCATGAGTGGATCGGTATGGGGATGTTTGTCCTATTTGTAGTGCACCATGTTTTAAATCACAGATGGATCAGAGCGGTTCCAAAAGGTCGCTATACACCTCTTCGCATCGTGCAGACGGTATTGGCTGGGTTGATTTTTCTGTGTATGATTGGCTCCATGGTCAGCGGTATCGTTTTGTCACGCCATGTGTTTTCATTTATTCCCAGGTACGGCAGTTATGAGCTGGCTGAAAAACTGCATATTCTCTGTGCCTTCTGGGGCTTTGTGCTGATGAGCTTGCATTTGGGAATGCACTGGAATATGCTTTTGAACATGGCAATAAAGCACCTGCAGCCTAGTAAGATATGTACATGGGTACTTAAGATTGCAGGATATTTATTTGCAATTCATGGAGTCATCGCCTTCTTTCGTCGGGATGTTGGGCTTTATCTGCTACTGAAAAGTCATTTCGTGTACTTCGATTACTCAGAATCTGTGATCTGGTTTCTGATGGACTATCTTTCTATAATGGCTCTGTTTGTATTGCTTGGGAATGTTATGTCAATGCTATTGAAAAGTAAAAATAGTTCTTTAGCAGGTAAAAAATCTGATCTTTAAGGAGCATTCCTTTCAGTATGTATTTTGGTGCCTACATTGACAATGGTGGTCTTGTCATCCAAACAATAGCTGTAGGGAAGTTGATCTTCTAAAGGATAGCATTACCGGAAATGATCATTTTATGTTTTAGGATCTAAATAATGATATCATTGTAGATCATATTGAAAATTGAATTTAGAAAAGTGCAGACCAAAGTCTGCAGCAACAGTTAATTCTGTAAGAAGAGTCATAACTGCTACCTAGGATCAACTCAATTTATTTCCTCCAAATACTGGAATATGATGCATGGAACAAATCTAAAGAGTAAGCAGAATAGGCAGGAATTGGAAACTAATATGACTTATTTCCTTAATTGCAAGCATATAGGCAGAAAGATTTTTATTTACTATTTTTATTCGCTAAGACAAGTAACTAAGGATGCACTTCTATACCTGCTTGATGGCTGGTATGGGAGCGGCTTTTCTAATATGAAAAGCAATTGTAGAAATTTCTCGGACAAGCTTTCATCTTATATTATTTTTTACTTTCGTTATCGTTGAATTTAATAGGTTTGCATAATGCTGACATCACTCTTATGCTGAGTCATATCAAGAAAATAGCTGAACAGCCAGTCCTCTTCTTATGCTGAATTCGGGATAAGAAGCCATGTAGGGTTACTAAGATCAAGAAGAACATATCTTATCAATTCAAGTCAAATAAGGGAGAAGATGATTATGCATCGATAATGTCAATCATAATGACAGCAATCAAGAATGGCGAAAATGCCTTAAAAGCTATTGAGAAAGTAATGAGATAAGCAAAAAGCAGTGATCAACTATATACTATCACTTTTATAGTTATCACTGTTTTCTTTGGTTTTAATCATCGGTTAATAGTAACCGAAAGGGTTCCATTTGAGAACCCTACACTTGAAAAGGTCAGACTATTAAGCTATAATCAATCAGTGAAAAAATCGAAAACACGATTTAGAAAGGTCGAATGAAAAAATGAGTAAATATTGCACAAACTGTGGAAATAAAATTGAGGACAGCGCCAAGTTCTGTCCAGAATGTGGAAGCCCGGTTCAGACCGGTGAGAACGCACCCAAAACGGTGCAGGTAATAACTCCAACACCACTAGACAGCACTGAGACGCATGCACAAGCCACTGGGACGAAAAATACTGAGAATAAGTCCAAACATAGTGTGTTGCGTATTTTGTACTATATAAACGCTGTAGTCATGGTTGTCTACGCGCTGAACTATGATTTGCCACAATTTAGAGGTGGTTCATCTATTCCGGGATTATTCCTACTGCTGTTATCAATCGTACTTGTGGCTGGTTGCTGGATTAAAATGACTAAGCTGGCAAGTAAGAATGTGACTTATACAAAGTTATTGATCTGGCAGATAATTGCGTATGCGATTAACATAGCACTGTTTACAGTGACAGAGACTGGGGCTTACGCCGATAAGTCATTGAGCGATGGTTTGGAAACAACTTGTAATTTCCTCGCAATTATCATTGCTCTTATCAGCTTTGCACATCTTATCAGACGGACCATTGCAGAGCATGAGAAAGAAAAATAAGCGGTAGATGGCAAGACCCTATATACCCCAAAAATCAGAACTGGTAAGAAAGGAAATAATCACTACCCCTGCTGCAGGATAAAAATCGCATCAGGGGGTTTATTTTGGAACGGGATCAGACTGAGCCACTCACATTGGATTGCCTTCAATGAGATGATGGTAGATGTTCGCAGTAAGAGAAAAAATATAAAATATGTTCTTGTTTTGAACTTTTCCGTTTGGCTATAAAAGAACAGCGATACTAGCAAGTATCTTCATGAACTTGAAAGCTATGGTGTTGGGCTTTTAGATGGAAAGAGACGATCATACAAAGGAACATATGGGATTAACCACCTGATCTGATGCAAAAGAAGATAAAATAACTTTAATACAAAACTAAAAATAAACTATTTGAATTCAAATAACTTATATAATATTTAGGAGGAAAAAATGATAAATTTTTTAAAATCTAAATTTACAAAATCAAAGGAACTACATGTTACAAATTCTTGTTGCGATCACAAGAAGTCTCGTGTTTCTTGGTGTAAGCCTTTGCTGAAACCAATGCCGATGCGTGTGGTCACACTCGTGCTTGTTTTTTTGATCGTGCTAGGAAATGTCAATGTCGTACATGCTAATGGTTATGCAGATAACGGTTTTTCAGAAGGCGGCGAAGAGGGATGTTGGACTCTCTATAGGCTTTGCTCTGCAGCAGAGGCGTATAAGAAAAAAATCGAAGATATACGCAATTCTTCTTCAGATGATGAAGAATATTATGATGGTGTGATGATTACTTTTTGGTGTCCTGATCTTGATTCGGATGGAATTCCAGAGCTTGTAGTTTCGAGAGTCCCCAAAAAACAAGTTGGGTTTTCCGGTGTAATGACACTGTTTATATATGGTGGAATGTATGAGAGAAATTATTATACCGGCGCCGAAGTTTACTTGATTTGTAAAATTGAAAATGTGCCTATCCGCTGTAACTTTTTAATGACGAAAGATGGTCAGGCTATTTATTCGATTATCAATTCCGGCACAGGTCAAGTTGACGAAGGAACTGTCAAACTGAACGATTCTCGGACAGATCTCATCTTTTCTAATGAAAACACTTATTCGATTCCTGACGATGAAAAATCAAAATATGATACCTATTCTGTTTCTGGTTACTATTATGGGGAAGGCGAAAACAGTAAATACAACAACTGGGGACCTCTTAAGGTTAAGACGCTTGTAATGCATGATTTTACAATCGGCGTCGATAATTTTTCGTTTGGAAACAGCTTAAATAAGAAGGTGGGAGGTTTTTATAATGTTGAAGACTTGAAATTTACAGATGAACAATATAAAGACCTTACAATCAATGATGACTTAACCAATCAAATTGAGTATGATATTAGCAAGAAGTTTGGGGGAGCATGCTTTGGTATGTGCTCGCTCATGGCTTTTGCAAAACAGGGCCTGATTTCTGCTTCAACTCTTCAAAGTAATGCCTCTACCATACATGATCTTTCCAAGCCTACCGACGACGAAGATCTTTACTGCACACTTTGTTACTTAAATGAGGCTCAGCACTTGGAAAGTTATTATGATGAAGATTATGAGGATTCAATCGTAGAATGTGGTGACAATCTGAATAAAGATCAGCTTCAAAATCTGACAGAAAAATACCTAAGCGATGATTCCACTTGGATGACGCTTAAATGGTATGGTAATGGATCAGGACATGCGCTTTTGGTCATTGGGTTGGAATACTTTGAAAATTTAAACGTATACAGAGTGAAATTATATGATGTAAATAGCGTTACCGAACATAATCCTTCAGGCTGTTTTGTCTATATGTATATAAAAGATGATTATTCAGATTTTATCCTAAGAGAAACAAATGATCCTATTAAAGACAAAAATTACGTTAGTAAGCTCGCAGCAGTTTCAAGCGATAAAACCTATTCAGCTATTGACAAATCGCTCATAATAGGAAAGGATACTGAAAGCCAGTCAGAAAATACTAGCGAATCTTCTAACTCATCTGACAGCATCACTTTTACTAAAGTTAACGCCATGCTCTACTTTGATTTTAATACCAATCTAATACTTGAAATCGAAGGTAAGGGCACATTAAAGATTGAGAATGGTATCGCAAGCTCCGAAGACTTTGATATAAAAGTGTGCATCCCTATTGTTTTTGATGGACTTGGTGGAAAAAGTTATAACTGTATCGAGATACCTAAAGGTGAAAGCTATACAATCACCTGTGATGATATGATCGACATCCAACTTTCTGCAGGTGATGAGTATTATGCCCTCAAAGGTGATATGAACGGTCAAATCTTGCTTTCTGACAACCAGATTGACATCTCATCTGCATCAGGAGAAATTGAAATCGGAACACTTTCAGATGGAAAGCTTGTGATGATGAGTGGCACAGCTTCTTCAGGATTATCGCTTAAGAAAGCTGAAGACGGTACACTCTGCCTAAGTTCCGAAAAAGCTGTTAATGTAAAAAATGTGAGCTTTATCGGCGATAACGAAAAACAGGTTTATGAAAATCTTGGAAGCAAGACTTCACTTGAACTTACCGCAGAAAGTATGAAAAGTGGAAGCTTTTTGCACTCGCCTATAGTTATTGTAATAATCAGCGTGATCGTGCTCGCTGCAATTATTGTTGTCGTTTTGAAAATTCATAAAAAGAAAACTTCTAACAATAAGAATCGCCATTTGGCTGAGTAAATTCTGCTACCTTAGCTAAGGATACATTTCTTGTTAGATAATATTTTTGAATGTTATACTATATACCATAATTTCTGAGCTGATAAATTTTACTATGCAGTGCTATGACCTGGTTTGATGCGTGAGTAATAGTGTGCTATAAAATAATCCTCGGTTATAAAGTAAGAAACTTTCTAGTAGAATGTTGCTAGGAGGTTTTTTTATATGTTTAGTAGGAAATAGTTCAAAAATATCTTAAGTCAAGTGCGGAAAAAACATTAACGACATTACCAGGATTTAATAACGAAAATGGATCGTCAACTTTGTTACGATCCCTAATAATGAATAAATTAAAATTTTTGTACTCAAACCTTGAATAATAAGTCATAGTAATATGCAGAAAATTCCCCATCAACCAAAAAACACCGGTGGTAAAAAAATAATTTTTGCATGATAGTCTATTTGGAAGTATATTTTTCTGCCCAAGAATAGATTGCTTCCAAGATAGGTAAAAAATCTTTTCCCATATCGGTTAGCGAATACTCAACCTTAGGTGGTACCACTGGATAGACTTCTCGGTGAATAACACCATGCGCTTCTAGCATACGCAGATCTTTGGTAAGATTTGCTTCCGTTATGTGTGGAAGTCTGTGGTGAATTTCGCTGAAACGTAAAGTCTCATTAGAAAGGACATAGATGATGACAATTGCCCACTTTCCTTGAAGTACTTTGGTAACTCTTGCTATTGCACAATTTTCTGGACTGAATTCAGATTCATTCATTAAGATGCTCCTTCATACTATCAAATGTGATAGTACCTCTAAAATTTTATCGTACTTTATAGTTTGTACTAATTCATTATAATTAAGGTGTTAAGAAAAATAAAGTATTAGAAAGGATTTTGAATAATGGAAACAATACAAGCAATTATGTCAAGAAAATCAACTCGTGCATTTAAAGAGAAACAAATCGGCGATAAGGACTTAGAAACAATTTTACTGGCAGCAATGGCAGCACCGGTTGGCTCAGCTGCTTACGATTCTCTGCATTTAACCGTTGTACAAAAACAAAGTATTTTTCAAGAAATAAGTGATGCCGTAACGCAACTGATTTTAAAAATGACTGGAAAGAAGATGGACAAAAATTTTGGAGCACCTACAATGATTTTTGTTTCTTCAAAACCTACGATGATGCCAGGGTTTGAATATGCGAATGCTGCCTGTGTTATAGAAAATATGGCGATTGCAGCAACTGATCTTGGTATTGATAATATCGTATGGGCTGCTGCAAGTGTTGCCGTAGCACAAAATTCCAATCTCTTAAAAGAATTAGAGATTCCTGAAGGCTTTGTTCCAGTTCTTTGCATTTCCCTTGGATACTCTGTAGAAGATAAAGCTCCTAAGAAACACGTAATTAAAATAAATAAGGTTTCTTAATAGGGAATAGAGGGAAGAAATGTTAAAGCAAAGTGAATGGATCAATATTCTACTAAAGGAGATTGAAGATGATCCTCAAAAAGAGAAAATAGCATTGATTTAAAGTTGTGGCAGAAGCTTTGTAAAACAAAATGGAAACCATGACATGGCTAAGCAACTTGTAAATGCGATGAAGGAATGTAAAACTCGCTCGGATCATGTAGCATTTATGTGAAAGATATTCCAATGAAAGTAGAAAATGTATCTAATGGAATTATTATTCATTATGGGAAGTAAAGTTGTACTTATCCGATGTCTTTGACAGTGAAAAATCCAATGCTCTGCAATTGCATACTTGGACATGAAAAAGCAATGTGGAGTATTGTATTTGGAAAGCAAGTAGATGCTAAGATTGTGGAAAGCTTTCTTCGTGGTGGTAAGGATTGCGTGATAAAAATAATAGTGTGATTGAATACCATAACTATTATGATCAGGAAGGTATCCTTTTTACTTGAACTTCAGTTGGTGAAGAGGCGACTGGAGTTTTTTTGTGGAAATTATTAAAGAACGATCTTCTCACAGTTTATATGGCAGCACTACAAGTGCAAATCTCAGGTTGAAATGATTCTATTGGAAGATGACGTATCATTTAATGACTTAAAGTTATCAAAAACGGAGGTCCAATAAAAGAGAATATGTTATAATGAATACAGTTAGCGTAGGCTAACTGAGATCAAAGACAATTATAGTATTTCATAGAAGAGAATGACGATCAAATTGTTGAATTGATCTTGAATGATGGAGATATGATAAATTGATGTTTAAGTATTTTATGATATTTTACTATATCGAGATGATTGTTAGAGTTACGTTATTTTTTTATAAAAGGAGGGGTGGTTGAATATGAAACCTGATTATAAAAATTGGATTCCTAAGGGAATGATATTTTCACTTGTTGTTGGGACAGTTCTTTCTTTAGTGTTATTGCTTGTATTTGGTGTATTTGGTATTGGTGTTAAAGATGAATTGCGTATTGTACTAGGAGTGATCTTTGCTCTTGCTTTTGTTGTTTGTGGTAAAAGCACGCAGTGGGCTATCTGTGCTTACAATGCATTTTCCTATGATGGAAAGAGAAAGCTTTCAAAACAGATCATTGATGGCACAGCAAAGTATATTGTACTACCTGAGGGTGGTGTAGGTCTTGACGTTGGCTGTGGTAGTGGGGCATTGACTATTGCTTGCGGCAAAGCTAATCCTCAAGGAAAAATGGTTGGTATTGATCGTTGGGGCAAGGAATATGCATCATTCAGTCTTCCACTTTGTCAAAACAATGCGAAAGCTGAGAGTGTAACAAACGTTGAATTTCAACGTGGTGATGCTACTAAATTGGATTTTCCAGATGAAAGCTTTGATGCAGTAACTAGTAATTACGTTTATCATAACATTACGGGTGCTGACAAGCAAAAACTTCTATTAGAAACTTTGCGGGTATTGAAAAAAGGAGGATGTTTTGCTATCCATGATTTGATGTCTTATCGCAGATATGGGGATATGCAAGCATTTGTGAAAAAGTTGAAAGACATGGGATATGAGCATGTTGAATTAATAGATACGACCGAAGGAATGTTCATGTCTAAGTCAGAATCGAAACGTTTGATGCTACTAGGATCAACGCTATTGGTGGGAAGAAAATGAGTATTACAGTGATGAGAATAATGCTTTGTCTTGGAATATTAGGACACGCATTGAATATGTATTGTGACAGAATCATAAGTATTTTCCCTAATGGAACTCTAAACTTAATTAACATTAAAGAAATTAAAAAGGAAGGTTTCCTTGCAAATCTAATGGAAGGAGTATCTCCAAAGATTCCGATGAGATCAGCAATTCTTGGTGTGCTCTCCTTAGTGTTACAATTTCTAGGATACTACAGCTTTGCATTATATGTTTACGATAAAGCACCTGTTTATGGAATTATCATGTTTATTTGTTGCATAATATTTTGTGTTCTTGGAGCTGGAGTTCATGTGATGAGTTGTCTTGCAGAGTACGTTTTCTTGAAGACTGGCAAGGATGAAAAGGCAAGACAGTTAATGCTGGATATACAAAATTCAATTGGTGTTTTGCATATGTGTTACATTGGCTTGCTTACATATATTGTTACATTGATCGTTGCAATCATAAGTGGAGTCATTGGTTTTCCTTTGTGGGCTGTTATTTTTACAATTTTGCCAATATTTGTGTTGATGTTTCCTCTTCAAATTGTGGGAACATTGCATATTGGAGCAATGGCATCTATGCTAATGTGGATTATTTTGATTTAGGAGATAGAAAAATGAGGATTCTTGTACTAGGAGCAGGGGTGCTAGGAGGCAATCTTGCGATGAACTTGTTTTGTTCTGGTAAAGATGTAACTTTGCTAGCACGTGGTGACTGGGGTAAGAACATTGAAGAAAATGGTCTTACTATTAAGTATCGATATTCGGTTAAAAAGATAAATAAAAAAATCCCTGTCATTTATAAATTGGATGTGCAGGATAGTTACGATGTAATATTTGTAACGGTACGTTTTACACAACTTGATTCTGTTATTCAAATATTGAAAAAGAATCAATCACAAAATATTGTGTTTGTTGGTAATAATACGAGAGCACAGCAATGTGCCGCAGCATTAGCAGAGAAAAATGTGATGTTTGCTTTTGCCAGCTCAGCAGGCCATAGAGAAAAAACTTATGTCTCATCCATTGATTTGAAGAAAATTACAATCGGACAATTGAAAGAAGCTGATTCAAATGAATCACTGATTAAAGAGATATTTGCTAGTACACCTTATAAAGTTTCATATGAACCGAATATGAATGACTATCTTTTGTCACATGCAGCTTTTGTCGTTCCATGTGTTTTTGCGTGCTATTACACGGATGGCAATTTAAAGAAAATTGCAGGAAATAAGTCATATATCGATCGAATTATTAAAGCAAATATAGAAGGATATTCCTCACTAGAAAAGGCAGGACATACGATTCTTCCGGATGACGAGGATTTTCGCTCGCAAAAATATTATAAGAGTTGTTACGTGTTGTATAAGTTAATGTGTATGACTTCACTAGGGAAAATCTGTGCTTCTGAGCATGCTATGAATGCAATAGAGGAAATGTCGGTGCTTAACGAAGACATGAAAGAGATTTTTACACAGGCACAAGCTAACTTTAATGAGTGGTTGAAACTTGAAGCAGATGCAAAGAAATATCTGAAAAATGGCATTGTCTAGTATTTTGCTTGCTGGTGCTAAAAGTAGGAGGACATAAAATGAATTACTTGATAGAGATCGTTATTTTTAATGTTGTTGTTTTTACAATCTGTGGAATTAATATGGCTAAAAAAGGTAAACTTGCAATGATACAAGAATATCCTAAGGCAATACAGGATCGTTGCAGGGAGTTAGGATTAATACAGGAAAGTTCTAGTAAGCTGACAATAAAAGCTACAATAGGAAAGCTTGGGATTTTTATTGTATATATATTATTGCAGACGGTATTGGCATTTTATATCGGTGGTGCTCGCACATTCTTTGAGGGATGGTTTCATGGCTATATCATGTGGGTAGTAGAGATGTGGTTTGATGCCTTAGTTGTTGATTGTCTTTGGTTTTGTCATAGCAAGAAAATGATAATTCCTGGAACGGAAGATATGGTTGATGCCTATCATGATTATTGGCATCATATAAAGTATGCCATTATTGGAATGTTTAGCCAGGCAGTGATTGCTTTACCCGTAGGACTATTAGTAAACTTGTTAGCAACAATATGAAATCATTAAATCATCGAAATTGATCTAGTTAAATATTCAATTGATCTTTAGCTTCAAATGTGGTTAAACGAGGAAAGATAATTTAATGTAGGAAATATCTTATAAGAATAAAAACAATCATATAGATAATTAATTTAAAGAGATCATTCTAATTGTACAGACATTGTAAAAGCCCATTTTAATTGAGATGGGCTTAATTTTTGATAGATGTAAAAGTTGAATATTGCTAGAAGAATAGACAAGCAAGTTATACTTTTACAACGAGTTAGCACTTGCTAACTTTATCCTTGATAACGAGATTAGTGGGTGTTATACTAAATTTCGCGTCAGCAAGTATGCTTTGAGATGCTGATCAAATAAGAAATCAATCATTATTTTGATTGATGAAAGAGGTGAAGAAAGATGTACAATCCAAAAGCAGTAATAGGAACAAACTCTTGGGGCAGTGCTTCTTACGAAAAAATGATTCGAGGAAGTGTAGTGGATAGTGATACTTTGAAACAAGCTATGGAGATGGCTGTAAAAAATGATCTTTTGTTTGTCGATTCAGCAAGAGATTATGGCTTTGGTAAAGGCCCAAAGCTGATTGGTATGTGTTGTCCTGAGCAGATCAAAATATCATCAAAATACACACCATTTACTAAGTTTAAACCAGGACAGGTCCGTGAATCTATTGAAAAAGATCTGAAGGATTTTGCTAGGATTAGTATTGAAGTGTATTGGTTACATATGCCAAATGATATTGCCCAATATATGGAAGAACTAATTGATCTATATAAAGAAGGAAAGATAGAGAATATTGGGGTATCTAACTTTAATCTTCAAGAATGTAAACTTGCTAAGGCAATCTTAGATAAGGCAAATATCCCTTTGTTTGGAGTACAGAATCACTATAGTCTTATTGATCGAGAGTGGGAAAAGAATGGCTTGCTATCTTGGTGTAAGGAAAATGGTGTACAATTTTGGGCATGGGCAGTACTTGAAGAAGGCGTATTGACAGGTCCAAAACAAAAAGATGAGAAGTTTGCTATCATGAAAGCTATTTATAGCAGAAAGCGTAAAAAATTAGATCGTTTATTTGCTTTGATGAAGGAAGTTGCTGATAGTCATGAATTAACGATCGCACAAGTTGCAATTTCTTTTGTAGCTAACAAGTCAATAGTGCCAATATGTGGATGTCGTAAACCATACCAAGTAGAACAGCTTTCTGTTGCCGCTAGTACTAAGTTGAGTGAAGAAGAAATGAAAAAATTAGAAGAAGTTGCTGATGAGATAAATGTAAAGATATTAGGACCAGATTTGTTCCGTTTTGCAGTTAGAAAGTAAGAACTTAAAAGGATCAATACTATAGGTGTTGTTTGAAATAGGAGGAAGATGCTAATGATAAATACAGAAATATATTTGCAATTACAAGATAATGAATGGCCATTTGAATATATTGATCAGGATAGAAAGATAGCTAGAGGTATCGTTTATGATGATGCAGGATATTTCTATTTCGTTAGAGCGATCCGGGATGATGATTTTGGCAAGGCTACTTTGATTGAGACTTCTGGTGGTGGTGTTGAGCAGGGTGAAGATTATTTAACTGCTATTAAAAGAGAACTTAAAGAGGAGTTAGGAGCAACTGTTGAAGTGATCTGTAAGATCGGGGTTGTTAGCGATTATTACAATCTTATTCACAGGCATAATATCAATAATTACTTTTTGTGCAAAGTGTTGTCATTTGGCAAGAAACATTTAATGGAAGATGAGATCAATAGTTTTCATTTGTCTACTTTAAAGTTAACTTATGATGAAGCGATCAAAGAGTATGAGAATAGATCTAATACTAAGGTTGGAAGGTTAGTCGCAAATAGGGAATTACCTATATTAAAAAGAGCAAAGGAAATAATGGATTCAATTAAGTAAGAGAGTGTGAACCGTAGCGTTCACTTTTTTTGTAATTTCATAGTGAAATGCAAAGTTAGGGGCAGAGGTTAGTGATTGACAAAAAGTATTTGTAATAAATATAATGAGTTTACTTTCTCACTTGAGAAAGTGCTAGCTAGTAGGGAATGAAACAAACGGAAAATGAAGTACATAAAGAGAAAAAATAGATAATGCAATGCTGCTTTTATTACAATAAAGATAACTAAGGTAAAAGCAAGATATCATTTATCTTTAGCTGTTTGGAAGAATATGAAATATTGGCTCTTATCAATGATCATCTCTGCAGTTATAATAGTTATCAGTTTGATGATTTTTTATGGTATTTCCTTAGTTTCAGCAGTAATGATCCCTATACGGTTAATGGAGTTAGGTGAAGAGATCGGTTGGCGTGGATATCTTCTTGGCTTTCAACTAGAAAAATATGACAAGAAGAAAGCAGAATTAGTCAATAGTATTGAATGAAAAATTGTCCTTTTACCTTTGATTTATCATTTGGGTACACCTTACTCAAATATGATACTAATGATCGTATTATGTGTTGTATTAGGCATCATTCTTTCTTATGTAACGATAAAAATTAGAAAAATGCATGTATGCAGCTATCATTCATGGAGTAGTCAATACTATTGGTGAATTATCAGTATATTTCTCTATTACTTTAGTTAATGGTCTTTTAGGCCCTGACCCTACAGGTTTATTAGCAAGGTTAGTTGATAGTAATGGCCCTCATTTGTTTGTTGAGTTAGAAAAATAATATTGGAGAATTAATATGAGTGAATTAGATGAGATTGATAGATTATTAGAGAAGAAATGCTATATTATTGATTTTCTTCCTGAAAGAGTACCGGAAGGTAGTGATGGACAATTTTTTGATGTTGAACATTATCTTTTAAATAGCGATAAATATTTGCAGATAAGAGATAAGTTTGAAAATGTCATCTTAAGTCTTATGTGTTATTTTCACATGAGGATATTATGGGATGGTAGTTGGATCGATAAGCCTGATCCTAAAATGATCGATGACATCATAAATGATCATTTTGAAGTATTAAATTGTTTATTTCCAAAGGAAGATATGTTATTAGTCTTTGATCGAGATTGTTTGTACTTAGCAATATATAATCCTCCAAATGATAAACATGGATTATTTGAGCAGATTGCTTCTTCGCAGGGTTTGTTTTGGAAAGAAGCTTACGATAATGAATAAGGGATTTGAGTTAGGCAAAGTTCTAACGTTTTTTTGAAAAAAGAAAATGGTAATACTGTCATAGTAAAACCATTAAAAGAGTGTGAACTACCCATCACTTAAAGGTAGTGGGTTTTACGCTCTAGCTTATAAAATTTGTTGAAAAACTTTTTGATAAGTCATTTATTTTCTGTATTGATCATTTCTAAGATCTTACTAGTTGTTATCTTTTGTTGTTCTTCTGCAGTGATAGCAGCAGTGCCGTCACCTTTTTGAATACCATAGTTACCAAATTGGGCGTGGTTAGCACCTTCTATCACGACTTCCTGATAGTTTAATGGCATTAATTTTCCGCCTTCTTCAATCTTAGTTAGGTTGACTACTTTATCTTCCGAACCATAAATGGTTAATACCCACATGTCCTTTTCTGATAGATCTTTTGTTGGATAAGCTGCTAGTAGTACTAAGCCATCAAATTGATATGAACTAGTTGCACAATAGTTTGCGATCATTGCTCCTCCTAGTGAGTGACCTGCTAAGTAGTAATGTTCATATTGGTATTGTTTTAAGATATCACTAGCTTTGTTCATGCCAAATATAGCGAAGTTTAGTGGCATATCGATCATAAAGACATCTATGCCATTTTCAGCTAGTTGATATAGTAATGGAAGATAAGCAATATATTCGACTTTTGCTCCAGGGTAGAAGATCAATGCTTTATCATTTGCTTCGCTATCAAGAAATAAACCTTCACTAATTTCTTTGATGGTTACTGTAGAATCTTTTTGAGGTTGTATCGCTTCATTAGCTTTATCTTGATCAGATAAGTATAATTTTACATTGTCATCTGCTTTAGAATAATCAGAAAAATATAAACCACATATAACAGTTTGTAAGACAAAAAAAGCCAAGATAATTGTAAGTATCTTTTTTAATGCTTTTTTCTTCATGCTACTCACCTAGTATTTCTGTAGTTCCATCAAAATATAGATTGTATGTTACATCTTCTTGCTCTGAACCAGAAACAATGATCGATACATATTCATCATTCCAGGTGATATTGAAATTGTTTTCTGAGGCATTAGCACCATCATCAGCGATATCAAAAGATAATTTCGAAATCTCGATTGAAAATCTTGTAAGGTTAAAACGACAGTGTGTCTTGCCATAAGGAAAATCTGTTTCACCAATCATAAAGATGTTTAAAATATAACTTCCATCATCTGATAGCGAAGTTTCAACCAATTTTTTAGAATAGCTTTTTTTATATTTGATATAACCGAATAGAGAGATACTGATCAATAATACGACTAATAAGATTTTTAATAAGTTCTTTTTTTTCATAAACGTGCTCCTTTTTATTATACCTATCATATTTTACTCTTTCTTACTAGATGGTCAATTATTAGTTTTTAGCTTCCATAAATATTTCATATTGAAGGTTTTCTGTCATGATCTTTTTAAATATCAAGGATAGTTGATGAGGTGTTTCTTGGCATTCTCTTTTGATCCATTCATCAAGTAAACCAAATAGACCAAAGGAATAGAATCTAGCTTGATACTTTACTGAGATGTCATCAGTTGAATTCGGCAGCATAACTTGATAGAAAGCATTATAGACACAAGCTTGTTGATCAGCTTTATAGATCACTTCTAATATTGATCTGATCGATAGGTTGAATTCAAAGAAGGTTTCAACATTTTCAATAGTGTAACGATGTCTTTGCTTCAGACCATGCTCATTTGCCCAACGGTTCCAATTCATTACTAGTTTAAAGGTGATGGCTTCACTTTTTGTTTCAAAATTCCTAAACCAAGTAGAGCGATTGACCCCAGCTTCTTTGGTTATCTGATTTATGGTGATCTTAGAAAATGGTTGATCTTTCATGGCTTGTAGTAAGGCATCAGCCATACATTCTTTAAGAAATGTGGTTGTTTTTGAACTAGTTTTCACTTTTGATATCTCCTTAATTGCGACAAAATTGGTAAAAAGTTGCTTTATTTTTCGGATTTGTTGCAGTTAAGAGTCAATCCTAATAAAATGTAGGTGCGACTATTGTCGCTTTTAGCAACTTTTTTCTATGTCAATGATAATTGACGTAGATGATAAAGTCAATGAATGAGATGCTAATAAGATGGAGACATGTTAATGGAAAGAAAAATTGTTGTTGTAACAGATTCTTCTGCTAATCTGTATAGTAGTGAAGATGGTAGTCTTAAATCAGTGCCACTTAAGATAAGAACGGCTGAAAGAGAATTTGTTGATGATGAAAAATTAGATGTAAATGAAATGGTGGAATACTTAGCTAATCATAAGGGACGTTCATCTACTGCTTGCCCTAATGTTGGGGAGTGGTTAGCTGCTTTTGAAGGAGCAGATGAAGCATTTGGGGTAGCTATAACTAGTCATTTATCAGGTTGTTATAATGCTGCTTGTATTGCTAAGGATGATTATTTACAAGAAGATCCTAATAAAAAAGTATGTATTATTGATTCCCTAACTACAGGGCCTGAAATGGAACTTATCGTAGAGAAGTTAAAAGAATTGATCTCTTTGGATCTTTCTTTTGAAAAGATCAAAGAAGATATTCAACAATATATTCAAAAGACTCATTTGATCTTTTCTTTAGAGTCATTAAATAACTTTGTTAATAATGGAAGGGTCAGCAAGTTAGTTGCTTCAGCAGCAAGTTTACTTGGTATTCGTATAGTTGGAAGAGCAAGTGTAAATGGCGAACTTGAACCACTACATAAATGTCGCGGTGAGAAAAAGACTATTAAGCAGTTATTTGATCTAATGAATGAAATGGGCTTTAATGGGGGAAAGCTACGTATACGTCACTCCCAAAACGAGGAGGCTGCTAATAAGTTAGCCGAAATGGTCAAAGAAAGTTTCCCTAACTGTGATCTTAAGGTAGGGGTAAATAATGGCTTATGCTCTTATTATGCTGAAGGTGGCATATTAGTAGGCTTTGAAAGTGAGTAGAAGATAACTATTGTTTAAAGTGCCTGTATGGGTAATTGTTGTATTAAGAATGATGGTATAGTCTTTTACTAATACACATTAAAATTCCATAAGTAAGAAAAGTGCATTCACCCCATATAAACTATGGTATATAAGTGTTGTTCTTCTAAACTGATTTTATAGATATTTATAGTTGTTTTTCTATATATGAACATGAGTAAAACGTTAATTTTTATAAAGTGATCTCTATTATTGGTAGAGGTTAGCTCATTTATAAAGGCTTATAATGATCATTGGAATAAAGTAAAAGAAAATGATCTATATAGCAAATGTGAAGGAGGATGACTATGTTTTATCGTAGATTAAAAAAACTAAAGAGAGTTAAATATTCCTATGAGTATGGTGATAAGTCAATGCCTCATTTAAGGGATCTTGTTTCTAAAGAGGAAGATCCTGAAAAACAAAAGATCTTGTCGTACTTACAAAAAAATAATATAGCCTGTTGTCCAGGCATTGTAGATGATGTGATCGAACCAGAAAAGATAATAGGGAATGGTGATCTTTATTCCGATGGCGTTTATATATGGGATGATGTTTTTTATAATTATGTTAAAAAGTATAATATTCCAGTCCCTGAAGAATTTCGCACACACATTTTAGATAATTTTTATTCTAGGATGAAAAGACATATGATGCTTCAACTTGTTGACAGTGTGCAGATCATAAGCGCCCCTTATCTTGACTATTTTTATGATGCTCGGATTTATAGAACTGGTCTTGCTAAATATAAAAATAATACTCTAGATGATGAAACATTGCTCACTGTTGATTCTAAAAAAGTGCAGAGATTTATTGATGAGGGTTTGAATGATTTATTTTGTTATGATCTTGATAATCATGGAAAAGCGATGGTTGATGGATATCATTGGCAGATCATCTTCTATCAAAAGGACAAAGTCATAAGTGTGATTGAAGGCTGGCCAAGTGAAGATTCATGGAGATATAATGAAATCAGTTCAGTTATCAGTTGGGTAGAGAAAATAACCCTAAAAGATATGGGGTCAAATTATATGCCATCCGATGATGATGAGTAAAAGAAAAATTCCATAACATGTTATAAGTGTTATGGATTTTTTTGATCAGTAAACTATTGCATCATTTGTGGTGTAATTTTCAAGAGAGTTTTCTTTAGTCTGTATACAGATATAATATAGGTCTTTGCTTTCGCCAGCAAAGAATTGACGCTTTGCTGCTGGAGAGATCTTTAGCCAGTCGCCTGCTTTAAGCGAGATCTCTTCATTATCGATAATGACTTTGCCACTGCCAAATAAGATGCCATAAACTTCTTCGTCAGTTTTGTGTGCGTGAATAAATGGGACACTGGTGTTTGCTGGTAGATGATTGATGCTGATCTCTGAACCTGTTAAATCAAGCTTGTCGTGTAATTCGATCTTTGCTTCTTTTGAAATAGTAGTTTTAGTGTAATTGACCATAATATTTTCCTCCTTGGCTTTTTACGAGATTATGATAAGAGATAATTTACTGAATTGTTAGTATGCACTTATTTGTAACTGTACATATAAAAAAGAATGTGCTAATATTTGTTTGGAGGTAGTTGGTGATGAAAACAAAAGCGGAACTTCCAGTTTGCCCAGTAGCAACAGCAGTAGCTCTTGTTGGAGGGAAATGGAAATTACTCATCATACGTAATTTAAGGAATAGACCTTGGAGATTTAATGAGCTACAAAGAGATCTTGATGGTATATCACAAAAGGTGTTAACAGACAGTTTAAGACAATTGATCGAGGATGGACTTGTTTGCCGTCATGATTATCAACAAGTTCCACCTAAGGTTGATTATAGACTGACTGATCTTGGCATAAAGATGTTGCCTATAATCGATGCTTTGGCTGATTTTGGCAATTATTATAAATCAGTAGTTGAATGAAAATATTAGAAAGAGGTAGTTATATGGTAGATTTTAAGACAAAAGATTATAAAGTATTTGAGATGTTTGAAAAACAATGGGCCATTGTTACAGCTGGATCAATGGATCATTATAATTGTTGTACTATTGGTTGGGGTAGTTTAGGTAATGTTTGGTCACACTCTAATAAAAGCATATCAACAGTTACGGTTTATGTGCATCCTGATCGTCATACTTGTAGTTTTTTAAAGGATAGTGATACTTTTACAGTTAGTTTTTATCCAGAAGAGTATCGAAAAGCTGTAGCTTATATTGGTACACATTCTGGTAGAAATGAAGATAAAGTGACTAATAGTGGATTAACTCCTGTTACTTTTGGAGATGGTGTAACTTTTAAGCAAGCAAATCTAACTTTCTTATGTAAAAAGTTATATCAACATCAGTTTGATAGAAAAGATCTTGCTAGTGATATACAAAATTATTACGCTTCAGCAAAAAGTAAGTTTCCAGGTGATGAAGATGGATGGCAACCACATTATGTATTTGTTGGTGAGATCATCGATGTAATAGATGAAAGATAATGATTGATGTTATTATATACAAAAATTCGGACAGATTATTTCTCTTAATGGGTATAAATTGGGATATTTTAGTAATTAAAAGATGATACAATAAGTACAGAAAAATATGGAAGACTTACATAGTAATGAGAGGTGATAGACTGAATGAATAGTTTGAAGATTAAAGAAATATTGACTATTGGAGAGACCATTGGTGTTGAGTTTAAACGCTGTGGTAATGGTATAGAAAATGATGTGTATGAAACTGTATGTTCTTTTTTGAATCGCTTTGGCGGGGATATCTTCTTAGGTGTATTAGATGATGGCACTGTTTGCGGCGTTTCAGAAAATGCTGCACCTAATTTGGTTAAGAACTTCATTAGTTGTGTAAGTAATCCTGCTTTGTTTGTTCCAACTATTTACTTGGTGCCAGAAATTGTAAAATATGAGGGTAAGACTATTATTCATATCCATATTCAACCTAGTGCTGAAGTACATAGTTATAAAAAAGTGATATATGATCGAGTTAATGATGCCGATGTAAAGGTTACTTCTACTTCTCAAATTGCACAGATGTACATTAGAAAACAAGAGATCTATACTGAACGAAAAATCTATCCATATGTCAGTATTGATGATCTTAGAGTTGATCTACTACCAAAATTGCGTATCATGGCAGCTAATAATGCAGGTGGTACCCATCCTTGGAGTACTTTAACTGATGAGGAGCTTTTGAAGAGTGCTCGTTTATATTCTGTTGATAGAGTTACTGGAGAAAGTGGATATAACTTAGCGGCCATCATGCTGCTTGGAAAAGACGAAGTGATCGCTGATGTTGTGCCAGCTTATGTCACAGATGCTTTAGTCCGTAGAATAGATGTGGATAGATATGATGATAGGGAGATCATCAAGACAAATCTTATTGAAAGTTACGAAAAGTTGATGGAGTTTGCTCGTAAGAACTTACCAGATAAATTTTATTTGGAAGAAGATCAGCGTAAAAGTTTACGTAACATCATTGTTCGAGAGATGATTACTAATACTTTGATCCATCGCGAATATACTAGCTCTTATCAAGCAAAATTTGTTATTGAGAAAGATCGTTTTTATGTAGAAAATGCTAATAGGGCTATGCAAGAAGCAAGACTAACTTATAGTAGTATAGAACCAAATCCTAAGAATCCGATCATTGCTAGCTTCTTTAGAAATATTGGCTATGCTGATCAATTGGGTTCTGGTGTGCGTAACTTGTATAAGTATTGTAAGATCTATACAGGATTTGATCCGGAGTTTGTTGAAGGAGATGTTTTTAGGATCATCGTTCCTTTAGAGAGATCTTCTGTATTAAATGATGAAGAGGATACTACCCAATTCACCCAGTCCAACCATTTGACTACCCAATCAGATGTTTGTTGTAAGATAGTCAATCTGATAAAAAGCAATAAAACTATTACCCAAAAAGAAATCTCTAGTAGATTAAATATCAACATTAATACTATTAAGTATTATGTTAGAAAATTACAATCTGAAGGTGCTTTAAAAAGAGAAGGAACTAATCGTAGTGGGTGTTGGATCATTAAATAGATTGAATTTGTTTATTAGGTGTCAAGACTGGCACCTTTTATATTAAGATCTTATAAATCAAAAACAGAAAATCAGTTGATGATCTGATTAAAGAAATATATGACTAATGTATGGGAAAGACAAAAGCAGATTTCCTGTTTTAGTATGGTGAAAGCGAAAAGAGAATTATTAAGGATGAATGCAGATAGTTGAAATCACTGCTATGCTTAAATATCTTTTAGTGAAAAAAAGTGAAATCATTAATGAAATATGTGTGTAATTTAGTTGAAAGATGCTTTGTGTACGATAAAAGTTAAATTAACAAATGAAATATTAAAATATATTGTAGAGAGTGACAAGAACTATTACAAAGTTGCACAGGTACGAATATCTAATACTATTTCTAATAGATTACGTATGGATTCTAAGAAGAAAAGTAGCTATGCCTTTAATAAGATTGAAGGAAATCCTTTAAGTGAAAAGCAATTAGAAGAGGTTATCGATGATGATCAAAGAAAACATTTTTTAAAGCCAGAACAAGAAGTAAGAAATAATTTCTTAGCTCTTGGACTGTTAGAAGATAAATTAAAGAAAAAAGCCTTTTTCTAAAAAAATGATATTAGAAACTCAAAAACTAGTTGTAAAAGGATCATCGAAAGAAAAGATTGGTTTTAGAGGGAAAATGCCTGCTGGCGTTTTATTTGCGGTGTATGACTCGCAAACTGGAAATCCTGATTATATTCCACCGGAGTATAGTGAGATAATAGCTCTTATTGATGAGTTGGTGGATCATGTAAATACCACTGATGATCATCCATTGATAGTGGCAGCGATCGTTCATTATCAATTAGTTACGATCCACCCTTTCGAAGATGGAAATGGTAGAACTGCTAGACTTTTGTCAGGATATGTTTTGAATCTAAATGGCTATAGCTTTAATGGTATAGGATCTTTAGAAGAATATTTTGCTTATGATATTGATGAGTATTATAGTTCTATTTAAATGGGTCTACCTGCTTTGTATTATTCCGGTAGAGATGATCCACTACATTCAGAGATTTGGATCAATTACTTTTTGAGAATATGCTACTTTATTCGGATAAAGTTACTGAGATACAATAAAGAACAAACGATGACATTATAGTTAGCAGTTTGTCCTATTTGAATTTGAAAGAAAAACAGCTTCTTCTTGATTTGTTGAAAGAACGCAAGAAGCAATTTGCTCCGCTCGATATCAGTAAGTCAATGTCTGTCACAAATAAAACAATTATAAATAGGCTTGCTGCGTTGGTTAAGAATGGTTTTGTAGTACCTATTATAGTTAAAAAAGGATAAGGACTTATAAACTAAGCGAGTTTTCTAATGATAATAAAGAAAGGATAATGGAATTAATAGAACAGTAGATTCGCAATTTAAACATTTCTCATAATAGAAAGAAGGTTATGCATATGTTAAAAAAAGAAAAAGTTGAAAGTAGTAGTAAAGACTACGAAAAGCTCATTGATCAGCAAGACGAAAAGATCAATGTCTTATTGATGGGGGTTTCTGGCTGTGGCAAAAGTACTTTGATCAACGCGATCTTAGCAGAAGAGGTCGCCAAAACTGGTAATGGCGAAGCAGTTACTGAAATGATGGAAGTTTATGAAAATGATTCTGTGCCTTTTAGGCTTATTGATACTGCTGGCTATGAGTACAGCTTTTTAAAACAGTTGAAGATCAAAAATGAGATCACGAAATGGTCTAAAAGTGCGGTAGGAAAGAAAAGTAAAGATAAACTGATTCATGCGATCTGGTATTGTATTGATGCTACTAGTAAACGGATCGATAAACAAGTATTAGACTTCATAAAGTCAGTATCACTTACTTGGAAAAATGTTCCGATCATTGTTGTATTTACTAAGTCATATTCAGATACAGATGAAAACGAAAATGGGGATATGTTTGAAAAAGCTATTTCAGAATACAAAGATAAAGCTAAGTTGAACATCCGAGGTACTTGCTTTGTTGTGGCAAAGAGGTATTCGATCAGAGATAATTTTATTGTTTCTGAAAAAGGTTTAGATGAATTAGTTGAAAAGACTAGTGCGATAGTTCCATATGCCAAGGAAATCAATGAAAAAAATATTACTATATTGGATCTAAGACTAAAGAGTGATAGAGCTTATGCAGTTATTGTGACATCTACTATTGGGGCAACTGTCGTTGGTGCTATTCCAATTCCAGTAACTGATGCTGCTGTACTAGTACCTTTGCAGACTTTGATGCTCAATTCTATTGCGAAAATTTATAAAATAAAAGAAGAAGATCAAATTAATAAGATCGTAGATACTATCATTAAAATTGGAGCTACAACAATTGTTGGAAGAGGATTGGTTAAAATGTTAGGTGGTACAAATGTTGCGATAGCTGTTATCAACGCAGCCGTAGCTGGAGCAGTAACATTCGTGGCTGGAGTAATATGTAATACAGTTCTCTCTAAAGTCTATTCAGGTGAATTAGATATCAATAAGACTGATTGGTCAGAAATGATCTCTAAACTATTTGATGAGAAAATGCCAGCAATTATAACGAGTGCTCAAAAATATATTGAAGATAAAAATGTCGATGAATTTATTGAAAATTTGTTGAATGCTTTCGGTATTAAGAAGGGTAAAAAAGAAAAGTAAATTGTGAAATTTTCGTGAAATATTTATAGTGATGAACACATTTCTTTATGGAAATGACTTTATCTATAAGGTATAATATTGTATATGAAGAAAAAGCGTTTTCCATTATGGGCTGTCATCACTATATTGTTAGTGCTTGTTGTTGGCATATTTTATGCGTATAATAAGCTCTATTTTCCTAGTGCAAAAGCCTACTCAAGTTATATTGAGACGTATCAAGAATACGATGCTAGTGAAGTAAATGAATTAACGATCAACAGCATTAATCATAAAGTTGTCATCAAACCTAGTGATGATGATAAGATCAAGATCTCTTATTTCCAAAAGATTGAGAATATGAACACATATACTGTGGAAAATGGCAAGTTAAAGATGGAACTTATTGAAAGAGTAGAAGATCTTGATACTTTGTTATTTAAAACAGAGAAGAAGATCGATACGATCACTATCTATCTTCCTAAAGAAAGTAATATCAAGATCAATGTTAAATCGATCTATGGTTATTTCAGTGGTAATGACTTGGCTGTTGGAAGTGTCATATTTCAAAATACCACTGGTGATATTGATCTAAAGAACATCACTTGTTCTTCTGCTTCTATCACTTTGAATAGTGGCAATGCGACTATTGAAAAGTGTGATATTGATGATGTTACAGTTAGTGTTGTTTCGGGTCAGATCAATATCGATAGTGACTATTACATTGATGATCATAATATTATTGCCAAGGCAATATATGGTAGTTTGAAGATAAATGATCAACAGTTATATACAGATGAAGAGGTAAAAACTGTCATCAATCAGATTGAGATGACAAGTGAGACGGCAACAAAAAAAATCAAGGTTGAAACTTTAAGAGGGAATATCTCTTTACACTTTGTTGAGAAAGTTCAACAAGATCAGCCTGAAGAAAATAATGAAGGTGGCAATTAAGCCACCTTTTTTTTAGCCTTTGATCTGAGACAGGATCTCTTTTAGATCATAGTCATGATTTTGACCTCTAATGAGGTAATCATCATCGTTATAACGAGGAATTAGATGAAAGTGAATATGCTTGATAGCTTGACCTGCAGCATCACCATTGTTGTTGACGATGTTTAGTCCATCAGCATGCATATTATCAACGATCTGTTTAGATAATTTCTTGCTTACAACGATCATCTGTTTTAATGTTTCTTCATCAACATCATAGATATTGTCATAATGCTTCTTTGGTAATACTAAAGTATGACCTTTAGTTGCTTGGGCAATATCTAAGATAGCGATGATTTTATCATCTTCATAAACTAAATTTGTTGGTAATTCACCATTAACGATTTGACAGAAAACGCACATATAAAAATCTCCTTTTTTTATTATCTTATTTTAGCATATTTCTAAATATTGTATAATCTATTTAAGAGAAGGAGGCATTAAGATGAGATATATTTTCCTTGTAGCTATTGTTGCTTTAGAAATTTATGCTTTAAGTGATAATAGTGGATTATTAAGAAAGAAATACAATAGTGGTTTTATGGGCTACTATACATCTTTAAGTAATATTGTTGTTTGTCTTTATTTTTTGTTATTATTAGTTGGTGTTAAGGGGTTAGATAAGTCAATATATTCTTTTACTGTGACATGTTGTATCATGTTGACTTTTTTGATCTATCATTTTCTTTTATCACCACTTATCATTAATGATTATCGTAAAGGTAATGGGTGGAATCCTTATACATTAGTCAATTATTCTTTACATTATATCTGTCCTTTACTAACATTTGCTTATTGGCTGTTCTTTGCGGATAAAAGTGATCTTAGCTATAAGAACGCATTTATCTGGACGATCTTGCCTTTGATCTATTGCCTATATGTTTTTGTTAGGGTTAAGTTAGGCATTTATTTTGATAAGGCTAAGACACAGAGATATCCTTATGATTTTTTAGATGCTGATAAATATGGATTTAAAAGAATATTAGTCAATATAGTAGTGATCTATATAGTATTTGTGCTACTTGGCTTACTATTAGTATGGTTTGGCTTGCTTTTTAGATAGAGGTGTTTTGTTTTATGAAGTTTTTTAAGAAGTTTGAATATAACGCACCAGTTACTTTAACTTTTGCGTTAATTAGTCTTTTATCCTTATTACTAGGTTATGCTACTAATTTTGATAGTACTGAGAAGATTTTTATGACTTATCGTACTAGTTTATTAGATCCTATGATGTATATCAGGATGTTCACTTATTGCTTAGGACATGCTAATTGGTCACATTACATTGGTAATATGAGCTATATATTATTGTTAGGACCAATGATCGAGGAAAAATATGGTTCAAAAAAATTATTGAAGATGATCGTTCTTACTGCTTTTATTGGCGGTGCTTTGAACAATATCTTTTTACCTAATACAGCTTTGTGTGGGGCAAGTGGTATCGTATTTATGATGATCGTTTTATCTTCAGCTACTAGTGTACAAAGTGGTCATATTCCTTTAACATTAATATTGATACTTGTGATCTATTTAGGTAGTGAGATTTATAATGCGATATTTGTTACTGATTCAATCTCACAATTTGCTCATATCTTAGGTGGCATTTGCGGAGCTGTCTTTGGGCTAATGAACAATCAAAAGAAAAGTTAAGCTGTCTAAAAATGACAGTTTTCTTTTAGTGATAAATTTAACAAACATGTTCGGTTTTTGTTGAGGAAATCGATAAATAGTCTTATAATAAAAGAGTGTTAGAGCGAAATAGGAGGCAAAAAAATGGCTGAAAAGAAATTCCAATCCATGGATGGTAATACTGCTGCTGCTCATAGTGCTTATGCTTTCACTGAAGTAGCTGCAATTTACCCTATCACACCTTCAAGCACGATGGCAGAGGTTGTTGACCAATGGGCAACTCAAGGCAGAACTAATATGTTTGGCTCAGTTGTTAAGGTCGCAGAAATGCAATCAGAAGCAGGTGCTGCTGGAGCAGTTCATGGTACTTTACAAGGTGGTGCTTTAGCTACTACATTTACAGCATCACAAGGTTTATTATTGATGATCCCAAATATGTACAAGTGGGCAGGAGAATTATTACCTGCAGTAGTACACGTAGCTGCTAGAAGTTTAGCTACTAGATCTTTATCAATCTTTGGTGATCACCAAGACGTTTATGCTTGCAGACAAACAGGTGTTTGTATGTTAGCATCAAATTCAGTTCAGGAAGCAATGGATTTAGCAGGTGTTGCTCATTTATCAGCAATCAAGGCTAGCGTTCCATTCTTACATTTCTTTGATGGTTTCAGAACTTCTCATGAGATTCAAAAAGTTGAAGTTATGGATTATGACTTCTTAAAGAGTCTTGTTGATATGGAAGCTGTTGAAAAGTTCCGTAAGAATGCATTAAATCCACATGGCAATCCTGTAACTAGAGGTACTGCTGAAAACGACGATATCACATTCCAGGGTAGAGAAGCTCAAAACTTACATTATTCTGTAGTTGCTGATGTTGTTAATGATTATATGCAGAAGATCTCAGAACATACTGGTCGTGATTATAAACCATTTGTTTATTATGGAGATCCTAATGCTGAGAGAATCATCATTGCTATGGGCTCAGTTTGTGAGACTATCGAAGAAGTTATTGATGATCTTAATAAGAAGGGCGAAAAAGTTGGTGTTATTAAAGTTCACTTATATCGTCCATTCAGTGCTAAATATTTCTTCAATGTTTTACCTAAGAGCGTTAAGAAGATCGCTGTATTAGATAGAACTAAAGAAATGGGTACAAGAGAGCCTTTATATCTTGATGTATTAAGCTTATTAAAGGGCACAGATATCAAGTTAGTTGGTGGTAGATATGGTGTATCTAGTAAGAACACTGCTCCTAACCAAATTAAGGCTGTTTATGATGAGTTAGCTAAAGATGATCCTAAGGAAGAATTCACTTTAGGTATCAATGATGATGTTACTCATTTATCATTAGATGTTGATCCTAACTACACTGTAGCTGCTGATTACACTTCTTGCTTATTCTGGGGCTTAGGTTCAGATGGTACAGTAGGTGCTAATAAGAACAGTGTTAAGATCATTGGTGATAATACTGATAACTATGCACAAGCATATTTCCAATATGACTCAAGAAAAGCTGGTGGAGTTACTAGAAGCCACTTAAGATTTGGTAAGACTCCAATCCGTTCAACTTACTATGTTGACAATGCTGACTTCGTTTCTTGTTCATTGGATTCATATGTATTGAAGTATGATATGCTTTCATCTTTGAAAGATGGTGGAACATTCTTATTAAATACAACATTAGAACCAAATGAGATCGAAGATTACTTACCTAACAGAATGAAAGTTCAATTAGCTAAGAAACATGCTAAGTTCTATATCATCAATGCTACTAAGATCTGTAATGAGATCGGTATGGGTAGAAGAACTAATACTACTTTACAATCAGCATTCTTTGCATTAAATGAACAGATCATGCCTTATGATCAAGCTCTTGATCTAATGAAGAAGGCTGCTAAGAAGTCATATGGTAAGAAGGGTGACGATGTAGTTGAAATGAACTACAAAGCTATCGATGCAGGTAAAGCTGGACTTGTTCAAGTTGAAGTTAAACCTGAATGGGCTGAATTGAATTCACACTTCGAATTACCTAAGACTGGTGATGAATACATGGATGAATATGCTAACCAGATCGGTTACTTAAACGGCTATGATCTACCAGTAAGCACATTTACTAAATATGGTGTTATGGATGGCACTATGAGAAACAACGTTTCTTACAATGAACATCGTAACATTGCTTCATATGTTCCAAAGTGGGAAGCTTCTAAGTGTATCCAATGTGGATTCTGTTCATTCGTTTGTCCACATGCTACAATCAGACAATTCGCTTTAACTGAGGAAGAAGTTAATAATGCTCCAATTGCTTTCGATACAATCGATGCTAATGGAAAAGCTAAGGGCTTAAAGTTCAGAATCCAAGTTTCTCCAGATAACTGTGTAGGTTGTGGATTATGTGCTAAAGAATGTCCTAAACAGGCATTAACTATGGTTGATGTTCATGATATGATGCATGAGGCTCCTCTTGCTGATTACTTATATCAACAGACAGAATACAAGTCAGAACTTGTTGATGATACTATCAAGGGTACTCAATATTTGAAACCTTACTTCGAAGTTCCAGGATCTTGTCCAGGATGTGGTGAGGCTCCTTACTACAGATTAGTATCTCAATTATTTGGACCTGATATGATGGTTGCTAACGCTACAGGTTGTTCTTCAATCTATTGCGGATCTACTCCATCTACTCCATTTGTTAAAGATGCTGAAGGCAACGGTGTTGCTTGGGCTAACTCATTATTCGAAGATAATGCTGAATTCGGTTATGGTATGGCATTAGCAAGAAACTACAAGAAATCAACTATGTTGAAAGTAATGGAGAACAATCTTGAGACTGTTGAACCAGAATTAAAAGCAGTATTTGAAGAATACTTAGCTAATAACGGTAACCGTGTTGTTGAAAAACGTTTAGCGCCACAGATCGTTGAACTTGTTAAAGCAAGCTCTAATGAAAATGTTAAGGTATTGTTAAACGATGCTAAGGACTTAGTAAGTGCTTCAGTGTGGATCATCGGTGGAGATGGTTGGTCATACGATATCGGTTACGGTGGATTAGACCATGTAATGGCTAATAACTTAAATGTTAACGTATTAGTGTTGGATACAGAAGTTTACTCTAATACTGGTGGACAATCTTCTAAGTCAAGTCAGGCTGCTTCTATCGCACAATTCGCTGCTGGTGGAAAGGCTGTTGCTAAGAAGGACTTAGGTCAGATCGTTATGAGTTATGGTCACGTTTATGTAGCAAGCATTTGTATGGGTGCTAACAGAATGCAAGCTTTGAAGGCTTTGAAAGAAGCTGAAAGCTATAATGGACCATCATTGATCATTGCTTACTGTCCATGTGAATTACACGGCATTAAGGGTGGTTTGAGCAAACAACAGATCGTTCAGAAACAAGCTGTTGAATGTGGATATGTTCCATTATACAGATTCGATCCAAGAAACGAAAAACCATTAACTATCGACTACAAGAACCCTAACTTCGATAAGTTCCAAGACTTCTTAATGGATGAAGCAAGATATAACAACCTTGTTAAAGTAAATCCTGAAAAGGCTCAAGCTTTATATGATAAGGCTAAAGCTGATGCTATGAAGCGTTTCAAGAACTTACAGAACAGAGTAGAAGACTAGTTTGATCAAAGAGTTGAAGATGAGTAATTCATCAACAACTCTTTTTTTTATTTGTTCGATGGAAAAATATTTTGATAATAAAACCAATTAGCTCAAGATTGAGTTAGATGAAAAAAATGCGGATTTCGCAAAAAAATCATTGAATAAAATGAAATATTTGCTAGTAAGAATATTGGTAGAATATAGATATTGGCAATTTGTAGTCGAATCTTTCTTAAGCTCGATTTTTATTGCGTTTGAACGATTTTCTATTATCAATGCTGATTTGTTCTTTTCTTTCTTGTTTCATATGAGTGTGTTATAATCCTATTAGGAGTTAGTTAAGTTATGAAAAAGTTTTTAGAATATTGGGCGATCGTTAGAGGTGGAATGTGTCCTGACTGTCATGGCGATCTTAGAATGTCAAATACTAGTGATAAGACATATATTTGTAAGAAGTGTGGTAAGAAGTATACTAGAAGAGGTTGGTATATCTTATATGATTTTCTTACTTTAGCTTTAATGATGATCGGTTATTTTTGTATAGGCATTGATCATATGGTCTGGCTTGCTGTTTATTTGATCGGATTATTAATCGTATTAAATATTGCTCTCATTGTTTTATATAGAAAGTATAATTTATTGCCTTTAGAGGAAGTAAAAAGCGAAAGTAAGGAAGTTCCCGCAAAAAAGTAGAAACCTACTTAGGAAATATAAAAAGACAGCGGCAGCTGTCTTATTTTTGTAATGTGAAAATGCACAATTCAGGATAATTGAATAAGCGATAATCTTTTTCATATAAGCCTATTCCTCTAGTTATGTAAAGATTACCTTGCAAGCCAAACTTATAATTAACGTTAGAGAATATGTTTATCTGTTTATCATGAGTATGTCCACATAATACTAGATTGATATCTTTTGGTAAACTATCATATTGCTTATTAGAATGGATAAGAGTAATGGTAAAGTTTTCATTAGGTGATATTACTTCTTCACTGTTGTAGTTTAAACCATTAACAATGATATATTCATTTGTATCATTGTAGATCTTCATGTCTTTTGTTATGAGTTCTACACCACTATTTTCTAAGATCATTTTGACTAAGACAGTACGCGAATCAGTTATTTGATCTTGTTCCCCCATTATAGCAAACTTACCACCTTTACATTTTAGTGAATAAAAGAAATCTTTAAGTATCTCTACATCATCTGAAACAGGTGAGTAATCTTTATCAATAAGATCTCCACCAAATATGATCAGATCATAATCTAGGTTATTGATGGCTGCTTCTAGTTTCTCAAGTCTTGTCTTATCAAAGTTTTCACCATATTGTAAGTCAGAGAAGTAAAGGATCTTATAGCCAACAAAACTATTAGGTAATTGTTCATCATTTATTTTTACAAATGAAGTTTTAAATGTTATTGGCATGACATATTTGCCATGATAGAAAGTTATGGCAATACTACCAGTTATCAATATCAATATACTTAGTATAATAATAGCTATCTTTTTTTTCATGAGTAATTCCTTAATAAAGAAAAGAGAGACTAAGCATCTCTTTTACTTTTTGTTAGCATCGATATAGTTCAAAATGACTGGAATAACGATCGGATTTCTATTTGTCTTAGAATATAAGAATGGTTCTAAGGTATCTTTGATCGTATTCTTTAATTCACCAAACGTTGTCTTTTGAGCCATTTTCTTTCTTAAAGCATCAAGTACTAATGCTTCGCCTTCTTTTAACAATGTCTGTCCTTCTTTAATAAAGACAAATCCACGTGATACAATATTTGGTCGACATAATATTGAGTTACTTCTTGAATCGATTGAAACGATAACAGCTACTAGTCCATTGTCAGCTAGGATCTTTCTGTCTTTTAATACGGCTGTAGCGATACCACTTGAATCATTACCATCAATGTAGATGTCATCTGTTTGGATCTTATGACTCCATAAATATGCTTCATGGTCTCTTAAGACTATGACATTACCATTAGAGCAGATGAAGATATTTTCTGGATTTACTCCTGTTTCTACTGCTGTATCAGCGTGCATCTTTAACATTTTATATTCACCATGCATTGGCATGAAGAATTTAGGCTTAGTTAATTGTAACATTAGTTTTTGTTCATCTTGAGATGCGTGTCCCGTTGTATGTAAGTTATTTAATAATGAGTTAGTTAAGACATTAGCCCCTAAACGAGTTAAAGCATTAACAGTAGCATTGACACTTACTTCATTTCCTGGAATTGGGTTACTTGAGAATACAACTGTGTCACCTGGAATGATCTTGATGTAACGGTGTGAGCCATTAGCCATTCTACTTAAGGCTGCCATTGGTTCACCTTGCGAACCTGTACAAAGAATACATAATTGGCTTGCTGGATAATTATCGATATCATCTGGACTGATGAAATCATCTTCTGATGCATTGATGTGTCCTAATTGTCTACCGATATCTACGACTGTTTCCATACTTCTACCAATGACACATGCTTTTCTACCATTTGCGATAGCAGCTGATATGATCTGTTGGATCCTGTGCACGTTACTTGAGAAAGTAGCAATGATCAAACGGCCTCTTGTACGAGCAATGATATCATTGATGCTCTTAGCAACTTGTTTTTCACTTATTGAGAAACCACTAACAGCAGCATTTGTTGAATCGGATAATAATAAGTCAATACCAACTTGACCTAAGAAGGCGATCAATTGGTAGTCACAATTATTAGTTCCAATAGGTGTTAAGTCAAATTTGAAGTCTCCTGTTGATAAAATCCAGCCATTTGGTGTCTGAACAGCAAAACCTAATGAATCAGGAATTGAGTGGATGACATCAAAACAAGCTACATGGAAGTTATTTCCAAGATCAAAACGGAAATCATGGTTGATGACATGTAGGGTAGTAGTAGTTGTCATGTGGTGCTCTTCTAATTTCTTTTGGATCAGAGCAATAGCGAACTTGCTGCCATAGATGTCAGGGATTGAACAAACTCTTAATAAGAATGGAATACCACCGATATGGTCTTCGTGACCATGAGTGATGAGTAAAGCTTTGATCTTGCTTTGATTTCTTATCAGATATGTGTAATCAGGTATAACATAATCTACTCCTGGAAGATCTTCATCTGGGAAGATAAGACCAGAGTCGATGATGATTATCTCGTCGTTGCATTGAATGCAGTACATGTTTTTACCAACTTCACCAAGTCCACCTAAAGCAAATATCAAGGTATCTGTTGGTAGATATGATGAAATGGTCCTAGTGTTATATTTATTTAATTCACTCATTTTGTTCTCCTTAAATTGTGATCGTATTCTCTGGTATAAATAATGGGTTTTTCTTATTTATATGGTCATAATATAAATGGCCGTATAAGTGATCGATCTCATGTTGCATTACTATTGCAGGGTAACCTTTAAGTGAGATGATCTCTTCTCTTTCAGTTAGTAAGTTATATGCTCGCACTTTGATGCGATAATATCTTAATACGATCCCTTCAACATCAGGTGAAACGCTCAAGCAAGATTCACCATTTTCTAAGCAACTCTTTTGTGTGGAATTAGAGATGATCTTTGGATTAGCAAGAGCAAATTCCAATGGTTTATCATTATCTTCACCACTGATTGAGATAGCCAGTAATTTTTTACTTATGCCAATCTGTGGGGCAGCTATTCCCACAGAGGCTTTGACATTATGTTCTTCACAGAATTTTTCATCTTGACTATTGCGGACATATTGTAACATATCAGTTAATGTCTGTTCATCTTCCTCGGATAAAGGAAGATCCACTTCTAGACATTTTATACGTAAAACAGGATGCGGATCCAATAAAATATTTTTAGAATCAATTAGCATTTTTTCTTACTCCTTTAACCATAAAAAAGTTGATGTCTATATCCTCAGGTCAATGATCAGTAAACATCATAGCTTTTACTAAGATAATTATACAACAATATCAAAAGTCTTATCAATAAGAATAATTCGATTTGAAAATTATTTACAAAGAAAAAACACTATACAAATAGATAGTTTATTACAGAAAACGCTTAATTTATTATCTTTCTAAGATGTTAAATAGAAATTTTTGATCAGTATAATCATTGATCGCTTTATCAGCACCTAGATCTAAGATCTCTTTTTCTGTTAATAAGCTTGTTAGACCAAAGACATACTTGCAGTGACTGTTGACAGCAGCAGTGATACCGCTGATAGCATCTTCAAATATTACACAATCTTCTATTGGTGTGTTAAGTCCTTTGGCTGCCATAAGATAAATAGTTGGATCAGGTTTACCTGGGAAAGATCCATCACAAAATACAACATCATCAAAGTTGAACCATTCATCCAGGTGCAATGTTTCAAAGAAGAATTTAACATTCTTTAGTGGAGCTGCCGTAGCAATAGTCATTTTGATCTCTTTCTGTTTACATTCATTCAAGAATTCCGGCAAGCCAGCTACTAATTTGTAAGATGTGTCTTTGTAAGTCAGGCATAAGTTACGATAGAGAGATTCTTTTTCTTCTACTAGATCAGATATCATTTTCTCCTCAGTTTCTGCTGGAAAGAAATGTTTGATAGTATCTACTGGATCAAGACCGTGTAGCCATGGGCGGACTTCTTCTAATGAAACATTAATATTATGACTATGTAAGAATTCTAGCCAAGATGTTTCTACAATTGGTGTATCAAAAATCATTGTTCCATTAAAGTCAAATAATATCGTATTCATAAATAACTTCTCCTATTAAAACATTAATAATTATAAGGATGTAGAGATAAAAATTCAAATATGGTACATTAAAATCAAAAATGCTAGAATAAATTTTAATCGCAATTTATCTGATTGGGAAAGTAAGCTAACTTTCTAAGATAGTTTTATTGATGCAATGGCAGAGATTTACCTAAGATTCAAAGATAAAGTTGATGGTGTGGCTGTATCTTTACCAAGATTTATTGATGTGGAAAATGGTATATGTAATAGTGGTGGATCATTGCTATATAATGCTCATCAACCTATTGGTAAAATATTACAAGAACGTTTTTATTATACTGTGCATTTAGAAAATGATGGCAAAGCAGCCGCTTTAGTTGAATTAGCTAATGGTACTTTAAAAGGATGCAAGAATGTAGCTATATTAATCATTGGCACGGGAATTGGTGGAGGCATCATCATTGATGGAAAACTATTGAGAGGTAGAAACTTTACGGCAGGAGAGTTAAGCTTTTTAAATGTTAATATTAAAAAGGATAATGATCCTAATTATGTGTTTGGAACAATATTAAATCATTGCACAACACTTGCTTTAATAAAGATGTATCAAACTAAAAGTGTGTTACTAATGGTAAACAATTCTTTGAAAAGTATCATCAGTAAAATGAAAATGTGATAGAAGTATTAGATGTATTTACTAAAAACATTGCTATTCGGTTTATGAATTTCGGTGTTATTTTAAATTGTGAAAAGATATCTGTAGGTGGAGAAATATCAAGACAAGAAATTTTAGTAGAAAATACAGTAGACTTTATTTCTTTTAGTTATTATTCTACTAGATTAGCTAAAGCAGAAGGCGAAAATGATAGTACGATCAATTTAATGAGATCAGTTAAAAATCCTTATTTGAAGAGTACAGATTGGGGATGGCAAGTGGATCCATTAGGATTAAGGATAACATTAAATGAGATCTATGATAGATATCAGAAGCCAATGTTCATTGTAGAAAATGGTTTAGGAGCATATGATAAAGTAGATGATAGTGGTTATGTAGAAGATGATTATAGGATTGAGTTCTTAAGAGATCATATCAAAGCTATGAAAGATGCTGTTGAATTAGATGGAGTAGATTTATTGGGTTATACTACTTGGGGACCAATAGATTTAGTCAGTGCTGGTACTGGTGAGATGAGTAAGAGATATGGCTTTATCTATGTAGATAGAGATGACTATGGTAATGGAACTTTAAAACGTTCTAAAAAGAAATCATTTGATTGGTATAAGAAAGTCATTGCTTCTAATGGTGAAGAGTTAGAGTAAAGTTCATGTAGATGATGTTG
>CAVAAT010000046.1:0-12766 GCA_963586925.1 Erysipelotrichaceae bacterium
ACAAATATAACAAATGTATCATCATGGTCACTCATAACGAGAAATTAGCTTTAGATACTGATGTGATCTATCGTATTGATCAAGAAAGTAAAAAGATCATATTAGATAACCTCAAACATTAGCCAAAAAGAAAAGAAACCGTAGTTTCTCTTCTAAATATTCAATGATTAGTCTTGATGTTCAATGACGATCTTACACTCATCATTAGTTCCAGAAGCAAATAACTTAACAAATGCTTTTTGAACTGATTCAGCTTCTGCTGGTATGACTGAAGTAATTGTTGACATAAAGACTTTTTGATTGTCTCTGATAAGTTCAAAGGCCATCTTATAATCAGCCCAAGAGAAGTATAATCCTGTCTTGATTGAAACTTCTTTTAAGAACATATTCATTGGTGTAAATGTTGCTTTTTGAGCATGCATACCTAAAGCTACAATAGTTGCTCCAGAAGAAGCAAGAGCGATCAAAGAATCATAATCTTCAACACCAACAGCATCAACAATATATTTAAATCCACCCTTAGGAGCTAAAGCTTTTAACTTTTCTTCATATTGAGGATCCTTAACAGATAAACATTCATCAACAAATTCAAACTTATTACAGAAATCAACTCTTGATTGACTTCTACCAGTCATGATGACCTTACCAGCTCCTAATAATTTAGCAGTTAAAGCAGCATAAATACCAATAGGACCATTACCTGAAACTAATACATCATCGCCTTTTTGAATATTCAAATATCTAACACCATGCAAAGAAACAGCAGTAGGTTCAACAATTGAACCTAAAATGACTGGCATATCTTCTGGCATCTCAATGACATAATCACCACGAACCTTAACATATTGACCATAAGCACCTGGTGCTGATACCCCTGGATTATCAAGCATCATCTGTGCACATAATTGTTCTCTACCACTCTTACAGAATTCACATTCTCCACAAGAATTAAACTCAGCAGCACAAACTTTTTGGCCCTTCTTAAAGCCATAATCGCCACCATCTTCAATATAACCTGAAAATTCATGTCCTAATGTAAAACCTGGTTGAACTTGTGGATTAGACCAGTACATATTGTCGCTACCACAAATAGCACAATTTTTCACCTTTACAGTGACCCATTTGCCACTAGCTGTTGGCTTTTCATTTTCAGCATCAACAAACTCCCTAAAGCCTTTTAAACTAACACTTTTCATTTCGTTACCTCTTTTCAAATAGTATTTTACTCATTACGAAAAGAAAATAAAGATAGTAAATGTCAATTAATTCACAAGTGTAGTCTTTTTTAGAAATTTTTTATCATATTAATAAAACATAATATTTTATTTATCAAAAGAAAAGTCATAGACTATCCTATGACTCTCTTGTTTCTATTCTAATTCAAAGGCCCCAGTATACAATTGATAATAAGTCCCCTTTTCAGCGATCAACTTATCATGATCTCCTCTTTCAATTATCTTACCATGATCTAATACCATGATGACATCAGAATTCTGAACAGTAGATAATCTATGAGCAATAACAAATACTGTCCTACCTTGCATTAATTTATCCATACCATTTTGTACTAATGCCTCAGTACGAGTATCGATTGAAGAAGTTGCTTCATCAAGTATCATGACTGGTGGATCACTTACTGCTGCTCTAGCAATAGAGATCAACTGTCTCTGTCCTTGCGATAAGCCACTACCATCTCCTTTTAATACCGTATCATAACCATTAGGTAACATTCTAATGAAACCATCAGCATTAGCCAATTTAGCAGCTGCTATACATTGTTCATCAGTAGCGGTAGGATCACCATATCTAATATTTTCCATAACAGTTCCTGTAAATAGATTGACATCTTGTAAGACAATACCTAAAGACCTACGCAGATCTGCTTTCTTTATCTTATTGATATTGATGCCATCATATCTGATCTTACCATCAGCAATATCATAAAATCTATTGATAAGGTTAGTGATCGTTGTCTTTCCAGCACCAGTTGCCCCAACAAATGCAACCTTTTGACCTGGTTCAGCATATAAAGTGATATCATGCAAAACTGTCTTATCTTCAGTATAACCAAAATCAACATGATCAAAAACAATATGACCTTGTAATTTAGTATAAGTCAAACTTCCATCATGATGAGGATGTTTCCAAGCCCACATGCCAGTACGCTCTTCAGTTTCGACAATCTCACCATTTTCTTGCTTTGCATTGACTAAAGTTACATAACCATCATCAGTCTCGGGCTTTTCATCCATAAACTTAAAAATACGAGAAGCACCAGCTAAAGCCATGATGATAGAATTTAATTGGTTAGATATCTGAGAGATCGGATTAGTAAAATTTCGTGATAAGGTTAAGAAAGAAGCAATACCACCTAAAGATAACACACCAAACCCACTCAAAGATAAGTTAGAAGTACCATTGATCGCCATATAGCCACCAATGAAGGCAATGATGACATATTGTAGATAGCCTAAAGCCCCCATCAATGGCCCAATAGAGTTAGCCATACCTGTAGCCTTCATCGCATTATCAGCCCACTTCTTGCCTCTTTCACGTAAGGCTTCCTTACTCTTTTCTTCATGACAGAATACCTTAACAACTTTTTGACCATTGACCATTTCTTCAACATAACCATTGAGGTCAGCTAAAGAGTCTTGTTGAGCAATAGAGTAACTACCGATCTTACCCATAAACTTATTCATGAACTTCATGGTCACAAACATGATCGCACAAACAATGATAGTTAACCAAATACTTATCTTTAGCATTGAATAGAATACAGCTACGATCGTAAAGGCTGACGAAACTAGTTGTGGCAAAGACTGACCTATCATCTGTCTTAAAGTATCAGTATCATTAGTATAAAGACTCATGATCTCACCATTAGTATGGGAGTCAAAATATCTAATAGGTAACGATTGCATCTTCTCAAACATTTCATCTCTTATACGCTTTAAGGTACCTTGAGATACAACCGCCATCATCCTACCATAAAACCAACTAGCAAATATACCTAATAAATAAATACAAGCTAATTTGATCAAGGCATTGATAAGACCAGTAAATACTGGATCATCACTCAATAGTAAAGGTGTAATATAGTCATCAATAAGAGTCTGTAAGAACATTGAGGAAACAGCCCCAGTCACTGAGCTGATCAATATACAGATAGTGACAAGTATCAAAGTAGCTTTATATTTATCTAAATAAGAGAGTAATCTTTTTAATGCATCTTTATCAAGAGTAGCTTTTTGTCCAGCAAAAGCCATACCTCTAGGGCCAGCTGGGAGGGCTCTTCTATTAATGTGTTCAGCCATTTTCCTTCTCTCCTTTCTGTTGAGAATCATATACTTCTTTATATATAGAACTGCTCTTTAATAATTCATCATGAGTACCAACTGCTGAGATCTTACCATCATCCATAACAATGATCTTATCAGCATGTTGAACTGAACTGATACGTTGAGCAATGATGATCTTAGTTGTATCAGGGATATAAGAAGCAAATGATCTTTGTATCAATGCATCAGTCTTTGTATCAACTGCACTAGTAGAATCATCCAAGATCAACACCTTAGGCTTCTTTAACAATGCTCTTGCGATGCACAAACGTTGTTTTTGCCCACCAGAAACATTTGTTCCACCCTGCTCTATATATGTGTCATACCCATTTTCCATAGTAGAAACAAACTCATCAGCACAACTCATCTTACAAGCTTCAACTATCTCTTCATCAGTCGCATTTTCATTACCCCAACGTAAATTCTCCTTAACTGTTCCTGAGAATAATTCATTCTTTTGTAAGACCATCGCAACAGAATTACGTAATACATCCAAGTCATATTTTCTTACATCAACATCACCCAATTGCACACTACCACTACAAACATCATATAAACGTGGTATTAATTGAACCAAGGAAGATTTAGATGAACCAGTACTGCCAATGATACCTACCGTCTCGCCAGATTTGATATCAAGACAGACATCATCTAACACTTTCTTATTAGCTTTATCACCATAAGCAAAGTCAACATGATCAAACTTGATATCACCATTTTTAACTTCCATAATAGGGTCTTTTGGTTGAGTGATGGATGTCTTTTCTTGTAATAATTCCGCAACACGCTTTGCTGAACTACCAGCGATGGTGATCATAGAGAATACCATGCTTAGCATCATCAAACTCATCAATATTTGAGTTGAATAAGAGATCAAAGCAGTTAGATTACCAGTAGTCAAACCATTAGCGAGATCATTTCCGCTAGCAACGATCGCTTTAGCCCCTAACCAAGAAATGATGATCATCGTAGCATACATACATAATTGCATGAGTGGTGAGTTCAATGTAATAAGTCTTTCACCCTTAGAGAAATCTGAGTAGATCCTACTAGAAATGCCTTTAAACTTATTGGTTTCATTGACTTCTTGGTTATAGGACTTAACAACTCTTATACCCTTAACATTTTCTTGTACTGCATTATTTAATTCGTCATAAGTATGGAAAGCTTTATTAAACAAAGGTGTAACGTTTTTAACAATGATATAAAGCAAAATAGCAAGTACAGGAATGACAGCGAAAAATACTAATGAAATATCTTTATCTATCTTAAAAGAAGCGATCATCGCAAAGATCAACATGAATGGTCCACGAATTGCCATACGGATCAACATCTGATAAGCGTTTTGAATATTAGTAACATCTGTAGTCAAACGAGTAACAATAGAAGCTGTAGAGAACTTATCAATATTACTAAAAGCAAATGTCTGAACATTATCATACATGTCTTCTCTTAAATTCTCAGCAAAACCAACAGAAGCTTTAGCAGCTACAACAGCAGAAGAAAAACCAGTTACAAGTTGCATTATCGCAAAGATCAATAAAGCAATGGAATATTTAGCTACTCCACTCATATTACCTTTATATATACCAAGATCGATGACATTAGAAATACACAAAGGGATTACTATCTCAAATACAACTTCTAGTATTGATAATAGTATAGTCCAAATAGTTGCCTTCTTATATTGACGAAGGCTCTTTAAAAGTGTTTTTATCAAAGTATTAACTCCTTTCATTTTTATGTAGCGTGCTACATATATCGCCAAAATATAAGCTGGTTTTCCAGCTACATATTTTCCAAGTTATCATAGATGAGTGAAAGATATTTCTTTAAGTTCTTAATATCTTCTTGACTCAATCCATATAACATCTTTGCTTCACTATCTTCGACAAGAGAATCCATCTCTTCGCCAATGATCTCAGCATGCTTAGTTAAAGTTACGATCTTGCTACGCTTGTCAGTTGGATCGAAACGACAAGTAACAAAACCATTCTTTTCTAATCTGGCAACGATCCCTACAACCGTAGGATGAGCTACTTGTAAATGATCCCCAATCTCTTTTTGAGTTGCTTGGCCATTCTTGCTGTGGAGAAAGCCCAACACTCTACTTTGAGTCAACGTAAGGTTTCGACTCTTTAATTGACTATCTGCTCTCGTTTTCAAACGATCATTGATACTCTTCATAAAATAGCCTATCGGTAAGTCTCTCATGTTGCCACCTCCTTTATCTGTAGCACGCTACATATTATGCATCAATTTAGTTAACTAGTCAAGTATTTTTTTAAAATGTTTTTTGGACTTATGTATAATAAAGAAAAAGGTACATAAAATAGCAATACCACAATTCAAAGCATTCATGCTCCCTATACTCAAATTCTTATCAGATGATCAAGTTCATAATTTGCAAGAATGTATTGACGCTGTTAAAATCAACTGCCATTTAGATGATAATGACATGGATCAATTACTACCAAGCAAAAAACAAACAAACATTTATGATCGAGTTTATTGGCCCTCAACTTATCTTAAAAAGGCTTTGCTCATCAAATCAGAGCAAAGAGATCATTATCAAATTACCGACAGAGGAAAAAATTATTGGAAACAACCCCAACAGTAATTGATCCGAAATTATTATCAAAACATTCAAAGTTTCAAGAATTTATAATTGATGATCAAACCATTAACAGTAACGATCATCAAAAAGATCTATATTAAGAAATATAAGGAATTATTATGAGTCATTAGATCTCTCCCACTAACCTTTGTTCTTTATATATTAAAAGAAGCTGAAAAACAAACAGATAAAGTCCAAAATGGGATTCGATCCAAATTAAAAACTTCTTCCTAATCTTCAATAATTATAGTTCCAAAAAGAGCAGTCTGTATAAAACAAACTGCTCTTTCTTTTACATTTCTTTCTTCCAAAGGCCATGTAGATTACAGTACTCATATACTGCAACTAACTTATCATCTTTTAAAGTAAATGAATGTTTTGGCTCTTGCTCAGGATACAGATATTTTATCTGATGACCTTTTTTAGTTTCTAACAAGATCCATTCAATGTAATGTTGTTGAATCATTGGATGAATGACTTCACCAATGACAACCTCTACATCATTTCCTTCCAATATGACTTTTGGAACATGTTTTTCTAAAGCACCATCACTGGTATTGGCTTTTAATAACTCCATCTGTTTTCCACAACAGAACAAGTCAACTTTACTGTCACTAAGTTTGACAATAATATTCCCACAAACAGGGCAACGGTAAATATTCATATTTATCTTCCTCCACCCTTAGTGTAACGAACTATACTATCTAATGACAAATGATTTGCTTATTTTCTTGCTTGCTTTTCAGCATTACGCTTATCATTGATGATCTTAACTTCTTTATCAGTGATAAGAGTTACATTGTTTTCCTTAGCCCAAGCTACACAGCCATTAAGAACTGTCTTTAAGAATGGACGAGGAACTTTAACGAAGTTCTTTAAAGCATCATCGCTAAACTTGATATCTGGATCACAACGATTAGCAGCATACCTAATAGATTCAAGATCTACTTCCTTAGGTGCAGGAATTGGTTCAGCGATCGGATGAGTGAACTTAGGGAAACGACAATACCAGAAATTAGTAGAATCACGATAACCATAATCTACTGGTACTGGTGGGAAGTTATTCTTAGTTACACCATTAACGATAGCGTTATAATATTTCTCTTTCATTAAGATCTTATCAATATGTAAGATGAAATGAGCACCATATTTAGAAGTGATACCGTTGAAATCATTATAAGGTCCTGGATGTCCATCATCGATATCTTCAACCTTAAACTTATCAGCATTCTCTAATTCACTTGCCCAAGTACACTCAAATACTTGGAATGCACTAGAAATGACTTGTGGTCTATTCTTATCAGTTGGATCAGCTTGACCATCTTCCATTTGGAATTTTAGATCCTTCATCTTCTCAGCAGATGGACCTGGGAACCCTAATCTAACAGCTTCTTTAAAAGTCTCTTTCTCATCAGTGATGAAGTTTAAAGCACACTTATGTGTACGCATGATATTCTGACAAGTATTAGATGTATTACGACATTCTAATAACATAGAATATCTGCTCTTACCAGCAATATAGTATGGGAATACCAATGAATAGGAACCAATGTTTAAACTACCATCCGGATTAACAGTAGAGATACATACAGTTGGCATCGGATAAAATGCTGATGTTTGATAGAAATTGTCTACGATCCTAAGATCCTTAAACGAACTCATAATTAATTTACCTCCTTAAAAAAACTCTTTCTCCAATTTAATGGCTTTAGTATAGGAAAAGTCATTTGCTAGATTCAAACCGTTATTTAACGCTTGAGAAAATGGCAGACCATTAGACAGCGATGCTAAAAACATACTGACAAAGACTTCGTGACACCCCAGATAGTATGGCCCACTTTTGTCTTTTGCTAGATAGTCATTACCATTTCGTGTATAGATATATACACCTTTTCCCTTATCCGTTACTAAAAGATAATTTATGCCCTTATATAACAACTTGTCAGCGAAAGATGCAAAGTCTCTTTCGTCAACATAGTTCTTAACATGTTCTTCATCCAAGATGACACCATCAACATTCTCTAATATCTCATCTGACGGGATATTATTATCACAGATATAATGCATCCTAGGATAATTCCTTAAAATATAATGAAAATAATTACTATTGATGATATTGACCAAGGCATAATCAACATTCATAAAGAATTCTGCCGGGACTCTATCTTCCAAAGAAGGATAACAATTATAAGGAATATCATCAAATATCTTTAAACTGTCCTTGCTAAAAAGATATGTCTTTTGAGCAGTAGAAGATAATTGGTTGCTAGTAAAATTAACCACCACATTATTTTCATCTAGATCTTTCAACAGTCTATTTCCATCTTCATCATAAGCTAAACGAGTAATGAAATAAGTATCAGTTTCCATCACTGCAAGATTATGGGCAACAAGAAATTGTCCACCGCCAATATCATTAGTATAAGAACAATTAAAAACATCACTTTCCTGTAATTTCTGTTCTGTAGTAATGACTTGCGTCTTATATGTCGGACCAATAACTAACACTTTATTCATATGAATATTTTAACACAAAATACAATTCTATTTTCACGCTAAATAACATTATGTTATACTCTTAATAAAGAGGTAAAGCAATGAGAATAGGACAGTCAATAGATATTCATCAATTAGTAGAAAACAGGGACCTGATCTTAGGTGGAGTAAAGATCCCCTATAAAAAAGGCTTATTAGGGCATTCCGATGCAGATGTATTAGTACACGCTATTGCCGAGGCAATAATCGGTGCCTTAGCATTAGGTGATCTAGGAGCACACTTCCCTGACAATGACCCTAAATACGAAGGTATATCTTCTTTAATATTACTAGAAGAAGTATATAAGATGATGATAGCTAATAACTATGTTATCGGAAATCTTGATGCAACGGTACTAATTGAAGAACCAAAGTTAGCACCATATAAGAAACAGATGCAACAAAATATAGCAGACATCTTACATTGTGACATTAACCAAGTAAACATCAAAGCGACAAGAGGCGAAAAATTAGGCTTTGTAGGAAACAAAGAAGGAGTTGTGGCCTTAGCAGTCGTTTTATTAGAGGAAAAGAAGGAGAAATTTAATTATGTGTAGTTATAAGATTACAATCGAAGACATGAACTGTAACCATTGTGTACAAAAGATCAGACAAGCATTCCAAGATGCTGATGACACTTCAGCAATGACCGCTAATCTTTCAAAGAAAGAAGTAATGCTTGATACAGATCTAACTGTTGAAGAGATCTGTGAAGTCATTACTAATGCTGGTTATACATTCACTGAAATCGAGATACAATAAGCCAAGATAACTCTTGTGCTTTTTTTATCCCTAAATATTGACAACACATTTAAAAGTACTATAGTGATATTAAAAAAACTGATCAAGTATGATTAGCAGAAAGGAGTCAAAGGCGAAATAAGATGTATAATTTTGTTTTATAAATAATTTAATAATTAGATAGAGGAGGAATAACGCATGAAAAAATTATTAAGTTGCTTAATTATAATATGCTTAATTTCCATTTCCTTTTGCACTAATGTTAATGCACAAGAAAGCGACAAATTAAGCGTTTCGCCTAGAATTGCCACAACAAAGCTCTATGTATCTCTTAGTAAAACTGTAAACCACAACAATTACGAAGCAGATACAACTTGTTATGGGTATATGTACTATAAAATAACAGTTAGTGGATATATCACAATTAACTCAAATGGCTCTGTTGCATCACGATATGATAATGTTTCCCTTACTAAAATTGATTGGGAAGCTCCTTTTGAACCTTATTTTCAAATAATATATAGTAAGATTTACTACCAAAGTGGGTCTTATTACATTAAAATTAATATTAAATGTAATTTACACACCCAAACAGGATCTTCTTATACAGTGCACTCTTACACCTATAAGCTAACCACTTCACTATGATTTTTAGATTAATTAATCAATAAAAACGATCACAAAGGATGTTGAATAAGCATTCTTAGTGAACATTCTAAAAAGAGGTGAACAAAATATGTGCAGAGTTTTCAATAGGATTAAAATATCTTTTATTCCTACATTAAGCAAACAAATATTAAAAGCCATAGCTTTTTGTATTCTTTTCTCAATGTTTTTATCAACACTGACTATAAAACAGTTAGGAAAACAATTCAGTGAGTACATTTATGATAAGATCAATCTTACAACAACTGTTTATTCTCAAATTGCTGATGCATCTTCATTAGAAAAGAGTTATTCGCAATTCATACATAATAGAGATATCGTTATCAATTATCTTGATAAAACGATTTACTATGTTAAAACCGTTAGTGATCTATCATCAGCCAATGACTGTTCATATCAAATTGATATCTTATGCGATTTCATCAAACCTAACATAACAAATGGTAAGTTATCAAGTACAGAATGTATTGCTTTAAGTAATGCTCAGTTTAATGATCTAAGAGATGACAACAATCAATATAATAAAAAATATATTTGTATCTTACCAGAAGGATCAACAATCACTTATACTGATCAAAATGGCTTTTATAATGAAAAAGAAATACAGATTGGAGATTCAATCAATCTAAATTGCCTAGTTGGCTATAGTGGAACAGCTTACTTAGGATATGGACAAGGTGAGGTCATAAGCAAAGATATCTCACTTACCGTCGTTGGTTTTGCTAGTGAAGAAATTGATAATAGTTTTAATGTTGTTTCACCAATTTATATCCCTATAGATTGTTTTTTAGAAATAATTCAAGATACAACCACCATTTTTAAAAACAATAAACAATTAAACATGAATTGTCCATACAAAGTTAGCGAAACAAACATTAATTGTGATAACTTAGATCAATACCTTTCCGTTATGAAGCAACTCAAAATTTCAGCTAATTCCGACATATATTACACTAGCGATGCCTCTGAAATGTCAGGATTATTGTCAATTGCATCAGCTATTGATTCAAATATTAACGAAATAACTCTTATCATTACATTATTAATGATCTTAACCACTATTATTACCGCCTTTTTGACAATCTATATGAGAAGAAAAGAAATAGGGCTATTATCTTCCTTTGGTGAAGATAAAAAGAATATCATTCTTCAAATAGTAATTGAACAAGTTTTTATAATGATCTTAGCAGTACCACTTAGTTTGTTTATTCAAAAAAACATAACGCAAAAAATACTCACCTATATAGCTTTAAATAATTCTTTACAAACAAAAACAATGACCGTGTACTTTTCTCAAAGGATCACATTAAATCCAACAATCAATGATTATCTTTATTTATCCTTGCTCATCTTACTAGTCATCTTTATCTATGGAGCGATCATTTATCTAACTGTAAAAAGAAATGATCCCAAAGAACTTTTGAAAGGATAAAAGCTCATGAAACATTATTATCTAAAAAGTATAGTCCAACAGGTCAAAAAGCAAATTAAAGAAAGTATATTAGTAAGCTTACTTATGATATTATCGATCAGTTTACTTACCATCTCATTCATCATTTCCGATAGTGACCAATTAGAAAGAAGCATGATCCAAAATACAGATTTTCAAATACAATTGGTGAATGATAATATCTTTTCTACTCATGATTTAGAAAATATCGAAACAAATAAATTTTTATCTTCAGGGAAAAGCTATCTTCTCTATTTTGTTGAACAATTAGACGAATTATCTAAACAAGAATCAGTATCTAATTATAATTTCAACCTTATTTGTTCTAATGCATTAGAAACTAACGAAAACAGTTATTTAGTAAAATACTTAATAGGAGTAAATACCACAGATTTTCTTTTAAACGAAAATGTAACCATCACCTCTGGTAGAATGTTTAGCCAAGATGAATTAGATCAAGGGCAATATAAGATCATCATACCTGATTACATTAACATCTATGATGTTGGTGATAGAATTACTCTTTATAAACCCATCTCTGATGCAAATGATGATCAGAGATTACAGAAAGATCAAGTTAGTAAAACAATAGAAGTTGAGATCATTGGCAAATATAAAGCTAATTTCTCTTCACAAGTATCTAACGACCAATATGATATGTTTGATGATTATAGTTACATCTTGATCCCAAATCACACATTAAAAAAGATTGTCACTAACTACTTTGATAATATTCGACAAGTATACCTAAATCATGTCAGTTTTAGTTTTGATGATTATGAAAGTTATTCTTACTTTTATAATAGTTATAAAGAGGTTCTCATCAATATCAATTCAATGGTCAATAGTTTTTTTACTATTGATACTAAATTGCATAATAAACAACAAAATTACGAATACATCTTATATTCAATCCAAAGAATAAAATTATTCTATAACATAGTCTTTGTGATCACTTCAATTGTTGCCTTATTACTACTATGTTGGTTGATCTATTATTTGTTAAATAGCAAGATCAAAGAGATCAACTTATTTTATTCACTTGGTGAAAGCAAGATAAAGATCATAATGCGATATAGCATCATATATTCACTATTATTAGTTGTGGCACTAGTAATTGGAATTAGTCTAGGATATTTTATTTCCAACTTCCTACAACAAAGGATCATCTCTAATTCAACTAGCATTCAATACGAATTATTGTCCTACTCAGATGTTGATCAATCAACTATTACTAGTGCTTCAATCTTAGAAAAAATACCACTAAACTCATTACTAAAAGTGATTGTAAAAGTAGTAACTATTTCATTATTTATCATTATCTTTACTACAACAGTAATGTTATTACCTATATTTAAAGGTAACATCAAAGACAGATTACAGAAAGGAGAATAACAATGTTATTAAAAGTAAAAG
>CAVAAT010000047.1:0-42273 GCA_963586925.1 Erysipelotrichaceae bacterium
GATTTACCAAATATTGACTTATCATTTTTATCTATCTTATTTATTGCTTTTTCGAACCATCCATCACGTATCGAAAAGCTGCCATGTCTTTTAAGTTTTAGCTTTTTCATCTTCTTAGCCTTTCTTTGTTCTCAATACCTTTTTCATATAGCATCCATTTGTAAAGTGTTTAACACATTCCAAACAACCAACACATTTATTAGGATCAATTTCATAATGGATAGTTTCATTAGAAACATTTCCTTTTTCCAAATTTATAACTTTGCAAGCATCAAAGCGGCAAACACTTTGACAAGCCGAACATCCTATACAAGTTTGATACTTCGTTATTTGATCCTTGATCAACGACTCTGCCATTTTCTTGTTTTTGAAAACATTAGTAGTTTTTAACACAGATACTTTTAATTCGTACTTCCCAATTTTACCTGTAAGTTTTAATAATGGCATCCCATCACTTTTATCTATAACATACACTTCTCCAAGTCTTTCATTCCCTATAGAGAAGTCAACTTTTCCGAAAGGAATAAATAACGTATAAAGTTTAGTGCTAATAGGTCTAGATAAAGTGAAATTAAAAGCATTTTCCTCTAAAGCACATGGTGAAAAAGATACGACAGCATTATTACTTGCTTCCAAGCCATTTCCGCCTTGTCTAGCTTTCCATTTACCATCATCAACATACTCTTTCCAGTCAGCCTTACCCGCTTTTTTGGCAAAACTATAAAGAATTTCATTAAATTTTGTATGTTGATCGTTCATGTAAATACTAGCTAAATAACCTGACCAACTTGAATTATTAGGGCAGCACCAACATCCAACACGGGAAAAGCCTTGTTTGTATGCTTCATTAAAGTCTACTTGATTAGACAAAATATACAACCACACATCAAAATCCATCCAATCAATTATTGGAGAAATAACAGACTGTTTTTTTATCTTTGATTCTTCAGAATCTCTGTCATATTTGCTTCTTGCAAGCGACTCTATCCTTCTTATTCCTTGAACAGAAAGGATCTTTTTCTTATTCCTAAAAGTCGTTTCAATTTTTCTTGTAATAGCACCAGTCTTAAATATTGTACAACACCAACGTAATACGCGACTCGGCGGGCCAATAACATTACATAGATTATTAAAATCTTGATCTTTGTTTTTTGCAACTAACATAGGAGTAGTAGTATGTTTCAACTTGAATCTTTTTATATACTCAGTAGTTGTTGGATACTCTAAAGTTGTGTCACCATAGATATGAATTACCTTTTCAGTGCCTAAAGCAGCCATAGTTAAATGACTTGATACAGTTGAATCCTTACCTCCACTAAAGGATACAAAAATTGAATCTTCTTCCCAATGTTCAGATTTTTCTTTAATATATTCAATAGCCTCTTTAGTGATCGCATTTAATCTTGAAGCATTTATCCTGATAAAGTTCACAATATACGATTGTTGCATAAATGTTTCAACAATGCGTTGATTGTCTTTTTGATATTTTTTAATTTCTTCAATTAGGTAAGAAGGACTATTTTCTTTTGCAATTTTTGAATAAGATAACGCTACCTTCTTTCCATCCACAATATAGTTACTTCCACCAGCATTCCAAACCGATTTTCCAACCCACTGCATAGGTATCCCTTGTATCACTTCTAAAAGCAATCTTTCTTCAGCAAAAACAGGTCTAATATCTTTAGCAATATATTTAAGTTTTTCTCCATCTTCATCATATTCATCAAATGAAGGAGTATTATATTTTTCAGACCAATATATATTCGTTGATTTCAATGAGGTTCTACTACCACATACTGGACAAATACTTGTTTCGCACGATAAATCATCACACTTATGACACACATATTCAATCATGCTATTTTCCCCTTCCTTTAATGCAAACACAACTCAATCTACTGCAAACAAATTGTGTCAAATCTCTTAAATATTATACCAAATAAAACCATCAATATAACCATGGTTTTATTATCAGAGACTTAATTGTCTCCTATATAAAAGGATCGTTATTTTAAACGACCCATTTGTATCCTAATCTTTGATTTTCCATACCAACGGATATGAATACCCATATCTCATATTGGATAATCCAACTTCAAGAGCAGTTGAATACTTATTGATGCAACTATAGATCAACCATTCATTCCACTTGTAATTGATCTTTGGTAGTTTATCTATACATTTTAAGTTAGATATTGCTTTACTATCTTTATTCTTTACTTCAGCAAGTATCATCTTCTCAACTTCACTATATATCTTCTCATTTATACCGATCTTACTAATAGGTACCAAAGTTTCCTTATCAACAAGTAAATGAGTATCATTATGTGAGTTGATCAAATTGATCAAGCTGTTGATGATGATATTCTTTGATTTTGCTAATGATGCTAAAGAAGAGACTTCTATTACTTCTTCGTTTTTAAATTTAGCATCAAAGATAGAATTGACACTACTTAGATCAAAGTCTTTTCTTCCCACCAATGGTCTATCAAACTTATATTGTTTACTAAATAAATACTGCAATAAAGAGAATAAGCTATAAGGATAATAAACATATTGATCTTCTAGTAACTTTGCTCTTTCTTTCCTAATATGAGCATAGATAGTTTGAACATAACAGAAATCATCTTCTTTCAAACAATCTTCTATTGCTTGATTTAAATAGGCTTTCTCTTCATCAGTTATTTTCAAATGACTAACATGATAATAATATGCAAAGTAATTTAGAATACCTTCACTAGTAGTCGCAAAAGATAAAACAATATCTGTTACTGCTGGAAATTTCTCTTTTATTTTTTGCTTAGAGATAGGCACTTTTGATTCCTTGATAAATTGACAGATACTATTAGTGATGGTAGTACAATTTAGATCTTTAGTCACATAATCCCTTGTATAATACCAATCATTTTGTTTGATCTCTCTTTTTAAGACTCCTTGTAAAAAATACTTATTGTTAACGCCAACTGCTCTTAATTCTTTTTCAAAAGCAGCAAATAGCGTATTGATCATGATGATAGTAGTGTTAGGATCACTAAAATTATCTTCTAGATATTTAATGATCTTTCCTTTTAAATCTTCATCTAAATATTGTTTTCCATCATCATAGATATAGATACCTCTACCTACTAACAAACATTCTCTTCCAACAATTGATTGAATAGAACGATCAGCAGTGTTAGTTAAATCAAGATCAAACTCTTGCTTATAATATTGCTTAAACTGAAGCATCTGATCCTTGCTATAGATATGCATACCATTAGGAAAATAATCCTTAACGATCCAAGGATAAAATGTCTCTAGTTTATAACTGCCTTTATAGATGACTTTTCCTTGAGTTTTAAATATACGATCAACTATTCTTTCAATAATAGTTACGCCACTCTTTAACTCTTTAGCATATTTTTCAATAACTTGATGTTTATCTTTGATGGAAATGACATTTGGCATTTCTTTTCTAACTTCTGTAAACAATTTTTTGACATCTGTATCAGATAACACAGTAAATGCTCTTAGATCAGCATCATAACGATAATTACCAAATAAACGACAATTTGCTAATAAGTGATGAGCAATCTGATAGTCTTCCTCATATATCTCTTTGATCTTTTCATCAAAAACAAGATTGTCTGTTTCCAATAATAAGAATAACTTTTGAATATAATTCTGTTTATTAGCCCAATCATTAAATACCATGCAAGAATGATACTCTATCTGTCTAACTCTTTCTCTAGTATTTCCAATCCGATCACCTGATTCTTGTAATGTTTTACCATCAGCACGTAATCTTATTGTTTCCCGACCCTTAGAGGTAAGATACTCTTCAGTAAAAAACTGTTCAAACTGACTTTTAAAATATCCTGGTTCAATTGAACACCATTTTAATACATCAACAAAATCCCTATCTATCACATCAAATTTATTTGTATTCAAATACTCTCTCAAACTAAGATCCTTATGAGAAAATTCTCTTTCAAATTTCATGTCAACTTTACAATACTTAAATATCTTACCGATAGTAAAATCCAAGAACTTGTCAGGAATATTACCAACAATTCCAGCTAAATCTATTTTTTCTACTTTTATTTTATCCCCATACAAGTCTTTTAAAGATTGGAACACTCCTGGTTCAGTTAAACCTCTAACAAAATTTTCTATCTCGTTAAATGCAATCTTACCAAAATTACGAAGTTGTCTTAAGTTACATTCACTTTTCGATATTAGATCAGCTAAAGTGCGAATATTACTGCGAGTCAATTTATTACAAGTAGTCGTAGATAAAAACTCATCGTTTAGCCTTATATCTTTACACTCTTCTAAATTTATCCCATATATTTTATATAAAGGCTTTTTTTCATATTCTTTTCGCATTTTAGCTCCTTTCTTTAGTTCTTATGTGACTCTGATATCTGTTGTTTAAATTCCCGTAACTCCTTTTCATCAGCTTGATAATTTTGAAGTTTCTCATTAATTTCTTTGATCTGATAATACTTTAAAACGGTATTATCCAGTCTTCTATAAAATTTGACAAATTCATTTAAATCAAATGTTGAATCTGAATATAGTCTACTTCTATCTTCAAATTCAGGAAATAGAACAATATTTTCAAAAACATATTTTCCCTTAAATAATCTATTTAATCTATTACAGTGCTTCTCGTTTTGCAAATAAGGATTACGGTGCATTTTATCTTCCTTTCTTGGATCATCATATTGCTGACACCAATATTCATCCTCTTGATCACCACTAATATGACCTACCCAATTTTTGATCTCAATGCAGAAAGCTCCCTTACGCGATACAATTACGGCATCGATCTCCGTTTTGCCTCTACCAGTAGGGATAAGAAGATTAGTATAAAGATATCCACTATCATCTAATAATCCATTTAATACCCTAAAACAATCTTCTTCTCCCTGTTTTCCTCGTTTTTCTTGAATTGGTGTTTGATCATAGCTATTTATAATCAAATAGATAATTAGAAATATTAAAGCTATTATTACTAGTATCATAACTATTTATTGTCGTCAGGATAATAAACACCAGCATAATGTCTTGCTATTGTAGCTTGACGCATTACTTTCATTGACTGATCCATTAGTTTTTCAGCTTTTAGTTTGTCATTTTCCTTAATGATCCTAGCAAATTCTTTAAACTCATAATACATATAATGAGTGCCTTCTGGATCAGAAAAACTCTCTGTCTTATCTTTTAAGATGATCTTAACTTGTTTTCCATCTTTACTAGCAGACATTTCAATAGTACCATCTTCAGCTTGGATCCTTAAAGTGTTAGTTCCGGTAGAATCCTTACTGCCAACAAGAACTGCCTTAAAATCATCATGATCTACTAAGATGATACCGGAAGTATCAACCCCTTTAGTCACATTAGCATGATATTCAATATGCTTCCCCTCGCCAAACAAATAAGTCAAGCTATGTAAGTTATAGATGTTGATATCCATCAAGCAACCACCAGAACAATTTACATCAAAAGTAGGTAAGATATTACCCTCTCTAAATGCTGTATATCTTGATGAATATTTACCATAGTTAGCTTCAACGATCTTAACTTTGCCAATCAAAGGTAAAGACTCTTTAACTTTTTCTATTGAAGGATAAAAATTAGTAGCGATCGCTTCAAGCAAGAACAAACCTTTTTCTTTAGCTAATTTATCTAGCTCTTCTAATTGAGAATCATTAGTCATAAAAGGTTTCTCACAAATGACATGTTTATTTGCCTCTAATGCTTCTTTACTGACTGCATAATGCATATGATTTGGTAAAGCAACATAAACAACTTCTACTTCCTTATCATTTAAAAGTTCTTGATGATCACCATAGACTTTCTTGATACCATATTTATCAGCCAACTCTTGATTTTTATCAATGCTCTCTTTTCTAGAAGCAATTGCCTCTAAAGAGTATTCTTCCATCTCACTAATGCAAGGCAGAAGAGTCTTAACGATCATTCCTGATCCAATAATACCCAACTTCATGAATAAGTCCCCTAGATCATTGCATCAATAGCTTTGTAATACTTATCCTGTTTATCATTAACATCTTCTTGATCTTTGCCTTTAATACAGAAATAGAACTTACACTTAGGCTCTGTTCCTGAAGGTCTTACAGCGATCCAAGAACCATCTTCTAAGAAGTATTTCAAAACATCACTCTTATCAAAGCCAACAATATCACTCTCATTACCATTCTCATAAGCTTTTTGAGTTTGATAATCTTCATATCTGACTACTTTCTCACCAGCAATACTACTAGGCTTTTCTTGACGTAACTTAGCTAATAATTGTTTCATCTTATCGCTACCATCAGCACCAGCAAAAGTGATAGACTTCTGACTTTCTAAGTAAGTACCATACTTCTTATATAGGTCTAATAAAACATCATATAAAGTCTTACCTTGTTTCTTATAATAGTTAGCACATTCTGCGATCAATACACATGATTGGTTAGCATCTTTATCTCTAACAAAGTCTTTAATTAAATAACCATAACTCTCTTCATATCCAAAGATGAATTTCTTATCCTTATTGATATTATGAGTTTGGATCTTATCACCAATATACTTAAAACCAGTCAAAGTCTTTTCAACTTCAACACCATAGTTATTAGCGATCTTTTCACCAAGATCAGAAGTAACGATCGTATTAAATAAAACAGCATTCTCAGGTAATTTCTGTTGTGAACAAACATAATCAATCAATACTGCTCCTGTTTGATTACCAGTCATTAAGACATACTTACCATCTTGTTTTACAGCTAAACCTAATCTATCGCCATCAGGATCAGTAGTCAAAACAATATCAGCATCATTTTTCTCAGCATATTCTAAAGCTAGTTTATAAGCTCTAGGATCCTCAGGGTTAGGACTCAAAGTATTAGTAAAAGCAGGATCAGGATAACATTGCTCCTTAACGTAAATAGCATCATAACCGATCTCTTTAAATAAAGTACTGATAGCCTTAAATGAAGTTCCATGTTGTGAACTATAAACAACCTTAAAATCATCCTTAGATAATTCCGGATGCAATTGTACAGTCAATACTTCTTGTAAATAAGGTTTATCAACTTCATCTTCCCCTATTATATGAATAAGTTGTTCTTGCTCCTTGCTCAATTCAGCTTCTTCCACAAAATCTTCTTTAATATTAGCGATAGCCTCAATTACACTAGCAACCTTAGTAGGTACTAATTGACAACCATTCTCATCATAAATCTTATAACCATTGTATTCCTTTGTATTATGAGAAGCAGTGATCATGATACCACCTACACAATGGAAATACCTTACAGTATAGCTTAATTGAGGTGTAGTCCTCAATGAATCATATAAATAAACCTTAATACCATAACTAGCTAAGATCTTAGCAGCTTGCATAGCAAACTCAGTAGACTTAAACCTATTATCATAAGCAATCGCAACAGAAAGATCGCCCTCTTTCTTGACTAATACTTCCGCAAAACCCTTAGTAGCCTTACGAATAGTATAAACATTCAAACGATTAGTTCCAGCCCCCAAGATATTACGGATACCAGCTGTACCAAATTGAGCTTCAACATAAAATGCATCTTTCTTCTGCTGTTCATTCATTGAAACTAATTCTTCTTTCAAATCTTCATCCATTTGAGGATGATTTAACCACATTAGATACTTTTCTTCGATATTCATATTCTATTCCCCTTTTATTTACTTACATTATAACAGATTTTTACCATAAAAAAAGAAGTTGACTGAACAACTCCTCTTAATTTGTTAAATTAACCAATAACTTTTTGAGCTTTTAAAGTCTCAACGATAGTGTTAGCAGCTTCCTCTTCGTTTTCGCCATCAAAAGTGATAGTGATCTCTGATTGAGTAGGAATACCTAAAGACATAACACCCATGATAGACTTCATATCTACAGAACGTCCTTTATAAGAAACTGTAACCTTGCATCCTTTGCACTTACTAGCAGCATTAACAGCAACAGTTGCTGGACGAGCATGTAAACCAACTGGATCAATAACAACTACTTTTACTTCAGTCATGATAAAAACCTCCTATTTCTCCACTTCTGAGATAATTTTACCCCAAACTAGTGAACATTTCAATAATTTTGTCAATATCTTTTAGCCAGTTTTATGCAGTCCTTATAAGGAGAAAAGTAATGATCAACCAATATGTTATGATCACTACTCAACTAGTAATTTAGATCACTTCTTTAGTGGTGACTTTACATCTTTTGCCACAAAAAGTGATCGCATAAGCAAATATCTTTTTGGCTCTAGATTCACGTAAACCAAAGCTGTAGTCTTTTTCTTCAATCTGTCTCATTGCTTTATCACATGTGGCATCTAATTTATCTAAGTCTTTGATCGCTTTTAATTCTATTACAAAGCCAAATTTTCCATCAGCATTTTCTACTATGATATCAGCTCTACCATCACCTACTTCATCATTGGAAGAAACATTCCAATCAGGATTAGGTGTTAGTAATCCAACTAAAAAACCATGATAGAAAGATTCCTTTTCATCATAATAACTTATGGTCCTAGCTAATCTTTCTCTCAAATATTCACTGATATTATTAGCATCACCTTTTTCAAAGGATTCGAATGATACTTTTAGATCTGATTCATTAGCTTTTGTACTTACACAGAACCAATCCAATACTTGTGTTTTAAAAATCTGTTGAACTTCTCTATTTGGAATACATAAACAATACAAGCCATCATCTGGTTATAATAGCCATTTTCATATGCGTTATCTAATGGAGCATCATATTCATCAACCAAAGCAATTACTTTCTGCCCATAATGCTTTTCTAAAAGTTTACAGAATATTTTTATACTATTTTTAATATCTATGAAATCATCTTCCCCAGCTCTTATTTTATTGTAAGAGCTACGCTCATCCTCATCAAAAGCAGTACTATCACGCAATATTTCAAGTCGAAATGCCTCATTTTGGATTACATTTCTCAATTGATCGTAAGCAGATTCAAAAGTTGAACCATCAACTTGTTTAAGGGAAATAGAAACAACAGGATATTTACCCATATATTTCTCACACATATCTTTATTCTAACTAATGGCTAATCCATCAAAAAGAGTCTTATCTACTCAATAAAAATCTTCTTTTATGATCTCCTCAATTTTTTCTCGAGCAATCGGTAACTGTTTGTCTGTCATAAATCACACCACCTTCCGTCTAATTCAATTGTCTTTCTTTCTGCCTTTACTTTAAATCGCTCTTTCATTCAACATCTACATCCTATATTTAAACTACAAATTTAACGCAAAAAGAAAACACCCCCAACAATGAGAGTGTAACTTAACTAAGCTTCAACTTGTTTCTTTTTATAAACAAATGTCAATAATAACGATATAAGAGCAAAACCACTGATCGCAAGTAATGCCACATCTATATCAAAACTATCTTCTAATATTCCCGCAAGTAACGGTGAGAATAAGGCACTAGTACAGTTATATAAAGCTGAACCGATCTGTTGGCCACTACTCTTTAAGTTTTCTGGTGATTCTTTATCAACTAATTGTTTAGAAACAACTTGCATGATCGGGAAAGTGAAAAACTGTAATAATGAGATCAACATGACTTGTAAAATAGAAGTTGATAAAGAATACATGACAAATCTAGCCCCATAAACAACTATTGATAAGATCATTAGATTAACATAACCATACTTCTTTGCTAACTTATTACCAGCAAAGAACAAAGGCAACTCTACAAGTCCAGTGATCATCCAATAATAACTAACTTCTGTCTCAGTCGCATTTAAGGCATTTAATTTATCAGGTAAGACATAATCCAAAGAAGTCTGTACCATATATATCGCAAATAATATGACAATAAGTAATATATATCTCTTATTTTTAAATAAGATGTTTACATCCGAAAGTTTAAGCTTTACACTCTGTTGCTTCTGAGCATCAGGTATCTTCTTACCAACAAAATAAGCTATCAATAGTATAGAAGCAAACACTATGCCAATATAACTATATCCTACTTTTTCAACCATGCATGAAACAAAATAACTACCTACTACCCAGCCTAATGAGCCAAATGCTCTCATTGAGCCAAAGTTATCCTTTAAATAGTCCCCACTTTCAAGTACCCAAGAATCAACTAAACCGATATTGACCCTAAAGAATATCTGCATCGTGCCTACAAGTAAGATATGCATAAAGAAATTCCTAAAACCTGTCATATAAACAACTAAAGTCATCAATGAATAACAGATATAAGAATAATTGATATATCTTTTGATCGTCTTATTCTTATCACAAAGATAGCCAAACCAGAACTGCACGATGATACCAGTTATTGCACCAAATGCGAACATGATACTTCTTTCTGTTGCCGAATAACCTAAAGAAATAAGATAAGTCACCATTAAACAAAAACTAAATGCTTGGGCTAAATAGACTAAAAAATAAATGAGGAAAAACCAACGCTGTTTAACTTTCTCTTCCACTATAAATCACCTTGACTATTCTAACATAAGAAGGTCACTTTTGTGTTATACTATTTATGGTGATAAAAATATATGGAAGAAGTTATTAAAATAAACGGAGGCAATCTCTTGGAAGGTAAGATCAGAGTATCAGGAGCAAAGAATGCTACTGTCGCTTTAATACCAGCAGCAGTATTAGCTTATGAAAAAGTTACTATCGTGGGAATACCTAATATTTCCGATGTTAGAAGCCTAAAAGAGATCCTTGAATATATGAATGTGAAGGTAACTACCCCTTCGCTAGATGAAATAGTCATCGATCCTAGTGAAATGATCAATAAACCTCTAATGATCGATGCTGTAAGTAAGCTAAGAGCTTCTTACTATTTTATGGGTGCCTTACTTGGTAAATACAAACATGTCTCTATCAAAATGCCAGGAGGCTGCAACTTAGGTCCTAGACCAATAGATCTACATTTAAAAGGTTTTGAAGCCTTAGGAGCAAATATCGAATATAGAGATGACAATTATATCCTAACAGCCGATAGACTTATCGGAACAAGAATATACCTAGACTTCGCTTCAGTAGGAGCAACCATTAACATCTTAATGGCAGCAGTCTATGCTGAAGGAGAAACGATCATTGAAAATGCTGCAAGAGAACCAGAGATCATCGATTGCATCACTTTATTAAATGAAATGGGAGCAAATATCTCAGGCGGTGGAACTAGTAGGATCACCATCAGAGGTGTAGAAAAACTTACAGGATGTTTCCATGAGATCATTCCTGACAGGATCGAAGCAGGCACTTACATCATCTTAGCCGCAGCAATGGCTAAAGATGTAACAATTGAAAATGTCATCCCACACCACTTAGAATCTTTGATCTCTAAACTAAAGGAAATCGGTGTCAATTTACAAGCAGACTTAGATAAAGTACGCATTATAAATGCTACTAATGACTTAACAAAAGCCAATATTAAAACAATGCCATATCCAGGCTTTGCTACTGACTTACAAGCTCCATTAACAACTTTATTAACTCAGGCAAAGGGCAATAGCACCATAACTGAAACAATTTATGCTGCAAGATTTAAACATTGCGAACAGTTAAATAAGATGGGAGCAAACATCATCATCAATAGTCCATCAGCAACCATAGTTGGCCCAACAAAACTAACCGGAACTGATGTATGGGCAACAGACTTACGTTGTGGTGCAGCCCTTGTCATTGCTGGACTAATTGCCCAAGGTACTACAACGATCCATGACATCTATCACATTGATAGAGGTTATGAAGATATCGTTTCTAAGTTAGCCAACTTAGGAGCCGATATTCATAGAGAGATCATCGATTAATATAGTTATTATTTTTTCAGAACTTCCCTTGGAAAAGAGTTCACTTACATAGTGAACCCTTTTCTTTTATTTCTTTAATTATCCCTTTGTTCAATCGTATAAAAATCAGTAGCAATTCTAAATACTTCCTTTTCATAGAAGTAGAAAACTGTATCTGTATCATCAATCTCATAATGAGTGATAATGTAACTACTATTGAGATCAAAATCATATTTATCAACAGCACGAGCAACTATCGTATCCGTTAAAATACACTTATTAAATCCCACAAAAGTAAACAAATGAGGTTGTGTTTCACCTTCAGTATTAGCCAAAGCACTAAAAGTCATTTTAAGCTTAGCATTTTTATATTTTTTAATATGAACAACGATCCTTTGATTATCCTCAGTTAGATCTTTGATCCAAGAAGGCTCTTCATACTCAATCTTTTTAGTCGGCTTAACATCTATTTGCTTATGACAATTTTCCATTGCCTCAGCTATCTTATTTTCTACAACATCATCACCATAAAGATTTACTTGTTCTTTTCTTTGATCGATCGCAAATTGAGCTTGTAACAGATAATAGTAAGCTACATTATAACTAGGATTAGTCTTAGACATAAAAGTCGTGCCTAGCCTCAAAGCAATATCAGCAAACTCACAATCATAAAAACCTTTTTCAAATAACTTCTTGCAATCCCAATACAACTTAAAATAAATATCGATAGCTATTCTCTTGTTTTCTACTACCCCTCTTCCATAATAGAACATATCAGCTTGCTTATAACTAGATTGATATAAACCACTAGCTGCTCCAACAGAGAAATACTTAAAAGCTAGATCATCTTGAGCAATACCATTATTAGTCCTACCATAATAATAAATATAGCCTAATGAATTAGCATAAGTAGCATAACCATACTCAGCATATAGTTTCTCATAAGTATCTCTTGCTTTAAACCAATCACACTCAAAGACCTCATTGCCGCCATAGCATCCACTAGCATAAGCTTCCATTCCTGTCTGATTTTCTTTTTCAACTAGATCTAAGACAAATTGCTTATATAGTTGTTTATATTCTTCATCAAATTCTTTTAGTAAATTATTCTCATCAACATAAGTGACAAACTTATCTTTTTCTTTTTCAGTATAGAGGCGAACACCATTCTTTTCATTTTGAATATGAGTTCTCACTACTTCAATCAGTTCATCAATATCTAACATATCAATAAGGAAATATTTATCATCACCATTATCTTTAACAGCTTTTCCTATCTCTTCAAAGACAAAATCAAATAGATCACCATCTTTTTTTAATAATGTCTTATCCAGTTCATCTTCTGATCCTTCATTTATGCCATAACAATTTATCAAAGTTAGACTAGTCGCAAAAGACCATTGAAAAAACTGACCAAGGTCAATATCCTTGATCTTTATATTCATTAGTAATGCCAGCAAATCTTCCTTAGTAGGAGTATAGATGATATCACCAACATAATTGCTTTCTAAAATATTATCCTCAAGAGAATCATAGTAGAACTCATTCATCCTAAAATAATTGCGCAATTCACTTTCTGTTAATTCCCTTGGGGCAACATATTCAAGTTTACTTAAACTTACCCAAGAGTCATCTTCTAGCTTTGCCTTTTTGCCTCTTATCTCTTTTATCCAACTATATTTACCTTCATCTTTAACCTTAACATAATCATCAACTTGCATACTTACTCCTCCAACTCTATACACTAATTATAAACGAAATAGAACCCATTTAGTTAATTCTACTAGTATAATCACTTACAAATTCTTACAATATTTTTCATCACCATTTAAAAAACAAAAAGCTGAATCCTAAAACTCAGCTTCTGATCTTATTTAATGACTAACTTATCATTTATGGCCTTAACAAACTTCTTATCATACTTAACTACTTTTCGATCATAAGTTACTAAGCCATTAACCTCATCCTCAACATCCGATAATTGAGTATAGATCGTAGCACTTAATCCTTTTTCGATCAAAGGTATGATCTGTTCAGTATGTAATTGTAAGAAAGCACTTTGCAAATCTATTTGATTGTTAAACAACTTGTAACCATAAGCAGCATCATTATAGCTATGGCCCTTGATCATTTGCGAATATCCACCATATTCAGTTAAAGCCCAAACTCTTTCATCATCTTCAAAAGAGATGTCTTGGAAATAAATGTGCTTACTTAATAAATCGCCAGCTTTTTGATCGTGCCAACCACTAGCATGATCAATAATTCTACTGTTATCTAAACTCTTAATGAAGTTATATACTTCTTTAGAATCAAATTGACCCCATCCTTCATTAAATGGTACCCACAAAGCCAATGAAACTGTATTATATAATAACTCAATAGTCTCTTTAGCCTCTTTATAATACATATCTCTAGACTCTTTTTTACTTCTTGAAAACCACCAATACTTGTGATCATTTAAAGTGATGTTCATATAAGGGAAAGCCATAGTAGTCCAGAAAGAATTCTTTGTACCACCATTTACCATGTCTTGCCACAACAATATACCCATCTTATCGCATAAATAATAGAAATATAAAGGTTCGATCTTGATATGTTTCCTTATCGTATTAAAGCCCATATCCTTTAACAATTGAATATCATCTTCCATCTGCTTATAACTAGCTGGTGTGTAGATACCATCAGAATAATAACCTTGATCCAATACACCTTTATGGAAATAAGGCTTGTTATTCAAGAATAAACGTTTGTTGCCTTTTTCATCACAACTGATCGAGAACTTTCTCATGCCAAAGTAAGAAGATACTTCATCTACTCCATTAGAAATAGTCAAGTCATATAAGAAAGGATCTTCTGGCGACCAACTATGCATATTTTCGATATAGATCTCACTATTAGAAGATGCTTCTTGATCAAAGATGACTTTATCTTTTTCTTTTACTTTAACTCTATAAGAGACACTATCACCATCAATGACTAAATTAACAGATTGCTTATCGTAATCAATATTTAACTTAAAGCCATGGATATATTCAATAGGAGTTGATTCTAACCAAGCAGTTTGCCAGATACCACTGATCGGAGTATACCAAATACCTCCCCTATTACTAGATTGCTTGCCTCTAGAATAATAAGACTTATCAGTACAATCCTTTACTTTTACAACTAATTCATTTTCTTCTTTTAAGTATTGGCTTATCTCACAACTGAATGGCAAATAACCACCAACATGAGTTGTGACTAATTGATCATTCAAGTATACTTCACAAATCTGATCTACTGCTCCAAAATGTAAATGTACTAATCCTTTATTAAAGTCAGTAGGCAAAGTAAACTTCTTACAATACCATAAAGTATCTTTATCCGTTATTGTCCTATTTACTCTTGATAAAGTAGATTCAGGAGAAAAAGGTACAACGATATCACCATCATAAATAGTAGGCTTTGTTTCATTTTGAGTTATCGCATATTTCCACAGACCATTTAGATTGATATATGAATCTCTTCTAAACTGTGGTCGAGGATATTCAGGTAAAACAGCATTGATATCAAGTTCCTTACCATAACTAGTCAAAAGGTTATTATGCTTTTGTTTCTTGATCTTTGTAGCTTGCATATAAAAATGATAAGGGATCAATATTAATAGTGCAACTATTGCTGCCGCAAGCCAAATAGCAGGAGTAGGTACTTGTTTAATAGAGCCCAACTCTTCATAAGTCATGCCACTATTTTTTATGACTGCTGCCCCAATAAAAGGTCCAATGATCATAGGTAACATTACACCAAAGATCATTCTTATACCTTGGATGGAACCAGCTTGTTTTTCGGGCGTATTATTTCTAATAGTACCATTTACTAAAGAAGTGACTAACAAATTACCACTCATCATGATCGTACCAGCTACCATGATAGCTATAGGTTTTCTTACTACATACATTAATAGTAAACCAATAGTTAAAACAATTACAGCTGGAACATATAAGCTATCTGCTCCGATCTTATCAATGACAGTACCAAGAAGCACTGAGATAATAGAAGCTAATATCAAAACTACTCCTAATATGATCGCATAATTACTGATCTGTAAATACTTTTGAATATAGATGATCATATACGGCATAAATATCTGAGTAGATATTGAAAAGACTAATAAGATGATAAGAGCATAATATAACTCTTTATTCTCTTTTATTGTCTTTACATTAAAGCCATAAGTGATATTAGAGATAAATGATCTCTTACTTCTACTTTTTACTTCATCTTTTAACAAGAAAGCCCCAAATATTCCACCAATAGAAACAGAAGCACCAATGATGATGAAGAAAATAGACCATTTACCATTTTGTGTCAAAGGATCTAATAAGCCAAAGATGATGAGCATTGCTACTAGTGGCAAGGCTGAAATGACACTCTCATACTTACTACGATCACTATTATCAATAGCCTCAGTTAACCAAGCATTGAAACAAGCATCATTAGCTGTAGAACCAAAGAAAGTCATCACACAATCCATTAATATCGCAAGTTGTCCTCCAAAGATAGCTGCTTGCTTATAAGGGAACAATTTAGAAATATTATCTGTATTTAAGAAAGCAAATACGATAACTGTAAGCCCCCAAATAAAATAACCTGAGACAATGAATATCTTTCTTTTGCCTAACCTATCTGAAAAACTACCCATGATCAAAGTAGTGAACGTAGCTGTGATCGCACTTAGAGCGACCATAGAAGCAATGACATTGACATCACCACTCAATGTGTTATAAACAAACACATTGAAATACATATTTTCAACATTCCAAGCTAACTGACCTAATAAACCAAAGATCAGTATCGCAAGCCAGATCCTTTTTTCTTTCTTCATAACTATTCAGCTTTCTTTTCTTCTAATACTGACTTTAGTTCATCAACTGTAAGATCTAAAGCATTTTCTTTATTAGCAATATGGACAGTATTATTTAAGATGTTCATTGAAGTGATCCTAAACTTTTCACCATTGTAATAAACAACGGTATTTAGCTTTGGTAAACCAGCTCTTAATTCTTTATAAGCTTCATCTTCATATTTTAAGCAACACATTAACTTGCCACATTGACCAGATAACTTAGCAGTATTTAAAGCTAATAATTGGTTCTTAGCCATATTGATCGAAACAATATCAAAATCATCTAAGAAACGTGAACAACACGTCTCCATACCACAACAACCAAGACCACCAATGATCTTTGCTTTATCCCTTGGACCGATCTGTCTTAATTCAATACGGCATTTAAAAGTAGCAGCCAATATCTTTAGTAATTCCCTAAAGTCAACTCTTTCATCAGCTACATAAGAGAAGATGACTTTAGTACGATCCAAAGTATACTCAGCTGAAATAAGATTCATATCTAATTTAGCTTGTTCAATACAATTACGACACTTTCTCATCAACTCTGGTGTCTCATCGATATTGATCTTTTGTTGTTTTATATCTTCTTCAGTTGCTTTACGGATGATCGGCTTTAAAGCTAAAGAGATGTTATGTTGACTACTATCTCTTAAGTCACTGATAAGCTCTCCTAATTCAACACCTCTGACAGTCTCAACTACGACCTTATCACCATACTTGAGATCTTCCATATCTGTACCAAAAGAGTAAGCTTTTTTAGCTCCTCTAAACTTTACTGATACGCAATATTTAAATTCAACATTCTTTTCACTGTTTTTTTCTTCTTCACTCATAATATATCTCTATTCCTTTTCTCTTAATCTATATAACAAACGATCAATACATAATAGACCGTTAGCTGCCTTCTTTAAGTTATCGTTACATTGGGAAAATACTTTCATAAAATAACTACAATCAAAAGAGCTATTATTTTTTGCTTTTAATAACAATTGTTGATAATCCTCATCTTTACTTTGATAGTTAGAAAGATAGTCTTGTAAAAAGATCAGTCCAGTATCTAAAAAAGCACCGATAGCTTCTCTTAAAGATTTATCGTCTAATTTTTTCTGTTTCGTAAAATCATCTTGTAACTCAATGAATGCCTCATAATCATTATCAAGATAATCACTCATAAAATCCTTAAAAGCATTTAACCCAAAAGCAAATGTCTTAGAATCTTTGTATGTTGACATCTCTTCCTTACTACTCACTAATTGGCAGATGATATGACAGGTAGATTCACTGATATCTAGTGTTAAACCATACTCATAAAAATCTTCCTTACTCAAAGGACGGAAGTTAACATTCTGACATCTTGAAACAATAGTAGGTAAAACATTTTCTACTTGACTTGTCAAAAAGATACCTGTCAAGTTATTGGTTGGCTCTTCAATGAACTTTAATAAACTATTAGCTGCTTGAAAAGTAAGTTTCTCACAATCGTTGATGATAAAGATCTTCTTACCAGCCGCTTCTAATGCTGTCTTATCAAAACGATCTTTTATCGCTTCAAGATCTTGTAATCTAATGGTATTTGTCTTAGCTTGCACATAGATAAGGTCGGAATAATTGTTTTCTTTTACTCTTAAACAATTAGCGCACTTCTCACAAGCAAACCCACCATTATTTTCCAAACAAACTAAGCTTTGTGCCAATAGAAAAGCCGCCTGTTTCTTTCCTGAACCTTTTGGTCCAGAAAACAGGTAACTATGAGATAAACGATCTTGTTTTAGAGCATTAGACAAAGTCCTATAAACGATCGGTTGTTGTCTTTTCAAAGTTTCACTATAGCTTTCCATTGATCTTTTCCTTGATAAGTTTATAAGTATTCTCAGCAACTGTTTCCCTATCTAATGAAGCATCAACAACTTTGATCCTTTCAGGATATTTTTTACATAAGATTTCATATCCTTCTTGAACTTTCTTATGGAAATTGATACTCTCCACATCTAAACGATCAAGACTTTTTCTTGAAGCGATCCTCTTTAGACCCTCCTGTGCCTCAATAGCATAATAAACAGTCATATCAGGCATATATCCTTCTATCGCAAATTGATTTATTTGTAAGACTTCATCAATCCCAATCCCTCTAGCATAACCTTGATAAGCTAAAGAAGAATCAATGAAACGATCACAGATGACGATCTTACCAAGTTGTAAAGCCGGTAATACTACTTCCATTAAATGCTGCCTTCTACTTGCCGCATATAGTAAAGCTTCACAACGTTCATCCATAGCAGTATTTTTAACATCCAAGATAACGTTACGTATCTGTTCGGCAATATCACTACCTCCAGGTTCTCTTGTATAAACAACATCATAACCTTCACTTGTTAAACGCTCAATAACTGTTTTACAAGCAGTAGTCTTGCCAGATCCGTCACAACCTTCGATCGATAAAAATAAACCTTTTCCCATATAGAATATACCTCATTACTATTATACCAAACTTTTTAGTGTCCCGATTTAGTCTATTGAACAATATTTTGTCATTTCTTTAAGATATTTTAAGGAAAATTCTTTTTAAAAACTAATATAATAGTGATAGGCATAAAGGAGGAAGAAAAGATGGCAGAATTTAAGTATGAAATAACAGAAGAATTAGGTGTTCTATCAGAAAGTAACAATGGATGGAAAAAGGAATTCAACAAAATAAGTTGGAATGAGCGTAATCCAAAATACGACATTAGGGATTGGGCTAACGAGCACGAAAGAATGGGTAAGGGAGTCACTTTAACTGAAGAAGAGTTGCGTGAACTTTACACCCTAATTTCACAAGAGATAAAGAAATTAGACTCAAAGAAATAAGAAGGATAAATGAAGGAAAAATACAAAAAATATCTTTACTACCCTTACAAGCAGATCAAAGAAAAAACTCAACCGCTCAAGGCAGATCGAGCAGATACTTTCCAATCATTTGCTGCTCTTACCGGTTTTGAAGATCTGATCAAGATTGCTGATAAGGCAAGTGAAAATAATGAATCTTTATCGCAAAATGAGTCACAAGCGTTAGAAGACTTCTATAATTCTTATAATGATGACTAAAAAGAAAACGACATCAAGTCGTTAACGGTATCGAAGATCGCTGATAAATAGCGGTCTTTCATTTAGTTTGTAGCCAGTAACAGTATCAGTAACATTGACTCCAAATAACTTATTAAATAATTCAATATCATTTATCCTTACTGCCATTGCTGCTACTTGTTTATAGCTCACTTTAGGATAAGCACGAGAAAGATCTTCACTTTGTGAAACATAAACATCTAATTTAGACTTGATCTTTAACCCATAACTCAATAATTGTGTTAAAGCAGAACCATTTAGATAAATGATCTCTCTAACCGCTACTTTATTAGACTCAATAGAATAGATCATATAGCCTTCACAAACATTTTCATCAGAATAGTAAACAGCTAAGTTATATCTTTTAGATTGTAACCAATCAATAAGATCAAGATAATATTGCTTATCTCTTAATAGATAACCATTAAATCTTTTCGTAAAATCTTTATATACTTTTAAAAGGGCATCACTTTCAAATTGCTTGCTAACATTATTATAAGAGATGTTAGAAAGATCTTTGCTAGTGATCTGATAGATCCTTTTTTGATAAATAGCATCAAAGCCATATTTACTATATTCTTGCTCGTTATCTGTTGGGATCAAAGTAAACAAAGTCTTGTATCTTTGTTGATCAAACACTTCATTTCTTAATGTTTCCAAAGCTTTAACACCTTTATTGCGTTCAAAAAACTGGCCAAAGACAACACCACTAATGATCTTACGCTCATTAAACATCATCGTATGATAGTTCACTTGTAAAGAAGCAGCCACATGACCATTGATCTCATTAACGATCACATTCTCAGCACAAAAAGAATCAGAAAAATAGTCATCCTGATCATAAAGGTTGAGCATCCCACTTTTCGCATAAATATCAAAGATTACTTTTTTATCCTCTTCTTTTCCCCTTCTTAACATCTTATCCTCTTACTTTTCTTCTACTATCTCTTTCTCTTTATATTCAACATCTATTACATCTTTATTTGTTGTACTGTTATTATAATATGTTTGTGGATCTTTTTGTATTTCTTTTTTCAACTTATGTGACTCGATCAATACTTTTATCACTAGTAACGCAAATAATACCAATAATATCAATGCTACCCATTTTAAAATAGGCCACAATACGACAACTAAAACTAACACTACTATCGCAAAAATCACATCATAACTCATAAGACAACCTACCTTTCCTTATCTTGAAATTTTTCAGCCAACGCCAATATCTTATCTAGACGATGACGTATACCGGACTTAGTCAATTGTTGACCAGTATGACGATAATATAATTCACTTAAAGCACTTAAGCTTGCTTCGGGATTTTCAAATCTGATCTGAGCGATCTCTCTTTCTTTCTCTGAAAGAAGATTCATCAGATCTTTTTCTTTTAAATAACTGATCGCAATGATCTGCTTATCAGCTGAAGCTTGGATCCTTTGTTCATTAGCAATATCGATATTATTTAACCTTGATAAACTATTACTAAAATCTCTTTGGATCCTGATATCTTCATAATGCAATACAGCTTGATGAGCTCCGATCATCTTTAAGAAATCAGCGATCTTGTCCCCTGCTTTTATATAAACGATCTGAGCATTTCTTCTTTCAGTGATCTTAGGACTAATGTTGAACTTTTCTAAAAGCCTGATGATGAACTCACCATGTTTGATACTATTAGCTTTGATCTCTAAATGATAGGAACTAGTAGAAGGACTGTTGACCGAACCATTAGCGAGAAATAAGCCTGCTAAATAAGCTTTGATCATATCTTCATTGGCTAAAAAGCTCATCCTTGGATGATCTTGTAAACCTTTGTCTGTCCACAAATCAAGATCATTTAATATTTCTAAAGCTTTATCATCGATCACCATTCTATAAATATTTCTTTTATCTAAGTTTTTTTGCTTACTGACAATGAACTCACTTCTAACCTCATAAAGATCTTTCAAGTCTAAGCCAACTCTTCTAGCTACATTTGCATTAGTACTCTTTAAAATGAGTCCCACACCATTGCTAGAAATAGTAAGACTTGCTAGTGACTGAAGCAAGCCACAAAGCCTCGCTTTTTTCAATTCATCCATCAGTTCAATTCTTGATATCTCATCTTTTACATCTGAAGCAAATGACATCTACATACTCCTCATAACTTGCATAAAACTCTGTTTAACCTTATCAGCATCATGTCTTACTAGATCATTATCAAAATTCAATAACGAATGCGAGAATACTCTATACTCATGAGTTGTATTAGCTAACAACACCTCTCTGGCACCTTCTAATGCGTACTTATCCAAGACTCTCTGTGGTATGACATCATTACTGATGATTACTGCATCCACTACTTTTTCACCAATATGTCTTTCAATAGCAGCCACATGATCTTCTACAGTATAATCAGTTGTCTCACCTTTTTCAGTCATGCTATTACAATAATAGATCACTTTGCCTTTACAATTAAGCAATTCTTTCTTGATATCATCAATGATCAGATTAGGTAATATTGAAGTATATAATGAACCAATACCCACAATGATGTAATCCGCTTTTCTTAAAGCTAGTAATATCTTGTCATAAGTATGAACATTTTGATCATAAAAAACAGAAACAATATCTTGATCACTGTCTCTGATCTCTGATTCCCCTTCAATGATGCTACCATCAGACATATGGGCTTTCAACACGACATTCTCAGTGGTACTAGGATAAACTTTACCCTTGACCTTTAAGATCTTACACAAAGAAACGATTGACTTATAAAAATCATTACTGTCAACTGTTAAAGCAGAAATGATGATATTGCCAAGATTATGACCCGCCAACTCACCAGCAGAACTATCAAAACGATAATTCATGATCCTAGTCATCAGGTCCTCACTATCAGCTAAAGCTACCATTACACTCCTAACATCACCCATAGCAGGAATATTAAGATCATTTCTAAGTCTTCCTGTAGAACCACCATTATCAGCAACTGCAACAATAGTGGATAATTCTATATTATCGATCTGTTTTAATCCACGAAGCAAAGCTGATTGACCAGTTCCTCCGCCGATACATACTACTCTTTTCATCTATAATCACCAACAAAATTATAGCATAAAGTAAAAAAAATAACACTTTCCACACCATCATTGAATCAACGACTATCAAAACAGGTGTCATCGCTAAACTCAATATGTAGAAATAATTTGCATGACATCAATTCAATACAAGTTATCCCAAAGAATCACATTTCATATTTTAACCATTTAGCAAGCATATTTGTATATTTTTCCGCAATTTATCCTTGTTAACGGTAAGTTTATACCATTTATAATATCTTTGCAAAAAATTAAAATCACTTAAAATTTCATTAGTTACAAAACAACATACATTAAATGTACAGGTATTGCTAAATTAAATGAGCTTTATTCTTCTAATAAATTTGTGCAAATCAATGTAAATTATTTCATTTTTTGTAAATCCCCTATTGACTTTTTTCATAGTTCTAGTAAAATATTTTCAAAAGGAGACGCTTATGAGTAAAACTTGTTTCTATTTCAGTGCTACTTATTACTTTTATTACTTTAGCAGTAATAACATTTTAATATGAGCATTGGCAAAGTTTTATCAATAGTAGTTTTAGAAAAATAAAGGTTGCCATGCGGTGACCTTTTTTATTTTCATTCAAGGAGGATTTTATATGAAAAAGATTTTAACTACACTATTAACACTCTTACTTATCTTGTCACTATGTGGCTGCAACGAAACTAGTGAAAAATTATATGTTGTTGGTATCTGCCAATTAGTGACTCATGATGCTTTAGATGCTGCAACACAAGGTTTCAAAGATGTTTTGACCGAAGAATTCGGTGATAAAGTTCAATTTATCGAAGGCAATGCTGCTGGAGATAGTGCTACTTGTTCAACTATCTGTAATGGCTTAGTCGCAGATAATGTTGATCTTATCTTAGCTAACGCTACTGCTTCATTACAAGCCGCAAGTGCTGCTACAACTACTATACCAGTACTTGGAACAGCTATCACTGAATATGGTGTTGCTTTAAATATTGATGATTTCTCAGGTACGGTAGGTACAAACATTTCTGGTACAAGTGACCTAGCACCACTTGATCAACAAGCTGCAATGTTCAAGGAACTATTACCTAATGTTACAAAAGTTGGTATCATCTACTGTTCAGGTGAGCCTAACTCTTTATATCAAGTTAAAGTTGTTCAACAAGCTTTAGAGGATATGGGTATTACAGTGTCTACTTACTCATTCTCTAACAGTAATGATATCTCTCTTGTCACAACTCAAGCAGTAGATGAATGTGAAGCCTTATACATCCCTACAGATAACTCAGCAGCAAGTTGTGCTGAGATCATTGGAAGTATCTGCTTAGACAAGAATATCCCTGTGATCTGTGGAGAAGAAGGAACATGTAAAGCTTGTGGTATTGCTACTTTAACAATTGACTACTACCAATTAGGAGTATTAACTGGTCAAATGGCTGTTAAGATCTTAAAAGGTGAAGCAGATGTTAAAGATATGGCAATTGAATACTACCCTAACCCTGTAAAGAAATACAACGCCGATTTCTGTTCTAGATTAGGTATTGAAATACCTTCTGATTACATTGTCATTGAGGATTGATCCTTTATGATGACTTTATCAAACTTACTATCTCGTTTACCAGGTGGTATCGCTCAAGGTATCATCTGGGGACTAATGGGCATAGGTATCTATATTACTTTTAAAGTCTTACACATTTCTGATATGACTGCTGATGGCTCATTCGCTACTGGAGGAGCAATATCTGTTCTACTGATCACCAAGGGAGTCAATCCTATCATCTCGCTTTTGGTTGCTTTCCTTGGTGGATTACTGACAGGTACGATCACCGGCTTATTACATACTAAAGGAAAGATACCAGCGATATTAGCAGGAATACTTGTTCAATTTGGTCTATACTCCGTTGATCTGCATATATTAAATGGTAGTGCCAATTTAAGTTGCAATCCTGACAAGTTTAACTTACTTATCAGTATGCGTAGCATTCCTCAAGCAATCCTAATAGGATCAATCATTTCCTTACTTCTTATCATCATCCTATATTGGTATTTTGGTACAGAACAAGGTTGCGCAATAAGAGCAACAGGCTGTAATAAAAAAATGGCAATGGCTCAAAGCATCAACACCGATACAACTACTATCATTGGTTTAGCCATAGGTAATGGTATCGTATCATTAGCAGGTGGCTTAATGGGCCAATACCAAGGCTTCGCTGATGTCAATATGGGAAGAGGTGCTATAGTCATTGGGCTTGCTGCCATCATCATCGGTGAAATGTTACTAAAAGCTATATTTAAAAACCCTTGTCAATTCTATACAAACTTATTTTCTGTCATAATTGGAGGAGTGATCTATTACATTGTCATGGTCTTCATATTATGGCTAAGGATCGATTCTAACGATCTAAAACTATTTACAGCCATCATTGTGGCTATATTCTTGATATTAGGAAACTCAACCACTAAAGGAGATAAAAATGCTTAAGATAGATAACATATACAAAACATTCAATCCTAAAACTATCAACGAGAAAAAAGCTTTAAATGGTTTATCTCTCACTTTAAATGATGGTGATTTTGTCACTGTCATTGGTTCTAACGGTGCAGGTAAAAGTACTCTATTAAATGCGATCAGTGGTGGTTTTCAAGTAGATAGTGGTCATATCTATTTAGATGATAAAGATGTCAGTAAATTAAAAGAGCATCAAAGGGCTGCTTTTATTGGAAGAGTCTTTCAAGATCCTCTAATGGGTACAGCTGCCGATATGTGGATTGAAGAAAATCTTGCCCTTGCCAATCGTCGAGGTAAAAAAAGATGCTTAGCCTTAGGCATCAAAAAGAAAGAGAGAGAGATGTTCAAAGAAAAGCTCAGCTCCTTAAACTTAGGTCTACAAGATCGTTTAACTGTCAAAGCCGGTTTACTGTCTGGTGGTCAAAGACAAGCTTTAACCTTACTTATGGCTACAATGCAAAGTCCTAAAATATTATTGTTAGATGAACATACTGCTGCTTTAGATCCCGCAACAGCTAAAAAAGTATTAGATCTTACTGATAAATTAGTCAAAGAAAATAACTTAACTACTCTAATGATAACACACAACATGCAAGATGCTATCGATCATGGTAATCGATTGATCATGATGAATGTAGGCAAGATCATCTTTGATGTCAGTGGCCAAGAAAAACAACAATTAACTAAGGCGATCCTGATAGAAAAATTCTCCCAATTGACTAATGAATCTTTAGAAAATGATTCCTTATTATTAAGCAAGTAAAGAGAAGTAAATTGCTTCTCTTTTATTGGGAGTGTTTACAATTGTTACCATTGTGAATTTATTCACATAAAGACTTTTATTTGTTGAAAAATTCACAAGGCTCTTATACAATAAGAAACATGAAAGAAAGAGGTACGAACTTATGACTGAAAAAGCTAAAACAAACGTAAACGAAGAAATTGATACGCTAGTTCAAAAAGGTCTAAAAGCCTTAGATGAATTTACTAAGCTAAACCAAGAACAAGTAGACTACATTGTAGCTAAGTGTTCTGTTGCCGGCCTTGATAACCATGGCACTCTAGCAAAAGCAGCTATTGATGAAACTGGCAGAGGTATTTTCGAAGACAAAGCAACAAAAAATTTATTTGCATGTGAATATGTTGTAAACAATATGCGTCATTTAAAAACTGTAGGAGTCATCAAAGATGATCCAGTAACAGGTATAACAGAGATCGCTGATCCAGTAGGAGTTGTTTGTGGTATCACTCCTGTAACTAATCCAACAAGTACTGTTATCTTTAAATCACTTATCTGTTTAAAGACTCGTAATCCAATCATCTTCTCCTTCCATCCAAGTGCATTAAAATGCTCTAAGATGGCAGCTCAGATCATGAGAGACACAGCTGTTGCTGCTGGTGCTCCAGAAAATTGTATTCAATGGATTGAAAATGTATCAATGGATGCTACTACTGCTCTAATGAAACATCCAGATGTAGCTACTATCTTAGCTACAGGTGGTAATGCTATGGTTAAATCTGCATATTCTTGTGGTAAACCAGCATTAGGCGTAGGAGCTGGTAATGTTCCTTCATATATCAACAAATCAGCTGATCTTGAACAAGCAGTAAATGATATCGTCTTATCTAAATCATTTGATAATGGTATGATCTGTGCTTCTGAATCTTCTATCATCATTGATGAAGAGATCTACAAAAAAGCAATTGATCTATTCAAACATTTCAAAGTTTACTTCTGTAATAAAGAAGAAAAAGAGAAACTTGAACAATTAATGTTCGGTGTTAAGAGTAGTGATCCTAATGTTGAAGAAGGAAGATTAAATCCTAATATCGTTGGTCATCCTGCTACAGAAATAGCTAAACTCGCTGGCATAGAAGTACCAGAAGATACAACTATCTTAGCTTGCGAGTGCACTAAGATGGGACCAAAAGAGCCAATGTCAAGAGAAAAGTTAGCACCAGTACTTGCCTTCTACAAAGTAAAAGATGACAAGCAAGGATTTGAACTTGCTAAGGCATCAGTTGAATTCAATGGTTTAGGACATTCTGCAGCAATCCATTGTCATGATCAAAAGATGGCCGATGAATATGGTGAAGCTTGCAAAGCCATGAGGATCATTTGGAATTCACCTTCAACATTTGGTGGTATCGGTAATGTTTACAACTCATTCTTACCATCATTGACTTTAGGCTGTGGTAGCTATGGTGGCAACTCAGTAGGTGGAAATGTCAGTGCCGTTAATTTATTAAATGTCAAGAAAGTCGGAAAAAGGAGAAACACAATGCAATGGTTCAAAGTACCAAGTAAGATCTATTTCGAGAGAAATTCTATTCAATACCTTAAATCATGCAATGATGTAAGTAAAGTATTCATCGTTACTGATAACTCAATGATCCAATTTGGTTTCTTAAATAAGATCACTGAACAATTAAACTTACGTCGTAATGAAGTATCGATCCAATTATTCTGTGATGTTGAGCCAGATCCAGATATTGAAACAGTACGTAAAGGAACAGGTTTGATGCAATCATTCCAACCAGATACGATCATCGCCTTAGGTGGTGGTTCAGTAATGGATGCTGCTAAAGGTATGTGGTTGTTCTACGAACATCCAGAAGTCAACTTTGATGACTTAAAACAAAAATTTATGGATATTCGTAAGAGAGCATTCAAATATCCACAATTAGGCAGAAAAGTAAAACTTATCTGTATCCCAACAACTTCTGGAACAGGTTCAGAAGTAACACCATTTGCGGTTATCTCTGATAAGAAGAATCAAAAGAAGTATCCATTGACTGATTACTCATTAACTCCTACCATCGCAATCATCGATCCAGAGTTCACAACTAACTTACCAGCAAAATCAACAGCTATGACTGGAATGGATGTTTTAACTCATGCAATCGAAGCGTACGTATCAGTAATGGCTAATGATTATACTGATGGTCTAGCTTTACAAGCAATCAAGCTAGTATTCCAATACTTACCAAGAGCAGTAGCTGATGGTAAAAATGATCTAGTAGCAAGAGAAAAGATGCACAATGCTGCAACAATTGCTGGTATGGCCTTCGCTAATGCTTTCTTAGGCATGACTCACTCATTAGCCCACAAAGTAGGTGCTGAATTCCATACAGTACATGGTTATACTTGCTCAATCTTATTACCAAAGGTCATCAGATACAATGGACAAGTACCAACAAAATTATCTGTATGGCCAAAGTATACAGAATATTGCGCAGACAAGAAATATTGTGAAATTGCTTCTTTGTTAGGCTTAAAGTTTAAGACTACTGAAGAAGGAGTAGAAGCTTTAGCTAAAGCATGTGAAGACTTAGCAAAACAGATAGGTCTAGCAACAGATTTCAGATCACTTGGAATCGATGAAAAAGAATGGAACAGCAAGATTGAAGAAGTAGCAACTCTTGCTTATGAAGATCAATGTTCACCAGCTAATCCACGTGTACCATTAGTTAAAGACATGATCGAGATCTTAAAAGAAGCTTACTAAACAAAATAAAGGCAGGACACAGGATCCTGTCTTTTCTATGCTCCCAAACACCCAATGGGTACAACATACACACCATCTTCACGTTGATAAGCGTATTTACCAACTCCAGTAAGTACCATAAGGAATGAAGTACTTTTCATTTTATTTGTATCTATCTTTTCAGAAAGCTTTTTAAGATTTTGTGAACCTTCTTCTATCAGTTTATCTCCACCAAGTTTAATTTCAATCAATGCATAAGAACCATTTCTTAAATGTACTACTGCGTCACATTCTAAGCCTGTCTTGTCACGATAATGATATACCTCACCCAATGAAGCTTGAGCATAAACTCTAAGATCACGAATCGCGAGTGTTTCAAACAGGAAACCAAAAGTATTTAAATCCCCAATAAGATCACGTGGTCCAATTTCTAAAGCAGCCACTGCAATAGATGGATCCACAAAATAACGAGTCTTAGAACTTCTTATTGAAGTTTTAGATCGTAAGTTCGGATTCCAGGCATCCGTTTCTTCTATAACAAATATTTTTTCTAAAGCTGATAAATAAGAAGATACAGTAACTTCATTTACAGAGAATTCATCATTACGTTTAATATCTTGAACTATCAATGTGTTAGGTATTTGTCCTCCTTGATTTCTTGCATAAGATTTCATTAGTTGTTTTACACGCATTGGATTTTTTTGAACATTATCCGCTCTATTTATGTCAGAATGAACAACTGCATCGTAATAATCAAAAGCCTGCACTAGTGCCTCCTCATCACGCATATCAACTGATTGTTGCCAACCACCCCGACAAACTAAAAATGCTAACTGTTCTATATCAATCTCTGCAATTCCAAATCCGTTATTTTCTCCATTGAATAATTTTTTAAGCTAACCGTACCATTAGATTCCCCCGATTCAAACAAACTCATAAGTCTCATTGTCAGCCAAGAAAATCTTCCTGTGCCTGAATGAGTTGTTTCTTTGGTATCTACTGGAACAGCTGATCCTGTCAATATAAACTGCCCCATTTCGCCGCGATGATCAGCTTCAAAACGAATGGCATTTTGCTTAATTTATCTTTTTTTAAAATTTTTTTAAACTTTAGGCTTTTAAATCAAACTAACAGTCACTATCGTACCCACAATTTATAAGCTATGCTAATTCAAAGTATTGTTTCGTGGAAGGAACTGAAATGAAAGAATTTGACGATATAGAATTTTTATTTGAATCTTGTAGTGATGATAAAGCTTTTAACGAAATAATTGAAGAATACGGAGAAACTTCTTATGAGAAGGAAAATATACTCCTAATGAATTACATTGGATAGGTTACACCTATCGTTATTGGGCTTACACGCATGAAAAAACAAGTAAGCAATTGTATAGAATAGCCAAGCCAAAAAAGTTAGGTGATGTTTATTATTCCTGTCATTGTTTGGATCTTGCAAGTGCTATTGAAAGGATAATGGAAGCAAAGGGGATTAAAGAATATACAGAAGCTGAGATGATCAAAGTAGGAAAAAGTCAAAAATAAAGCATACGATCATATTTCGTATGCTTCTTTGTTTTATAAACCATAATCATTAGTATAAGTTACTAGATTAACATTTCTTACTCCTTCAACTTGTTGAAGATCCTTAATAAGTGCATCAATTGTTTCAGAATATTCTACTTCTAAAGTAGTTTCACAAACATTACTTGAATTGACTGATTTACTTTTAACTTTCTTTTTTGTCAAAGTATTTAATAATTCATTTACTTTATCAGTAGCCTCTGATTTATAAACAACCACTAATAAATATTGTGACTTTGCTTTGATATCAAAGATATATAACAAGTAATACAATAAGCCTAAAGCTAATGAACCAACTATCGCAATGATATATAGACCAGCACCAGACATGATACCAGCAACTATTGCCCAGAATAAGAAAGATGTATCAATAGGCTCTTTTATCGCTGTTCTAAAACGTACGATACTTAATGCACCGACCATACCTAAAGACAGAGACAAGTTAGAGTTGATCGTTCTGATCACCATAGAAGTGACCATTGCTAACATGACTGTAGTCATCACCATTGACTTGTTGTATACAACTCCGCAGAATGTCTTCTTATAAATAAAGACAATGAATAATCCAATCGCAAACGATACTAAAAGTGACAATAATATCATTTCCAAGGAAACACTAGTTGTAAATTGTTCTAATACGCTCTTTTTTATAGCATCAATAATACTCATACTCTACCTCTTTCTTTATTACTTCCAAGCCCTACAATAGGCAAATTTCGACACTGCAACTCTTAACTTACTAACTGAATGCAATATATCTAAAATGTGTTGAGGAATAAACTCATTACATTTTACCTCTAATACCACTTGTTTATCAGGATCCATGATCGGATAAGTGATCATATCCTTATCAAACAGATCGGTGTTATATCTGCCACTACAGATATTTTCATCAAATGTTATTCTAACATCACTTATCGGATATGTGAATGCTGTCCTGCGATAGTCAACAATAATTGCTGGTCTTAGTTGTTGGATATTTGCATTTGCTAAAAACTTATTAAGAAAAGGCTTATTAGTTACAACATTGATATATTTACCTTGACACAACGCATCAGTTGTCTTACGAGAAATTGAGCAACTCTCTTTATAAGTCATATCAACATCTTTGTGCTTGCATTCCAGCTTGATAACCTCATCACTAAGGTTATAAATCCTGATCCTATACTTTCCACGATATTCAATGCCATCAACTTTTTCTAACCAAGAAGATGAATAAGCATTATCGAAATATAAGGATCTAATATCATAAGAATACTCTTCACTTATGGAATTCTTATCAAGTTGCATCACTGCTTTCAATTGCCTTTTTAACATTTCTGCATCGACTTTATCGATGACATATTTCAATTCATAACGATACTCTACCATAAGTCACCAAAGATCTCCTGCATCTCACTATCACTCAAGCCAAAATAAGATTTTGTCTGTCTTAATACATAGCTTTCTCTTTTTTCAATAAATGTCCTGATAGTCTGAAGATTATTATTGTATACTCGCATACTTACATAATAACCACTAGTAGAATCAATACTATCTGACCATCTTTCCCTATCTCTCTCTATGTCATCAGCATACATAGCGATAAACTCATCTAGTCTTTCATTTAGTCTGTCTTTATTAAAAGTATTTCTTAAATGATAATTTAATCTCTCTAACCACAGATCAACAAAATCGCTATTTCTAAATAATCTTCTTGGCAATGCATTACTATATGTGTTTTCGATCCAGCCAGTCATGCCATTAGGATTACAAAGATATTCCGTATAGTAATTTGTTGTATAAAATCTAAAGCCATGATCCATATCATAATAGATATACTTCCATTTGCCACCATCAATCTCTGGGGAAGAGAAATAACGTACATTATATACATCAGGATTAACACAATACATCTCGCTGATCCAATAATCTATTAAATTAACAATATCTACTTTCGAACAGATATATGCATAGTTATCGGCATTACTCATATCATGGTTTTCCACCCAATTAAATAAATATTGAATATTCTCTGTACCACATTTTTGACTAAAATCTACATTAACGATACTTACTGTATCAGGATCAATATTGTAATGATCGGCGATGAATCTTGCATTTACTTTTTCACGCAAATTATAAATGCCATAATATTCACCATTAACATAAAGTATGCAAGCTTTACCAGCTTGCGTATCGACGTAATCCTCACTCAAAGAAGTGGAGAACAAATCCCTAAAGATAGTTTTAGTCCAATCATTTGAACCAGTACGCAAAACTAATGAATCATAAACAGCATTATCTCGATTTTCAAAAAGTTTATACTTTAAATTTCTTGCTCCATATTGAGCCTTAAATCTAATCGCATAACTCTTTTTGTCATCTCCTCTAGCATTTCCACCAAAGCACGAAATTGAACAAGGAATGGAAAAGCCTCCATTTTCTTCAAAAAATTCCATGTAACATTGTAATTCCAAATCTGTATCAAATGAATTGTAATTCAGATAACTGAAATCACTGCTGTCCATGGAAATACTGACAACTGGTAATGAATTATTTTCGTTGACAAGATAGGTAGCAACATTAGTTGAACTTTCTATCTCACCACTATTGATGACTTTCGCTTTCAAAACTGTGGTTGAAGTCAAAGTTAAAGGGCTAGAATATACTGAAGAATACCTATCTGGTTCACTGCCATCAGTCGTATAATAGATCGTTCCATAACCATGTAACTCAACAGTCAGATAATCTACATCATCATAGATACCTTTTTCCATAGAAGTTTCCGGCATAAAACTAACGATGGCATTTCCATTACCATTAGCATAACCAGGGGTAGGCTCAGAATAGAAATAGAATCCTCTTTGACTACTTCGTCCATAACTATAACCATTAGGGATATCAGCCAAATTCACACAATCAACGATCTTATTGTTCTTACTTAGATAAACTCCCTCATTTTCTGATAATTTAAAGTTAGTATGATAGTAACTATTATTAGTTAAGTTAGTATCACCACTTGCCATAAAGACAATATACTCACCACTTGCTAGAGTGACATCTGGCAAATTGTAATCCATTAGATTACTAGCTGAAGTACTTAAAGAATATTCCGCTAAGTTGATATCACTATCAGAATTGTTATATAACTCGATCCAATCATAATATCTATAACCATTTTGCGCCAAATAAGAATAGTTATTATTCATGACTTCACTAATAATCAGATCATTTTTATTAGCTAAATACTTTTCTTGGAAAGTTTGAATACCAGAATTAGTATTTTCATAGCCAGGAGAAATTAAATTAGTCCTTTGATATTGACCATCATTCATCCTAACAAGCGCTAAGCCATTAGCTAAGGATTCATAATCCAACTCTGCGATGATGTTACCTGATTTACTCAAAATGATCGAACCATTTTTACTATCAAAAGTAAAACCACAATAATTCTGTTGTAAGAAGTTTTCCTTATCAGCATATAGGAAATAGATCTCTCCACTAGCAAGTTCCACATCTGGTAACTGTTTCTTAAAAGGAATATACCTATCATTACTCAAAGAATAGTCTGACAGATTAATAGTATGATCAGAAACATTCTTCAATTCAACATAACCTTCACACAAGCCATTCTCATTAACAAAATTACCATCATTTTTTGGTAATACTTCATTGATAACAAGTTCCGACTCATCTTCAGATTTTAAGGAAGCAAGATAGTTTTCCAATCCTTCCTTAGTATTTTCATAACCAGGAGTAGCATATTGACAAACATACCAACTTCCATCATTTTTTCGATTCATCACTTGATTCTTACTTAAAGAAACAGTATCAACTCCATCAATGATCTTACCTTTTTTGTTTACTAATATTAATCTTTCTCCTCCAGCGGAACTCAATTTAAAACTAGCATTAAGGCCTTCTTCATCTTTTCCAGTTAAAGCAATGACAAGATAACTATGTGGTTCAATTGTAGCCTCATCTATTACCCATTTGACTTTATCATCCGTATCACTTAAACCATAACCACTAAGATCGATACTTTTATCAGTACCATTATATAGTTCAACATAATCACTCTTTTGATTATTACTATTAACATAAACACCTGAATTATTAGTCATCACTTCACTAATGACTAATTTATTGATAGATACTTCTTCACTATCAGGAAGATCATCAATGATCAATTGTTGATCTTCAGTTTCCGCTAAAGCCGAAAAAATGATCGCAGCTAATAAAATGATCGCAATCACGACTATAAATAATGTATCTTTTTTAGGCTTTTCAAATGTATTTCTCTTCACTTATAATACCACCATGATCTATTTTACCATATTTAAGAAAACTATTCATTCTCAGTATTCAACTTGCTTTTCTCAACCCGATAAGTAATGAACATACTGACATATCCTAAAATTAAATATCCTGCAGCATAAACCAGTAAACCCATATCAGTTGTTTCAAATGTGATCATATATCCTGCCGCAAAACTGATAGCTACTACAAAAGGATAATATAAACAATTTAGTAGATCCTTACCAGCAGCAATACCTACCATGATGCTATAAACAGGATTTGTCATAAATAATAATATAAATAATAAAGCCAAACCATTACTGCCATCTACCATCCGAGATAAGATATATGGACAACCCACCATCAACAATATCGTAAAAACTAATAATCCTAAAGTTTTTTTCATTTTCAACACCCATTTCATTATAACAGAAAACAATGCTCCAAAAATCAAAAAAACATCTTTAAAAATGAGCAAAAAGCACTATAATATTTCGGAAAGGAAATTAACAACATGAAAAAGTTTTTAGAAGAGTTTAAAAAATTTGCTTTAAAAGGAAATGTCATGGATATGGCAGTAGGTGTACTTATCGGAAGTGCCTTCTCAGGAATCGTTACTTCTCTAACAGATAACTTTATTAACCCAATATTAAACTTCTGTACAGGAGCAGCACTCTACTCTATTGAAGAAATCAAAGGATTTGCTTCATCATTTATCTCAGCAGTAGTCAACTTCATCTTAATGGCCTTCATCTTATTCTGTTTAATGAAAGCTATCAACAAATTAACTCATATTGGTGAAAAGAAAGTTGAAGAAAAGCCTACAACTAAGACTTGTCCATATTGTCAAAGCAAGATCGATATCAAAGCTACTAGATGTCCTCATTGCACTTCTATCTTAGAAGAAACTGAATCAAAATAGTTAGATTTAAGAACTACAACAAAAGTAGTTCTTTTTTTGTACAAAAAAGGAGATGATCTAGAGTCAAAGCTAATGAAAATATTAAACCATCTCCATTAGTAATTTAACACATATTAGGAAAAACAATCATACTTTTTTGTCATTTTTACTAATCAAGTACATTTTATCTTAAAATTGATATACTAAAACTGAATTTTGTTAATAGTATAAATTAAATTAACACACAAGAAAGATCATAATATAAAAATGACAGTAGAAGAACTTAGAGATCATATAAGCTGTGGCGTCGCCGTTAAAGATATGCTTGCATCCTGCGCAAAAGAAGATATACTGACAAATTGAAAAGAGGCAGTCCTTACAAAGATTACCTCTTTTATCACTTCAATTAAAAATATCAATTATCTTATCTGATTCTCTTTTTGCCCCAGAAGAACAATGCAACTGTTCCTGGCCCTGTATGAGAGCCAATAGTTGTACCAATATTATTAATGACTACTTTTCCATTTAATTTAGGAAATCTTTCTTCAATTAGATCAGCAACGGCTCTTGCATCTTCATAACAAGCTGATTGAGAAATATAACATTTGCCATCATAATCTAAGCCATTTTCAGCCCATTCTTCCATCTTATTAACGATCTCTTTGATGACCTTCTTCTTAGTCCTAATCTTATAACGAGGAGTAAGTTTTCCTTCATCATTAACATCTAATAATGGACAAATATTTAATGCTTGACCAACAAATCCAGCTGTCTTAGAGATACGACCACCCTTAATATAGAAAGTTAAGTCAGTAGAGAAGAACCAGTGGTTAAGATTTAATCTATGCTCTTCAATCCACTTTGCATTTTCTTCAATTGTCAAACCTTGACTTCTTAATTCACTTACCTTATCCATCAACAAGCCATAGCCACTACTTGCTCCCATTGAATCAACAATGACGATCTTTCTATCAGGGAATTCTTCTTTTAAACTTTCGGCAGCAGCACAAGCACTGTTATAAACACCAGAAATACCACTTGACAATGAAACATGTAAAATATCTTTACCTTCTTTTAAGAAAGCACGGAAATAATCTTCAAACTCATCAGCATTAACTTGACTTGTTTTTGTTTCTCCACCATCAGCCATAGCTTTGTAGAAATCCTCAAAGCTCATTGTTTGCCCTAAATCATCAGGATATTGTTTACCATTAAGTTGATAATGGAAACAAATATAATGAACATCAATCTGTTCGAAATGCTCTTTTGAAAGATCAGCAGTCGAACAACAACTAATAATATAATTGCTCATATTTTCAACCTCCACACTACTATTTTACAGATTTTTTCTTGATATACAAGTGCCACAAGTTTTATCTAATCTTACTTAGACCATTTTCATCTAAACGATATATTTCATTTATCACTTCTTCAATATACTTTCTATCGTGAGAAATACTGATGATCGTACCAGTAAATTCACTCAATACTTTTCTAATGACCGGGTTAGATAATGGGCTGACATTTCTTGTTGGCTCATCTAAAAGTAAGACATCGCATCTATCTAGAACTAATTTGACCAAAAACAATTTAGCTTTCGAGCCATTACTGATATCACTTATCTTGCCTTGCATTTCTTCCTTAGTAAACTTCATATTGCCTAAATACATCCTAGCCTTAGTGATATCTTCTTTCTTATTAGAAGGACAAATGTAATCTAATACTGTTTCATATTTAGATAATTCGTCTTCATAATTTTGTGGCATATAGCCTAATTTAATATCATCTCTATCCCTTAGTTTATCATAAATGATCTTCATTAAAGTAGTTTTGCCCGCACCGTTTCTGCCAATGATACACATGTGAGTTGGGCCTATTACTTTTAGACTGATATACTCACTTAATTTTTTCTCGTCTATTTTTAATTCATCAAGATGTAAAGATAAAATGATCTTATTATTAGCTATCTTTACTTTCTCAAAGAAGAAAGATATACTCTCCTCAACATCAACTAATTCAGTGAGTTCCACTTTATCCATTCTCTCTTCTTGAGCTTTTACTGTTCGCATCTTCTTTTTAAGAAGCTGTGCACCATGTGGATCACCTCTAGAGATCGTATTAAGTTGATATTCTACTTTCTGTTTGATCTGGCTTAATTTGGCTTGTTGAGCATCATACTCTCTTTTTTCAGATCGCGCAACTTGAGATTGTTTACCTATTTTTCTTAGTCTCTTTTCTACATAGCTATCATAATCAATCCTTAATAAAGTATGACGACAAACAGTTTTCTTTTTTATCTGTTCTAAATGCAAGATCATATTTGCTGTATTAGCTAGTAATGTTTCATCATGAGAAACATACATGATCGGTTTGTTACATTCATTGATGAACTTTTCTAACCATTCTAAAGTTTCAATATCTAGATCATTAGTAGGTTCATCTAAGAATAAGATATCATCTTTTTCTAACAGCAGTTTTAATATGCATATCTTTACTTTTTCTCCACCACTCATCAAGTCCAACTTTCGACTTAATAATTCATCACTCAAATTAAAATCATCAAGATATTTGTACATCTCACCAACTTTTTGATAGTAATCATCTTCACTTTCAAAAAGAAAATCAAAACCAGTCTTCTCACTATCTTCTTTATTTAAAGACTGCATTAAATAACCTATTTTGTTACTTTTATTATCTATTGTTCCTGTGATCTGAGCGTAGATGCACTTACCTATTATTGCTTTTAATAAAGTTGACTTACCATTACCTTCTTCACCAATGATAGCTAGTTTATCACCTTTATTGAGCACTAAGTCTAATCCCTTAATTAAATATCTATCATTGATAGATATACTGAGATCCTTTATTTCTAACATTATTATGCCTCCAATCTTATTTTGGCATAATCAAAGTTTATGCCTGACTTATCCTATTAAGTTGCTCATCCTCGCACCTCATTTCCATCAAAATTATCCCATAGTTTTTATAGTGGATCAATATTTTAGCCAAAGTAAACATTGATGTCATATTTGTGCTAAATTGTAGAAAATATGTTAAAACGGCAAAAATTAAAATCATCAAGCAAGAACGTTGACTTAATCAATTAAGAGTACTATGATTATCTCGTTAGCGATTGCTAACTGGAGGTTATATGAAAGAAACGATCATCAATGTTGAAGGTATGGCTTGTGATATGTGTGAATCTCACATCAATTCAGCCATCAGAAATAATTTTAATGTCAAGAAAGTAACTTCTTCACACTCTAAAAATCAAACAGTTGTTACTAGTGAAGAAAGTTTAGATCCTGAAAAAGTTAAGAAAGTCATCTCTGATCTTGGCTATGACTACAAAGGTCAACAAGAAAAAGAAGTTACTAAGAAAAAAGGATTATTAGGCCTATTCAAATAGTCACTGGACACGCAAGTGTCTTTTCTTTTTAGTCAAACAAGTAGACTTTTTTGCTTTTTAGCCTATACAATAAAGTCATTCAAGGAGGATGCTTATGAAAAGAGTGATAATTGTCGGTGGAGTTGCTGCTGGAGCAAGTTGTGCAGCTCGATTAAGAAGATTAGAGGAAAATATTGAGATAATCTTATTAGAAAAAGGAAAGTATATATCGTTTGCTAATTGTGGACTTCCTTATTACCTAGGAAATATCATCCAAAATAGAGATGATCTTTTAGTTCAAACACCAGAGAGCTTAAAAAGAAGATTCAATATTGATGTAAGGATCAATAGTGAAGTAACTTCTATTGATACAATAAATAATGAGATCACTATTAATCACAAAGATAAGCTTAAATACGATCATTTAGTTTTAGCTGTGGGTTGCAGGTCAAAAGAGATCTATAAAGATATTCCAACTTTGCGAACAGTCGACGATGTTGATAAACTAAAAGAGACTATCAAGGACAAAACCTCTATTGCTTTAATAGGTGGTGGTTTCATCAATATTGAATTAGCAGAAAACTTAGTTAAGCTCAATAAAGAAGTTAGTATCTTTGAACAAGAAGAACATATTTTGCCTAACTATGATAAAGATATCATCTATTATGTCCAAAAAGAATTAAGAGAAAACAATGTAAAGCTATTATCTTCAACAAGGATAAAAGAGATCACAAAAAGCAATAAAGATTATTCTATCACTTTAAACGATGGCGCCATCTATAACTTTGATCAGATCATCGCTAATACCGGCATTAAGCCCAATACTGATTTTCTTAAAGATAGTGGCATCGCTTTGGATGAACAAGGTTACATCTTAGTTGATGCTAATCTAAGAACTAACATTGATAATATCTATGCCGGTGGTGATGCGACAAGTTGTCTAGACTTTTTCGAAAACAAATATAGCCATATAGCATTAGCAGGTCCAGCTAATAAACATGGTAGGATCATTGCGGATAATATTGCAGGACTTAATAGTAAATACGAAGGATCATTAGCTACTAATATCATCAAAGTATTTTCTTTATCCGTTGCCTCTACTGGCAAAAACAAAAAGCAATTAGACAAGGAAAAAATCAGCTATCAAACGATCTGCATTCATCCATCTTCTCATGCTAGCTATTACCCTAATAGTTCGCTAACACACGCTAAGCTTTATTATGATAAGGATTCACTTAAGATCTTAGGTGCACAGGCAGTAGGGAAAGAAAATATTGATAAACTAATAGATGTCATTTCAACTGTCATCACCTTAAATGGTAAAGTGACTGATCTTTCTAAATTAGATCTATGTTATGCACCACCATATAATAGTGCTAAATCAGCCGCTAACTATTTTGGCTTTATCGCTGAAAATATTGAGAACAGTTTAGAACAACTCATCACTGTGGAAGAAGCACTAAATAATAGGGATGATATCCTACTTGATGTCCGTACTGATCAAGAATATCAACAATCCACAATAGAAGACTCTATCCATATTCCTGTTGATGAACTAAGAGATAGGATAGATGAACTACTTCCATACAAAGATAAATATATCAATGCTTATTGCAAAGTAGGTATCAGAAGTCATATCGCTTGCCGTATCTTAACAGCTCATGGTTTTAAATGTCGTAATATCACTGGTGCTTTTTCAACCTATCAAGCCTTAAAGTAACTATTGATCAAAACATCCTTACCTAATGGTAAAGATGTTTTTTATAGACCAGTTGTATCTACACATTTGAACATTTTGGGTAATTGATGCTCTTTTAAAAGATAACACACATATATTGGTAAATAGGTGATCATTTCTTCTTGTTCTACCTGTGAATAAAACATAAGCATTTTCCATATGAAGATCAGTAGCAATCATATAGTTGTTCAATGATCTATATGACTTATGATCTTTACCAGATTTAACTTCTGTCGCAACTACTTTACCATCAATTTCCACAACAAAATCTAATTCACCAATACTTTTTTTCTTGCAAAAATATGGTACAAGTCCATTAACAGTTAATTGTTGAGCAACATAATTTTCAAAATGGGCACCATTATTAACTTCACCATTATTTTTTATCAATTCCATCTTTGTCTCAACGAGATAACTACTTGTGAGTAAGTCAATATCACTTGAAAATAATCTAAAAACATTACTACTTTTACTAGCAAGCAAAGGAACTGCGGGCTTATCAACATTATAAGCTGGCAAAATAACACCTGTATCCTTCAACCACAAAAAGCTATTTTCATACCTATCAAATTTAAGTTCTTTATCAACCATAGTAAAAACAAATTTCTTATTTCGCTTATTTAATTCAGCAGGAATCAGATCATAAATGGATATCAGTCTAAGCTTCCTATCATCATTTTCATACTGAGAAAAATCTTCCTTATACAGATTGGTCATGTCTTTTTGTACCTTGCCTACTTCCCTTATATCTTTAGTATCTATATATTTCTTAACATCATCAGCCACACCACCAACAATAAGATACATAAAAAATAGAGACAATAACTTTTTATGAATGTATTCATCAATTGGTGCACATAAATCATACTTTTCTTTTAACATGATCAATGTTGCACTAGAAATATTATTAGCGATCAAGAATTCTTCAAAATCCATTGGCTACATTCTTAATAATGTTAAATATCCAACTAGAGCAGATGTAATGCCTCTTAGCTCTACGGCTAATAAAGATCCACTCATAACATATTTAAAACCACACTCATCTCAGAATTAAGATAAGTTATCATATCAGGCTGATCAATGAAGTTAATCTCAAATAACCTGTATTTGTTTTTTTTGATCTCATCTCGTATCATCCAAGTCTTGCCTACTTGTCTAGGCCCAATTACTAGTAGGGGCTTATTTGAATTATTTAGCCAGTCTTTAATCACCAGGCTGTCTTTTCTGTACACTGACCACCACCTCTATATTGGTAATACAAGTTTTGCCCCGTTTTGTTGGATTGTAATCATTTAAAGTGACGTCCTCGTCAGAGCTCGCGACTTAATTAAACATAATATTTAAATAAATACAAGCATCAGTTAGCATATTAAAAGGCAGCAATTTGCTACCCTTATAGTTTTGTATTTAGTTTATTTACCTTATTACCTCAACAATAACTTTACATTTCTTACCACAGAATGCAATACCATAAGCCAAGATCTTATTAACTTTATGTTCTTTTAGATCACTAGCATAATCTTTTTCTTCAA